>JAQUIV010000082.1 GCA_028681275.1 Aliarcobacter sp.
AGCAACTTTCATAAACTATTTTGTTTATGAAAGGCAACAAATGACACAAATTAGCAACAATATTTATTGTGCAGACTTCTTACTTGATTTGGATATAAAAACAAAATTATTACCAAATCCTTATTATAACTATCCTTTTTTAATCATAAACAATTTTTTAGATAAAAATGAATGTGATGAAATTAATAAAGAGATAAAAAAAGATGAAGATGTTCAAAAAGCTCAACTAAGAGCAAATAACCTCCAGATTAAAGCAACGACAAACGAAGAGATTAGAAAAACTAACATCTATGCTTTAAATAAAACTCATTTTGAACTTTACACAAATAGATTTTTACAACATCAAGCTTTAATTGAAGATTATTTTAAATTAGCACTTACTACTTCTACTGATGTTCAAGTTTTGGAGTATTTAAAAGGCTCTTTTTATGCAAAACACAGTGACGATTCAAGTATGATCTATAAAAACAATGAGTTAATAGGTTTTACTCCTGTTACAAATCAAAGAAAAATCACAACTGTTTTATTCACAACTTCTTATGATGAAAATACAAGTGATAATACTTTTACAGGTGGAGAACTTCTGTTTAATTTCCTTTATGATGAAAATGGAAATGAAGTAAAAATAAAACCAAAAGCTGGTGATATGGTAGTATTTTTGAGTAATCCATATTTTACCCATGAAGTTTTAAAAGTAATCGAGGGAAGAAGAATAACTCTAGTTCAATGGCATAACGCAGTTATCAATTAAAAAAAAGTTTTTTTTACTATAATTGCGTCAAATTATAAAAATTAAGAGATGCCATGAAATTAGATGAAAATCAACTAAAAGAGTTCCATGAAAATGGTTTTTTAGTTCTTAAAAACTTTGCAGATTCGCAACTTTGTGATGAGATTCTACAAAAAGCAAAAATCCACTTAGAAAATAAAATAGCTCCAATTGAAACTGAACAAGAATATATGCAAAATGATATTGATAAAATCACAGTGCGAAGACTAAGACAAGTTTACGATAGAGAAGAGATTTTTCGTAACTGGATGACAAATGAAAAAATCAGACCTATTTTAAAACAAATTTTAAATGATACTCCTGTTTTAACTTTGGCTCATCATAACTCAATAATGACAAAATTACCATTTGAAAGCACAAGAACTTTTTGGCATCAAGATAGAAGATATTGGAATTTTGAAAATAATGATTTAGTTTCTGTTTGGTTAAGTCTTGGAGATGAATATTTAGATAATGGTCTTTTAGAGTTTATTCCAAAATCTCACAAAATCACTTTTGAGAAAGAGCAGTTTGATGAAGTTGATAATTTTTTGGATACTCATCCAAAAAATATTGAACTAATAAAAACAAAAGTTCATACAAATCTTCAAAAAGGTGATGTTGTGTTGTTTCATTGTAAAACTCTGCACCATGCAAACAAAAACAGTTCGGATAAACCTAAAATCTCTTTTGTTTATACTGTACGTGCTAATTCAAATAAACCAATCACAAATACAAGAAGTGATTTTAAAGAGGTAATTCTTGACTGATAATCTAATAAATTTACTAGAAGAAAAAACATCATTTTCTAAAGGTGTAATTCAAAATATATTAAAACTACTTGATGATGGTTGTACTATTCCTTTTATTGCTAGATATAGAAAAGATTTAACTTCAAATGCCACAGATGAACAACTTCGTGATTTTGAAGAGATTTATAACTACTCGTTAAAACTTCTAAATAGAAAAGAAGAGATTGTAAATATCCTAAAAGAGCGAAATTTCTTAGATGAAAAACTTTTAGCTCATATAAATAGTGCAACAACTTTACAAAGTTTAGAAGATATTTATGCACCATTTAAAGACAAAAAATCATCAAGAACTTTAAGTGCCATTGAACATGGACTTGAACCACTTGCAAATATTATTCAATCAATGAAATATTCACTTGATGAAATAAACCAAAAAGCAAAACAGTTTATAAATAAAGAAGTTACAACTATAGAAGATGCCATAAATGGAGCTAGTGATATTATTGCTCAAAGATATGCAGATGATTTTAGAACAAAAGAAGTGATTAGAAATATCGTTTTAAACTATGGAATAATAGAAACTAAAAAAACAAAAACATTCAATGAATCTGGTGTTTATGTAAGTGTTGCAAATGTAAGTGAAAAAATAAAATATATAAAATCACATAGATTCTTAGCAATAAACAGAGCTGTAAATGAAAAAGAATTAACCCTAAAAATCGAAGTTGATGAAAACTATATTTTAGAAAATATAAAAAAATATAAAATTCCAGCAAGTGCAGCTACTTCAAAAGAGATAGTTTTTGAAGCTTATAAAGATGGACTAAAAAGACTTCTACTTCCAAGTCTAAAAAGAGAAGCCTTAACTTTACTAAAAGATAAAGCCTCAAGCGAAGCAATTACACTTTTTGGGAAAAATCTAAAAGAGTTACTTCTTACTCCACCACTTGTAAATCAAGTGATTTTAGGAATGGATCCGGGATATGTAAGTGGTTGTAAACTTGCAGTCATTGATGAAAATGGAAATTATCTAGCTTCAAATGTGATATATCCAACCAAACCAAAAGAGGATTTTGTAAATTCCTCAAAAATAGTTTTAGAGCTAATCAAAAAATATAAAATCAACTCAATAGCAATTGGAAATGGAACAGCCTCTCAAGAAACAGCAGCCTTTATTTCAAAACTAATAAATGAAAACAATTTAGATGTAAAATACGCCGTTGTAAGTGAAATAGGAGCAAGTGTTTATTCAGCTTCAAAAATAGCTATGATGGAATATCCAAATCTTGATGTGACAATAAGAGGTGCAATTTCAATAGCCCAAAGACTTCGTGACCCAATGGCTGCACTTGTAAAAATCGACCCAAAATCTCTGGGAATTGGACAATATCAACACGATGTAAATCAAAAAGAGTTAGAGCAAAAACTAGAGAATGTAACTGTGGATTTAGTAAATAAAGTGGGAGTTGATATAAACTCTGCTTCATACAAACTACTCTCTTTTATCTCAGGAATCTCTGAAAAACTTGCCCTTAATATAATAGAACATAAAGAAAAAATCAAAAATTTCAAAACAAAATCAGAACTTCTAAAAGTAAAAGGAATCGGTGCAAAAGCCTATGAACAATCAGTTGGATTTTTACGAATCAAAGATGGAAAAAGTATTTTAGATAACACAGCCATTCATCCAGAAAACTACGATGTAGTAGAAAAATTACAAAAAAAATATAAAATAGAAGAGATAAAAGATAGTGAAATAGAAAATATTTCAAAAGAACTAAACTGCCCTATTTTACTTTTAAAAGACATAATTGCAGAACTTTTAAAACCTGGTTATGATGTAAGAAGCGAATTTAATGAAGTAGAATTTTCAAAAGATATAAAATCAATAGAAGATTTAAAAGAAGGATTTTTAGTAAGTGGAGTTGTAAGAAATATCACAGACTTTGGAGCATTTGTGGATATTGGTCTAAAAAATGATGGATTAATTCATATTTCACAAATCAGCGAAAAAAGAATCTCCCATCCAATGGATGTATTAAGTATAAATCAACAGTTAAAAAATATTAAAGTTATTAGTATTGATTTAGAAAAACAGAGGGTTGGGTTGAGTTTGAAATAAAGAAGAAAATTCTTCTTTATTTATAAACTACTGATGTAAATTAATAGAGTAATATATTACTAATATGTTATTGATTAATCTGATAATTTCTATTATTAGTTCTTGTTTCATGGATATTTCCTATATATAAATTAATATTTTTAGATAATAAATTATCTAGTCAAAAAATTGTAAAAATGTTTAAATTGATTTTTTTATATAGGTATTAATTGTTAGGTTTTTCTGAAGAGTTATTTCCAATTATGTTAAATAGAAAAATAATTCTTATTGCTTTGTCAAAAGTAGAGATTATAGAATTAATTATTTGAGATTTAATTAGTTTTATTGATTTATTATTTTTAATAATAAATTCTTTTAATGATTTAATTTCTTTTTTTCTCTTAGTGCAAAGAACTGTCTTTTTTAATCTTTCTATTTCTGTAAAAGCAAAAATAATTTGCTCTTGGATTTTTGGAATAGATAAAATTTCTTTTTTACTATTTCTTTTTTGAATCATTTGTATTATGATAAACTCCTAATTTTTTATTGAAACGTTTGATTATACAAAAATAAGATTTTTTAGTCAAACTAGTTATTCATTGGGTTTTAAATGTGAATATTTTCAAAATAGCATAAAAAGAATTTATATAAATTCGTAAAAAAGGTTTCAGTAGTTAGAAACAAAAACCAGCTATAAGCCAGTCTTTGTTTCCCATTTAATTAAGAGTTTAACTTCTCTATTACAAGGTCATTTACAACTTTTGGATTTGCTTTTCCATCTGTTGCTTTTAAAACTTGTCCTACGAAGAAACCAAATAGTTTGTCATTTCCAGCTTTATATTTAGCTACATTATCTGGATTTTTTGCAATAACCTCATCGATGATTGGTGAAATAATATTTACATCAGTGATTTGAACAAGACCTTTATCTTCAACGATTTTACTTGGATTAACTCCAGATTTAACCATCTCTTCAAATACTTGTTTTGCAATTTTATTTGAGATTATTTCTTCGTCTATCATTTTTACTAATTGAGCTATTTGTTTAGCATCAAATTTTAGTTGATTCGACTGTTTTAACTCTTTAGCTACATCATTTGCTACTATATTTGCAATTGTAACTGGACTATTTAATTCAGCTAATGCTTCTTCATAAAACTTTGATAACTCTTTATCCCTTGCTAAAATATTTGACACTTCATTATTTAGGTTTAACCTATTCACATAATTAACAAATAAAATTTTTTCTTCATCAGTCAAAGGAATCTCTTTACCATGAACTATTTCATTTCTTATCTTTTTGAGTTCATGAATAACTTTTTCTACTGGTTTATCTTCAGTTTTAGTTTTTTTAGCCCAAGAATCTTTAAGACCAACTATTTTATTAAACACAGGATTTTCATCTGTGTAATCAATTGGGTCTGCGTAAAAATATCCTTCTCTTTCAAACTGGAATCTAACATCAGCTTTATCAGTAATAACTGCTGGTTCTATTAAAGCATCTTTAATGATAGTTAGAGAGTTTGGATTTAAATCTTCTAAACCTTCTGGTGCTTCATTTTTGTATAATCTATCATATAGTCTTACTTCAATTTTTTTTGCTGTTTTAGCATCAACCCATTGAATTGCACTTTTTACTTTGATACCACTTGTATCATTTCCACTTTTTGAATTTGGATTATATTCTGCTTTGATTTCTACAATATTTCCAGATGCATCTTTAATCACTTCTTTACAAGTAATGATATACGCATGTCTTAATCTAACTGGTTGTTCAAGAGTTAATCTATTATAACCTTTTACTGGATTTTCACTAAAATCTTCTCTTTCAATATATACTTCATTTGAAAATGGTATTTTTCTACTACCCTCTTTTGGTATATCGTGTGGAAAATAAGGAGCATCTATCTCTTCTTTTCCATTATAGTTTTCTATTGTTACTTTTATGGGGTCAAGAACTGCCATAACTCTTGGTGCTTTTGTATTTAAATCATCTCTAATACAAAACTCTAATTGAGATACATCTACCATTGAGTTTGCTTTTGCAATACCTATTTGGTCACAAAAATTTAAAATAGACTCTTTTGTATAACCTCTTCTTTTGTATCCAGCAATTGTAGGCATTCGAGGGTCATCCCAACCACTTACATAATTACCATTTACAAGCTCTAAAAGTTTTCTTTTACTCATAACTGTGTAGTTAATTCCAAGTCTTGCAAACTCATGTTGATATGGTCTTGGCTTTGGTAATTCTAAAGTATCTAAAACCCAATCATAAATATCTCTATTGTTTTCAAACTCAAGTGTACAAATAGAGTGAGTTACACCCTCGATATAATCAGATAAACAGTGTGCATAATCATACATAGGATAAATACACCACTCATCCCCTGTTCTAAAATGGTGTGCATGTCTGATTCTGTATAAAAGAGGGTCTCTCATTTTCATATTAGCTGCACTCATGTCGATTTTCGCTCTTAATACATGTTCACCATCTTTAAACTCACCTTTTTTCATTCTCTCAAATAGGTCTAAGTTCTCTTCAATAGTTCTGTTTGCAAATTCACTTCTTCTACCAGCCTGTGTAACAGTACCTCTGTATTCTCTCATCTCTTCTTCATTTATACTATCAACATAAGCTTTACCCATTTTGATAAGTTGTACAGCATATTCATAGATTTTTTGAAAATAATCAGATGTGTAATATACACTATTTGAACCCCATTTAAATCCAAGCCACTCAACTGCATCTTTTAAAGCTTCAACATATTTTGTATCTTCAGTTGTAGGATTTGTGTCATCCATTCTTAGATTACAATAACCATTATAATCTTTTGCTATACCAAAATTTATACAAATAGATTTAGCATGACCGATATGTGGGAAACCATTAGGTTCAGGAGGAAATCTAGTAACTACTTCATTGTATTTGCCTGACTTTAAGTCATTTTCAACTATTGTACGTAAAAAATCTTTGCTTTCACTCATTATTATTAAACCTTTTGATTATGTAACTCTTATAAAAGCTGTATTTTACCTAATCGCAGCTTATATCATCTGTTGGAGGATTTTATTTATTGTAGGATATTGTGTATATAAATAATAAAAACTAGAGAAAATCTCTAGTTTTTAAAAGCGATTGTATCAACTTCAACCAAAACGTTTTTTGGTAAAGTCTTAACAGCTACTGTACTTCTTGCAGGTGCAGTTTCACCTTTGAAATATTGTCCATAGATTTCATTGAAAGCTACAAAGTTATCCATATCTGATAAATAACAAGTAGTTTTTAATACATTTTCAAAAGAACTTCCAGCTTCTTCTAAAACTGCTTTTAGGTTTTCCATAACTTGTTTTGTTTGCTCTTGAACTCCACCTGTAACTATTTCCATAGTTGTTGGATCTAGCGCGATTTGCCCAGAAGTGAATATTAATTTATCAAAAGCTGTTGCTTGATTATATGGTCCGATTGCACTTGGTGCTTTTGGTGTAGATATTATTTGTTTCATCAATTACCTTTATATTTATTATTTTTTGACATTATACAAACTTCTAACTTTCTATTGGGAAAAATAGTTCGAAATCTTTTTTGATATGACAAAGTGTCTCTTGATTTGCTCTTGAGAAACCTTTTGATTTAATTGCAGCTATAACTATTGCTTTTGAGTAATCCAAGACCTCTTCATCATTTATATACTCATTTACATCTACCCATTTTGCATCAATTACTTCATGGCAATCTTGTATATCTATTTGTGAACTCTTTGGAATTGCTGTACATAAAATATATAAATTTGATTTATGAAATTGATGTGGATAAAAATGCCCTAAAGAGATAATTGATTCAAACTCTACAATAATACCTGTTTCTTCTAAAACTTCTCTCTCAAGAGCAGTTGTAATCATCTCAGCATCATCAATATGACCACCTGGAAGTTTATATCCAACAGTTGAAATTCTCTCTTTTATAACTAAAAGCTCATTTTTATCATTTATTACAATAGCCCCAACTCCTAAAGTATGATTTGAAGCTGTGGGAATTACAAAATTTGTTCTCAATCTTTTTACAACTAAAATATACTCTTCATCGCAAGAGTGAAAAATAAACCCTTTTTTTGTAGCTACTGGAATAAAATCTGATTTTTTTATATCTATATAAATCCAAATTAAAAATCTTCTATCTTTTACATTTTCTATCAAAAAATCAAGATTAGTTT
>JAQUIV010000083.1:0-2003 GCA_028681275.1 Aliarcobacter sp.
ACATAAGCTAATTCTTTTGAAACTAATCTATCTTTACAAACAATTATTTGTCCTGCAGAAAAATCTTTTATTAGATTATTATTAACATTTTTAATCCAAAATATTAATCCTATTAGTGTTGAAATAAAAATTATAATAATTATTAAAAAAAAGTTATTTTTCTTTTTTGATTTTCTAGTATTATTCTTTTTATTTGTAGATTTATTACTCTTTTTTTTATTAGTTAAGATATTTGCATCTATTTGAAAACTTTTATTTTCCAATTTTCTCTCTTTTTTTAATCTTCAATTCTATCTTAATATGAATAAAAATGTTTTGTGAAAATTATATAAAAAGAATTTTACACCTAACTTTTAAAAGTTAGGTGTAAAGAATTTGTTAGTTTGTTGTATCAACTATTGGTGTTTGAATAAGCACTTTATATGATGTATCTTCAGAATTCGTATACACATCATAAGTTACTGAATCAATAGTTTGAGTTGAATTTGTACTCCAGCTATTAGTTTCTGTCCCTGTTAACTGAACAGAATCACCAGCATCTCCAATAATTCTTAAAGTTTTATCTGTACTATCTGTCATATCAATTACATCTTGAAGAGAAAGTTTTGTAAGGCTATGACTTCCTGCATTTAAATCAATTGTCTCTATATTTTTGATTATTGAATTATCCAGTGCAGAAAAATCAATATTATCATTAGAACCTAAAACAAGTGTATCTTTACCTACTCCACCATCAATAGTTGCATCATTTTTATCAAAGACAAGAGTATCATCTCCAGTTCCACCATTTAATGTGTCTCTTCCCTCTCCTCCATCTAAATAATCATTTCCTGCTCCACCATTTAATGTGTCATTACCTCTTCCACCAATTAAAAAATCTGGTCCATCTTGTCCTTCTAAAGTTTGTCCACTATTATTTCCAAAGAATACAGATTGTCCATCATCTTCTTCACCAATATAAGAACCATCTTGTGTCTCATTATATTGCCCTATACTATTTGTTTTAGTTGTTGTCCAATCTTCTGCTGTATTACTATCAGTTAAAGTCCCTGTAAACACCCTTGTAAAAGAAGTATCATTTGTTAAAGAACCATCAAAACTTGTAAATTCATTATTAACATCTCCTACTGGTTGAACCCAACTTCCTTCATGAGTAGTAGTATCAGGAATTGGATTATTTGCTGCAAAATAATCTACTGAATTTGTTAAATTGCCAAAAGCATCTTTTTGAAGTAGATTAACAGAAAGAGCTGCTGCTGTATTACTACCAAAATCAAAATTATGTATACTTGGATTATAAGCTACTCCATTAATCGTTCCTGTCCATGTACCATTTTTGGGTCCAGCAGAACCATCTTTTTGAAATGATTTCCAAGTTCCATTCTCATAAACAACAAGGAAACCTTCTGCTGGTAATGTAGCGTCCATAAAACCAGGATTTATAACTAAAACTTGCCCATTTGCACCTACTATTTCAAGTCCTAAACTTAGCATTGTAGTTTTTGTTGTTTCACTTGCATTAGTTACAATACTTGCTATTTCTATAAAAGCAGGATTAGTATTATTTGGCTCTAATCCTATTTCATTTATAACAATTTTCCCAAATAAATTTGGTATATCATTATCAGCAATAGTTCCTTTTACTGTATCAGTAGATATATTAATATCTTCAAAAGCACCTAGGCTACTTGTAACACTAGAAATTTGTGCAGTATAACTTTCATATCCCTCTTTTGCAGTATCATCTATCGTATTTATTGAAACTTGTGCTTCAGAAGAATTTGTTATATTTACACTTAAAACTCTTGTATAATCAGCAGTTAAAGCAGTATCTGTACCTGTTGGATTATAAGTTATATTTACAGTAACTGTTTCCCCACTTGGCACAACATAAGGCACTTCATCACCTAAATCATTTATAGTATATAACTGAACAGTATGAGTTAAAGTTTGCCCCTCTACTTTTGTATCATCATTTACAATTCTTGCATAAACTGTATCTA
>JAQUIV010000083.1:2103-7761 GCA_028681275.1 Aliarcobacter sp.
GTTCCTGAACTATCAACACTCGCAAATCCTCCACCAGTAGTTGAAGACACACTAATCGTATAATTTTCACCATCAACATAAACATCATCACCTTGAATAGGAAATGGAGTTGAAACAACTGCTGTCCCTGGAACATAACCCGTACCAAATGTAATAGTTGCACCATTACTTAAAGTTATAACTAAAGGAGTTGTTGGTGTTTGATCAAGTGATGCACTTATTGTTGCTGTTCCAGTTCCTTCTAATACAGTAACATTTCCTAAAAATGAAAATACTGCATCCAACAAAGGAGCCGCTTCGATTATTTCTGCCGTTTGAGCTGCTGTTGAAGTACCAAGATCAGAAGTATCTCTTAAATCTGTATTAATATCTACTTCTGCACCCGTTCTATCTTCTAATCTAGCTAATAAAACACCTGAAGTACCATCAGCGGGAGTTGTCTCACCACCAGCAGCTGCTGCGTCTAATTTCTCGATTTCTTGTAATGTAAGAGTTGCATCTGGGTTAGGTTGTTGAGCATCTGGTTGATTGTTAGTTGCTGTATCTAATAAAAGAGATTCATTTAATTCGACATTTTTAACAACCGTATCTGAATTTAATTCTAAACCTAACATTGTTTCATCAAATAATTGTTGATTATCTCCAAGCACACTTATTAATTTTGAATTATCATTCAAAGCAACAGTAAGCATATTTGAAGCATTATTAGAACCACTTCCGATTATTACATCACCACTATTGATTGTATCACCAACCTTAGCAGCACTAATAACACCATCAGCACTTTTTATGAAAAACGAACCATTTATTGTACTTATACTTCCAATTACCTGTGCCATTGTATACTCTCCTATTTTTTATCTATATCAAAGTATATAACTAATGTATAAACAAAATCTATTGTACTTGGGTGTAAATTATAAAAGTAATTAGTGATTAAATAAAAGTAAAAAAGCTAGTCTATTTGAAACATTAAATTTCTCATATATATTTTTAGTATGCGCTTTTACCGTTCTTATAGTGATATTTAGTTGTTCAGAGATTTCAAGATATGATAGTTTTTTTAAAACAAGTTCTGCCACTTCTTTTTCTCTATTTGACAATAATTTTAATTTTTCATCAATAAAATTAGGATTTGCCTCAAATCTCATTCTTTGTACGGTTTCATTTATAAATTCAGGATATAACCAGATATTTCCATCTGAAACACTATTTATCGCCTCTTTTAGGTGAATATCATCCATCATAAGATTTCCATAACATTTTATTCCCAAAAATATTAATTGTTTTCCCATCTCATAATTTGGTGTTGAATCTAAAATCATTAAATAAGCATTTTGTTCAATTAAAGAACTTAATAGTGTAAAATCATCTTCACACTCTTCAATATTCATTATGATAATAACCGATTCTTTTTTTGCTTCAAGATAGAGATTTTCATATTGATTTATAATAGTAAAACTATAAGAATCTAACAATTTATTATATCTGTCGATTAGATTTAAATCTTTACTATAAACTATGATTTTCATACTATTTCTCCGTAAAGGTGTATTGTTTAGCTCTTAATATTGGTTTTAAAATATAGTCCAATATTGATTTTTTTCCTGTCAAAATATCTACATTAACAACCATCCCAGGAATAATAGGAAATTCTTTTCCATTTTTTTCAAGGTGATTATTTGATGCTTGAATTTGTAATTTATAGAAGCTTTTTTTATCTTCATCCATTTCTGTATCTGCACTTATTTTTATAACTTTACCATCTAAACCACCATAAATTGCATAATCATAAGCAGTAAATTTTACCTTTGCATCTTGGTTGTAATGTATAAAAGCAATATCTGATGGTTTAATTTTTGTTTCAATTAATAAATTCTCTCCTGTTGGCACAACTTCTACAAGATTATCTCCTGGTTTTATAACTCCACCTATTGTATTAAAAAATATTTTTTGAATAATTCCCTCATCAGGAGAATAAACATTAGTTCTTTTTACTTTATCTTTTAAACTATAAATACTTGCGTTTATTCTTTCCATTTCACCAGTAGATTTGTTAAGTTCCTCTTGAGCTAATTTTTTAAACTCATCTTTTACATCATGAAGTTTATTTCTAGCTTCTTCAATTGAAGATTTTATTTTATTAATTGAAATTTTTACACCAGCTAATTCTTTTCCAATATTATTAGCCTCTCTTTTTAGTTTCAAAAAATCTGTATTTGATCTAATTTTTTGTTCAACAAGTGGTGCTGCTATTCTTAACTCTTCTTGGATTAATGTATATTCACTCGATAAATAATTTAAGCTACTGTTTGCAGATGATAAATCATTTTCTTTTTGTATTAATTGCTCTTTTAATACCATTGTTTCATTTTCTAGTTTATTTTTATTAATATCATATAAACTTTTTTCTAAGTTTAGATATTGTTGTAAATCCTTATTTTCACTCTCATTAACAACAAAATTTTCATCATTTATTTCAGCTTTTAGTCTCATTATTTTTGCGTTTAATTCTAAAGCTTTTAATTTAGTTGATTCATAATCAGCAATTGATTTTTGATTATCTATTCTAATTAAAATCTGGTCTTTTTTTACAATATCACCCTCTTTTACTAAAATCTCCTCAATAATTCCACCCTCAAGATTTTGAATCATTTTATTTTGACTTTGGGGAATTACTTTACCCTCACCTCTTACGATTTCATCAATTTTTGCAAAATAGGCCCATGTAATTAATGCAATAACAGTAACTATCCAAAACCAAAGGATTAATCTAAACTTTTTAGGACTTTGTTCAAGAACAGCAGAACTAATACTGTTCATAAACTCATAATCATCTTGATTATAGTTATATCTATTCATAACTACCTCCTTGTGATAAAGTTTTTACAACTTCATCTTTAGGTCCATTAATATATACAGAGTGATTATTTAAAACGATAACTCTATCGGCAATTTCTAACAATGACATTTTTTGCGTAATTAAAAACATAGTTTTATTTGAAAGATTTAATTTTAAATTATTTAAAACATTTTGTTCAGTTTGTTTATCCATAGAATTTAGAGGTTCATCTAAAAGTACAATAGGATAATCAAATAAAAATGCTCTTGCTATTCCAACAGATTGTGCTTGTCCCCCAGACAAACCTTCCCCATTTTCTCCTATTAGCATTTCATAACCTCTTGGATGACTATTTGCAAATCTATCCACACATGCAATTTTTGCAGCTTTTATCATTTTCTCATCATTTACAAAAGAAGCTCTAAAAATGATATTATCTTTTAATGTTCCATTAAATAAAGAGACATGTTGAGAAACATATCCTATATTTTTTCTTAAGTTTGCTGGATCAATTTGTGCTAAATCTATATCATCTATTAATATTTTCCCATCTGTTGGTTCATACAGTTTTAAAATTAATTTTAAAATCGTACTTTTTCCTGAACCAATTCTTCCCAAAATTGCAACATGTTCCCCTGGATTTATTACAAAAGAGACATTTTTCAATATTTCAACATCAGTATTTGGGTAAGAAAAAGATACATTTCTAAATTCAATTTTCCCTTTAAAATCGTGATAAGATACGAAGTTTTTCTCTTTAGGTCTCTCAACTGGTCTATTCATAATATCATTTAATAATCTATATGAATTTGCAGCATCTTCATAATTTGTTATTAATCCAGCAGCTTGTCCCATAGGAGCAACGGCTCTTGAACTTAAAATTACAACTGCAATTAACCCACCCATTGTTAATTTAAAATCTTGGATTAAATAAACTCCAACAACTATAATACCAACTGTATTTAATTGAATTAATAATGAAGAGAAAAATGGAATAAAAGCTGCTAACATTCTTGAATAAAGACCATTTTTTGCTATTTTTCCACTATTTTCTTCCCATTCCCATTGAATATTACTTGAGGTTCCTAAACTCTTTAAAGTTTCAAGATTGTTTAAAACTTCAATTAAAATAGAATTCTTTTTCGAAGAAATTTCACTAATTCTTTTAATATTTGTTTGAATAGGTCCTTTTAATATTATTGCTGTGATTAAAATAATTAAAGAGACTAATAAAGGAATTAAAACAATTACTCCACCTATATAATAAATTACCACAAGAAATATTATTGTAAAAGGTAAATCAATAAATGAAATTAATGTTGCATTTGTAAGAAAAGCTCGAATCATGTCGAAGTTTTTTAAGTTATTTGCAAAAGCCCCTATTGGTTTTGGTATTTGCTCAAGTTTTAGACCTAATATCTTTTCAAATATTAACGAAGACATGATTACATCACTCTTTTTTGCAGCTATTTCTAAAAAATAACTTCTTATTAACTTTAAAAAAATATCTAATAAATAAACTAAAAAAATACCCCCCGCAAAAAACCATAAGGTTTCAACAGCATTATTTGGTATAACCCTATCATAAACATTCATAGTAAATAAAGGAGTTGCTAAAACAAAAAGATTTACAAGAATAGATGCAAAAATAACATCAAAATATATACTTCTTGAATATTTTAAAGTACTCCAAAACCAATGTTTATTTTCAATATGTAAATTTCTATCAAGTTCACTGTCTTTATAATTAAAACTTTTTTTAATTAAAATAGCATAACCTAAATACTCAGCTTCAATAGCTTCAATATCATGCCATTGTTCAACAATATTACCTGAAAGTTCAGAAATAATTTTTACTTTTTTTCTATCACTAGAAAAAGAGTCTAATAAACAAGAATTTGAATTTGATAATAAAAGAATTACTGGAAGTTGCAGATTTGAAAACTCTTTTATATCTTTTTTTACGAATTTAGTTTTTAAACCTGCACGATTAGCTGCCCTTGAAAACAAACCTTTTGAACTAGAGATAGAAAATAATTGAGGATCCTCTATACCCTTTTCAACAGGGAGTCCAAATATTAAAGACTCCTTGCTAAAAGGTTTATAATAAAACTTTGTATAAGTTACAAGACTATCAAGTAATGAATTAAAACTCTTTTCATTTTCAAACTCTATCATTTTCTCTCCAATAAAAAAAGTTACACTTTTTTTTAGTTGTAATTTTTATATAAGTTCTTTACACTTTGTACATTTTCAAGATAAGGTTTATTTTCTTTAACTACTGCTGGCATTTTTGCTAATGCTTCATAAGCACTTTTTTTATCTTCATAAACATTTGAAACAACTTTATAAAGTTGTTTTTTATGTTCTTGAGTTGTATATCCTACAACTTTTGAGTTATCAGATAAATTAGCACTTTTTATGAAATTATCAACTTCTTCTTTTGATGAAAAAGTTGCTAGGTTTATTACAAAACCATTCTCTTTTCCTAAAGTAGAATTTACACTAGAACTATTTTGTGGATTTTTTATTGTATTTGTTACTGGTACATTTTCAATAACTTTTTCTGTTGATTCTTGGCAACCATACATATCAACTTTAAAACCTAGTTTTGTATTGTCACATAAATCTTTATTATCTTCTATACCATCTTTATCTTTATCAATAGCACCTAGTTCTAAAGAGTTTGGATTAGTTAATCCCTCAAGTCCAGCATTAACAGGTGAATAATATTTTTGAGCATCAGCAGAGAATAGAGTATTTACCATTTCTCCCATAGCATCAAGAACTCTATATTTTGCAAATAATAAATCATA
>JAQUIV010000084.1 GCA_028681275.1 Aliarcobacter sp.
GCAATTCTTGTTGCATCGTCATTTTCTTCAATTGTTTTTACTAAATCAGCTGGAAATTTGATATTTAATCTTGATAATTTTTTTACATTGTCAATCAATACTTCAATAACTGATTTAATACTCTCTTCATTTGATGGTTCACTTTTTAAAATATCAACTTTTGCAAATAAAGAGTTCTCTTTTGTAAATTCAGAGATATGACCTTTTACTAAACCTTGAAAAAGTACCTTTATTTTACCATCAGGTAAAGATACTTTTCTCATAATATTTCCTACAACTCCCACATCATAAAAAGAGTCAGCTTCTCTTTTTCCTTCTTTTCCATGTTTTGAAACAGTAACAACTACAAGTTTGTTATGTTCAATTGCATATTCAACTGCTTTAATATTTTCTTCATTGCTTAAAAACAAAGGAGCAATCATAAAAGGATATAAAAATATATCATCTTCTATTATTAAAGGTATATTTTGTGGAAATTCATCATAATTTTCTAATTCCATTTAATTTAACTCCAAAAATTTATAATATTTATTCAAACATTGCTCTGTACCAAGGTACTTTTACAGGTTCAATTTCAGTTGGTGTAACCCAAGAATTTTGCACTTTTTGGTCATAAAAAGCAGCTCCTAACTCTTTATCTCTTCTAATATAAAGTTCAGCTATCTCTTTATCCATTGAAGCTTTTGACATATATAATCTTGAATTAATAGTATCAACTAAAGGCATATAAGGCGAATTTCTATATTTTGCTTTAAAATCTTGAATTTGATTTAAAGTATCTTCAATTAGTTGTTGATCTCTAAATTGGTATTTAAATCCTAAAAAGTTTGCTTTGATTTTTAAATATCTTGCGTAATCAATATCTTTACTTAAACCAAATCTTTTAATATATTCATCTAAATAGAAGTTTGCTAAAGCATACTCTTCCTCATCTATATGAGCATTAACTAACACTAACATTGCAGTTGGAACATATGGAGTATTTCTATGTTCACTCTCTAAAGAAGTATATGTATCATCTGCTTTATCTAGGTCATTTTCAGCAATCTCTTTTAACATTTTGTTGTACCAATATATGGCTGGTTTATTATATTCCTGTTCCTCTTTTGAAGAACAAGCAGTAAGTACAAAGGCCGCACAAGCTATTAATAATAAATTTTTCATTCTAAAGCTTTTATTCATTTTAAATATCCTTTCTCATAAAAGTAGTATTCTATCCAATAGTACCTTAGGAATTATCTGCTATAATTGGGCAAAATAATTAAAAAGGCAATATAATGAAACTTACATTAATTGGTAATGGTATTATGGCTCAATCAATAGCAAGAGGTTTAATAAAAAACCATGAAGTTGAAATCATAGGAAGAGATATAGATAAATTAAAAATTATTCAAGAAAAAATTCCACAAATTACAATAAAAGTATTAGAAGAAAATGAAGATGTTACAAATAAAATTTTAATATTCTGCGTAAAACCATACGCTTTAGAAAGCGTTGCAACAAGACTTGTTGGAAGTGCAAATATATTATTCTCTATTTTAGCAGGAACAAAACTTGAAAATTTAAAGAAACAAATAAAAGCAAAACATTACATCAGAACTATGCCGAATGTTGCAGCATCTGTTCAAAACTCAATGACTACAATTACAGGTGATAATGAAGTTAAACCAATAGCAATGGAGATTTTTTCAAGTATTGGACAAGCTATTTGGGTAAATACTGAAGACCAACTTGATATTGCAACTGCTGTTGCTGGAAGTGGACCTGCATTTTTAGCTTTAATTGCTGAAGCTTTAGCTGATGGTGCTGTAAAAGCTGGACTTGAAAGACACCTTAGTTATCAACTAGTTCAAGGATTATTTTCAGGAACATCTTCACTTTTAAAACATTCTCATCCTGCAACAATAAAAGATTCAGTTATGAGTCCAGGTGGAACAACGGCTGCTGGTTATGGGAAACTAGAAGAAGCTGGAGTTAGAAATGCTATGATAAAAGCAGTAGAAGAAGCCTATAAAAAAGCTTTAGAACTTGGTAAAAAATAGTTTTACCCTACTTGAAACTTTAATTAGTATCACTTTTTTATCTATTGTGATAAGTGGATTTTTATACTCCTCTTATCACGAAAAAACAAATCAAGAAAATTTTATGATTTTAAATGACTTAGAAAATAGATTTGATACAAAAAACTATACTAACTTTTCAAAAACAAACCAAAATCTTCAAATTGTAAAAAACAAAGAAACTACTGAAAATCTTGCCGTTTCAAAATATCAATTTGAAAATGAAAATATAAAACTCTTTAAATATGAAAAATAGTTTTTCACTTCTTGAAGTAATTTTAACTCTAATAATCTCCTCAATAGTAATAATCTATTCAACACTTTTTGCCAAAGAACTATTTTTTGAAAACAAAATAAACCAACAATTAGAAATCCAAAAAATAGATTTATTATCAACAAAAATCTTTTTTGAGAAACATCTACATGAAATAAATGGGTTTAGTTTTTCAAATAATAATCTATATTTTAAGAACTCTCTACTTTTAGAAAATGTAAAAGAGTTTACTCTAAATAAATCCATAAATAGAATAGATATTTTCATAAATTTAGATGATAAAATAGTTCAAAATTGGCAGTTTAACTTATGAAAAAAGCTTATAGTTTATTAATAACAATTACTTTAATAACTCTTTTTTCAGTTTTGGGAATTTTTATTTTGGAGACAAAATCATTAAGAAGTAAAAATTTAACAAATCAATATTTGTATATTCAAGCTAAAAATCATAAGAATTTTTTGAAAGATTATCTGAAAAGTATTGATTTAAACGGTATAAATGATTTTGAAATAAAAGATGATTTATTTGATATTTATGCAAAAATAGAGAAAAATAACTCTATTTCTACTATTCATATTTTTGTAAAAGCGAAAGATTATAATATTTCACTTTATGAAAAAGTTGTTAAAGAATAACATCCAAAACTTTTTTAGCTAAATTCAAAGCTTTTGTTCTGTGTGAAAAATCTTTTTTAGCTTCATAACCTAACTCTCCTAAAGTTTTATCAAAACCATTTGGAATAAACATCGGGTCATAACCAAAACCACCCTCACCTAACTCTTTATTTATCACATTTCCATGCATCCAACCATGAACTGTGTAAGTTTCATTTTTATAAATTATTGCAATACAAGCTGTATAAAATGCTGGAGTTTTTTCTAAATTTTGTTTATTTAGATTTTCTATTAATTTTTTATTGTTATCTTTATCACTTGCATTTAATCCAGCATATCTAGCACTATAAATTCCTGGTTCATTATTAAGTGCTGGAACTGTTATTCCTGAATCATCAGAAATTACAATAACATCATTCAAACCTTTTTGTATTAATAAATCATAAATAGTTCTAGCTTTTTTTATAGCATTTCCTTTGAAACTATCTTGATCTTCATCTATTTCTATTTTTCCTAAAATTTCACTAAATGCAATTACTTCATCATTTGGCATTAATTTTTCAAACTCTGCTATTTTTCCTTTGTTTGCTGAGGCTAATACTATCTTCACTATAATCCTTTTCAACCTATTATTAACTATAATTAACTATAATCCCGCAAAATTATAATATGTTTAGGATTATATATGATTAAATCAGTTTTACCTCTTAGTGCTATTATTGCTCTAAGATTTTTCGGTCTATTTTTAGTTTTACCAGTAATATCAGTATATGCTATAAATTTAGAAGGTGCAACAACAACTTTAGTTGGTATTGTAATTGGTGGTTATGCCTTAACCCAAATGTTATTTCAAATTCCTTTTGGAGTAATTAGTGATAAATTAGGAAGAAAAGGTACGATTATTATGGGATTATTGCTTTTTGCAATTGGTTCTTTAATTTGTGCTGTTTCAACTGACATTTATTCTTTAATTTTCGGAAGACTTTTACAAGGTGCTGGATCTATTGGTGCTGTTGTAACTGCGATGATTAGTGACTTAGTAAAAGAAGAACAAAGACCAAAAGCTATGGCTGTTATGGGTTCTTCTATTGCTTTTGCTTTTGCTATTTCTATGATTGCAGGTCCTACTATTGGAGCTGCTTTTGGTGTTGAATCTCTGTTTTATATAACATTATTTTTAGCATTAGCTTCAATTTTTGTTTTAGTAAAATTTGTTCCAAATCCTCCAAAAATAACTCATACTTATAAAGAAAAAGCAAATTTAGGTGAGATTTTAGGAAATTCAAATTTAATAAAAATGAACATCACAAACTTTTTACAAAAAGGTTTAATGACTTTTGCTTTTATGATTATTCCTATGACTTTAATCAAAAACTTTGATTGGCAAATGGCAGAATTATGGAAAGTTTATCTTCCAGCTATGATTTTTGGAATACTTGCTATGGGACCTGCTGCTGTGTTAGCAGAAAAAAAAGGGAAATTTAAAGAGATTCTTATTATTGGAATTATTCTTTTTGCAATTTCATATTTAGTAATTGGATTTAGCTCAAATGCAACTGTTTTCGTAATTGGTGTTGTTATATTCTTTATTGGATTTAATATGCACGAACCAATTATGCAATCACTTGCAGCTAAATTTGCAAAAGTTCACCAAAGAGGTTTAGTTTTAGGAATTTTCACTTCTGCTGGTTATGTGGGAACTTTCTTAGGTGGACTTCTTGGTGGTGCTTTTTACGAAAGTGCTTCTATGGAAACTTTAGTTATTGTAATTGCGGTAGTTTGTATTTTATGGGCTATTTTAATTATTACAATGCCAAATCCATCTAAGAAAAAATTTGTTTATTTAAGTTTAAATGAATATCACTTAGAAAATAGTGGAAAGTTAACAAATCATGCCATTGATGAGTGGTATATTAACAATACTGAAAATATTATTGCTATTAAATATGATAGTGATAAAATCTCAGAAGATGAAGTTAAAAATCTCTTAAAATAACATTTTTCTTTTTAATGGAACATTCGCTATTATAGTAATAAAAAAAGGAGAATAAGATGCAAAAAATATTATTAATATCTTTTATTCTTATCTCTTTTTCTTCTCTTTTTTCAACTGCCTCAAAAACCTTCAACATTGACCAAACACGACTAAATAGCATAGAAAATAAATATGGTATTCAAGCAAAAAACAGAGTTGAAGAGTGGGATTCTATGCTCGAAGCTTCAAAAGACGAACCAATCTTAAATAAACTCAAAAATGTAAATGATTTTTTTAATCAAATTACATATAAATCAGATGCGATTACTTGGGGGACAAAAGATTATTGGGCAACACCTTTTGAATTTATGGGAAGAGGTGCTGGAGATTGTGAGGATTATGCAATAGCAAAATATTTTTCTTTAATTAAATTAGGTGTTCCAGATGATAAACTAAGAATTACCTACGTTTCTTACAGAAAAACAAATAGCTCATTTGAGGAAGCTCACATGGTTTTAACTTATTATCATAAAGTTGGAGTTGAACCTGTTGTTTTAGACAATATCAATAAAACTTTACAAATAGCATCAAAAAGACCTGATTTAAAACCAGTTTATAGTTTTAATGCTTCTGGATTATGGCAAGCAAAAACAAAAGGTGAAGCAAGAGTTGGAAATAATGAACTTAAATCTTGGAAAGATTTAATGAGTAGATTTTAAAAAAGGAATACAAAATGTCTTTATCTAAACAGTTATATATAATTATATCAATTATATTTTTTATGATTTTTACAGGTAATTTTATTATCAGTGTTAAAAATACTAAAGAATATTTAGAAACTGAGTCAGTAACAAAAGCTCAAGATACGGCAACTTCGTTGGGAATGAGTTTAAAAAATCTTTTAAAAGATAAAAAAGACCCTGAAATTGAATCTACAATAAATGCCATTGCGAATAGAGGTTTTTATAAAGAGATTAGATTAGAGGATTCATATTTTTCTATAAAAGATAGTGATGTAATAAAAAACTCTAAAGATTTAAGTGTAGGGAAATGGCAAATTTCTGATTTAAAAGTTGATGAACAAATGGGAAAAATCGAACCATTAACTTCAATTTTAAGTATGGAAGAAGAATTAAATATACTTGAAAATATAACAGAAGAAGTAAAAACAGAAAAACCTAAATCTACTACAACAGAGATAGAAAATAGTTATATTTTTACTCCAAATACAAAATATAAAAACAACAATATCACTATTTCTTTTAATGCAAAAAATGAAAAAGGTGAAAAAATCAATACAACAGCCTCTTTAAATCTAAATAAAGTTTTAGTAAAAGTATCAAGAGATGTTAAATTTGATTATATTCCGCAATGGTTTGTAAATGTAATTTCATTTGATTTAGAAGAACAATCTAGCGAAATAAGTGATGGTTGGCAAACAAGTGCAATTATTTATGTTAGTGCAAATCCAGGTGATGCTTATGCTAAACTTTATGAACAAGCCAAAGGTGCGATGATTTATGCACTTATTGCATTTATAATCTCTATCGCAATTTTATTTGTTTTTGTTCAATATATTTTACAACCACTTAAAAAATTAGAAAAATTAGCTCATAGTATTGCAAGTGGAAAGTTTGGAACAATTAAAGAACTTCCATGGACAACAGAAATAAAAGCAGTTGCTATCGCTTTTAATGATATGTCTACAAAAATAGAAGCTGTAATAACTAGACTAAATAATACCCTTGAAAACTTAAGTAAAAAATTATCAACTGATGATTTAACTGGACTTTGTTTAAAACAAAATTTTGAAACAGATATGAAAAAAATGTTTATAAACAAATCAACTGGTTATGTTTTTTTAATAAAAATAGCCGACTTGGCATCTTTTGCTAAATCTCATACAACAAATGAAGTAAATGATTTTATTAGAAAATTTGCAAAAATTTTAAAACATACAAATCTAAATGAAAATATAAAAACTTCAGCATATAGATTTTTTGGTTCAGAGTTCGCATTAATTGCAAAAAATGCAACATACGAAGATGCTGTTACTTTAACAAAATTATTACAAAAAAACTTTGAAGAGTTGGCTATTGAGTTTCATAAAAAAGAGATTGTTCATATTGGTGGAACTCCATTTAATCCAATTGGAACTACACCTGAAATTTTACAAAGTGCAAATCAAGCTTATGAAAAAGCAACTTTAATTGGTTCAAATGAGTTCTTTATTACAGATACAAATGAACTATCAAGAGATATGGAATCTTGGAGAGATTTAGTATTTGATATTATTAATAACTCTAAATTTGAAGTTAATTATATTGGTAATTCAAAAGTTCTAAACTCTCATGATGAAAAA
This sequence comes from Aliarcobacter sp., assembly GCA_028681275.1. GTDB lineage: Bacteria > Campylobacterota > Campylobacteria > Campylobacterales > Arcobacteraceae > Aliarcobacter. The sequence continues at coordinate 7,287 of JAQUIV010000084.1, forward strand.
GTTGTTATGCAAGAAGCATTTACAAATATAAAAGATAAAGATGACAATAATATTCCTATTGGAACATTTGTTTCAATCGCTGAAAAATATGAAAAAATAGTTGAATTTGATAAAAAAGTTATTGAAAAAGTTATAAGTCATATTTTAATAAATGGAATTAGCCATGATATTTCAATAAATTTATCTTTAGAATCAATAAACAATACAGCATTTATCGCATGGATTAAAAATAAAATTCTAGAGAATAGAAATATTGCTTCACAACTTGTATTTTCAGCAACTGCATATGCTGTTGCAAAAAATGAAGATAAATTCAAATTCTTTGCAGATGAAATACATAAATGTGGTGCAAAAATAATCATAAAAAGATTTGAAACTAAATTTATTCCTCTTGGAAATCTAAAAGACTT
>JAQUIV010000085.1 GCA_028681275.1 Aliarcobacter sp.
ATGGAGTTTCAATCATAATCATTAAAGATAAATTAGGATTTACTTCTTCTATTAATTTAACTGCTTCTAAAACATCTTCTTTTGATTGAATTTTAGAGAATAATAAAGCATCTAATTCAATCTCTTTAGCTAATGCTAAATCTTTTTTAAGATCTTCACTTCCTAAGTTATTGATTCTTAAAACTCTTTCAGATTCTCCAAATTTAGACCCACTCTCTTTATAAACTTCTTTAATTACAGTTCTTCCAGCTTCTCTTTGTTCTTGTAAAATTGCTTCAAGATCAAAAATTACAGTATCAGCTAATACAGTTCTTGCTTTTTCAACATTGTGTTTATTATAAGAAGGTACAAATAACATTGATCTTCTAGCTTTATATTCAACAACTTTTGTACCAGTTGTAATTGCATGATATTGTTCATGTAATTGTTTTACAAGTTGTTTTCTTAAAACTTTTCCATTTTTAGTTCTTGGATAATCAAGCATTGCAAAAATCTCTTTTGGAGCTTTATATTTTGCTAAATTTGCTTGAGCAAATTTTAAAATTTCCGCTTGTTTTTCTGCACTTAATTCTTCATGTCCAATTACAGCGATTGCAACAATTGTTTTTTCTTTTTCAATATCTAAACCAAAAGCAACACAATCAGCTACATCATCGTGAGTTTTTACAACTCTTTCGATTTCATGTGGAGATACTCTAAATCCAAAAGTATTGATAATGTCATCTTTTCTACCAATGAACCAAATATATCCATCTTGATCTTTTTTAGCATAATCACCTGTAAAGAAATATCCATCGTGTCTTGATTTAGAAGTTTCTTCTTCTAATTGCCAATACTCTAAGAATAAACCTGGATCGTCTTCACCAATACAAATCATACCTTCTTCACCATCTTCAACTTCTTCTAAAGTTTCAGGGTCTAAAAGTTTAACAGTATGACCTGGTTGAACAAATCCAGCACTTCCTGGTCTAATTGGATTGTTTTTAGAGTGAGAAATATAATAAGAACATTCACTCATTCCGATTGCTTCATAAATATCTTGATTAAATCTATCTTTCCATAATCCTAACATCTCATCAGATAAATGCTCCCCTGCTGACATACAATATCTTAAGCTTGGGCAATCAGCTATTGTAAAGTCAGTTTTTTGAATGATTTGTCTATAAATTGTTGGAACTCCAATGAAAATAGTACATTGGTGTTTTTTAATTAAATCAATCCAAGTTGAAGCATCATTAGCTCCCTCATAAGCAATAACAGTATGACCATTAAATAATGGATCCATTAAAGCTGATCCTAAAACATAAGTCCAGTTAAATTTACCAGAGTGCATGATTCTATCATTTTCTCTGAAATCAAACCAAAATTTAGTTGCTGGAGTTCTACCAACTAATGATCTGTGAGAGTGTAAAACACCTTTTGGATAACCAGTTGTTCCTGATGTATAAACTAAATATGCAGGTTCACCAGATTTTGAATTATAGTGATTTGGTGTTTTATCAACTGTTTTGAAAATCTCATTTAATGCATAAATGTTAATATCTTTTGGTTTTTTTAATCCATCAACACTATCAATTCCAGCAATAACAATAGTTTTTAAATTATCTAAATTTTCTAAATATGGAACTAAATTCTCATACATAGAAGCTGATAATACAATCGCTCTTGCTTGAGAATCTTCAGCTAAATATTTAACTTCTGAACCACTTAAAAGTGTAGAAGTTGGAACTGCAATGATTCCTGCTTTCATAGTTCCAAAAAATGAAATAGGATAAGCTAATGAGTTTTTTAAACAAACTAATACTCTATCTCTTGCTTCAAGACCAATGCTTGTGAAGAAATTACAAACTTGGTCAGATTTAGTTGCTAAATCTTTATAAGTTATTTCATCTGTACCTAATTTATCATCTTCAATTACCATAGCAATACTGTTCTCTTTTGGTGTTCCAACATGAGCAGAAGTACAAGCAAACCCGATGTTTAAAAATTCAGGTATTTCAATTTTAACGTTTGAACTCATAATATTATCTCCCTACTAAATTTGACCGTATGGCCAGTTTTCTTTAAATGTGTGAATTGGCATTCTGTTTAATACAGATAATGCAAATATCTCATCTTCTTTTGCTAAAGATCTTAATGCATAAGCTCTTAAAATATTTTGTAAAGATTTACCAAACATTGGTGGATCTAACATTTCACCTTCATATCTAATTGCACCAGATAATAAAGCATCTGCTTCAATAGCTGCTTTTAAAATTCTTACATCTTTTTCAATCTCTTTTGGAGATGGAGTAAATGCAACTTTACAAATATTAATGTGATTTGGAGTAATGATTTGTTTACCTGTTAATCCCATTGCATTTTCTCTAATTGCATGAGCATAAACGTGTCTTGACGCATCATCACCATGTAAATCTAACCATCTTCTAATATCTTTTTTCTCAACACAATTATCAGGTAATGAATGTGGTGTTAACATAACTTCAACCCCACCAATAACCCCTTTACCTTTAATTCTTGCTTCCATTGTAAGCATATTAAAGAAAGTTTCTAACTCATCAATCCATCCTTGAGGAGTGATTTTATAAGCCATTGCTTTTGAAAAGTCATGGATTCCAAATACAACGTGTTTAACAGTTGAATGTTCCATTAATCTATCAGCAATTTGTAAAGATTTTGGATGCTCAATAATTGGTTGAATTGTTAATTTACTTCCGATTGAAATTAACCAAGAAGATAAATCTCTAATTTCTGCACTTCCATAAACTTCTCCAGCTTTTGCAAGAACAATAACATCAATATATTGATGAATTTGTTTTAACATTTTTAAATCTTCTTCATATTCATCAGTTCTAAATGGATTAAGTCTTACAGCTATTTGGAAATTTCTTTCAGGAAATTTTGGTAACTCTTGAATTAATAACTCTCTTGACATAGCTTTTTGTCTACAACCATCTTCTAAGTCAAATAACACTGTGTGTGCTTTTGTTTTATAAGCATGTTTTTGTAGTCTTAATTTCGCTTGTTCCATACTTTCATATGTTCCATCAAGTGGATTAAATTTAATTGGTGGGTAATATATTTGAATACCAGGCCAATATCCACCAAGAACTGGTGTTAAATCATCATTTGCTGTTAATTTAGATAAATCTATTGCAGAAGTCATTTCATCTACCTTTCTTTTTATTGTTTTTTATTACAGTGTTTTCTTATTTTCATCGTTATTATTATACTTGAAAACTAACAGGAAAGTTATACAGCATTTAAAATGAATTGTTTTTATGTGTTTTGAAATAGCAAATAAATTTAAGGTTAAAATCAGAAAAGAGATACAAAGCCCATAAATAAGGGAAAATAAACTTAAAGAAACAGTGAAAAAAGCTCAAAAACTAATAAAAAGTTAGTGTAATAGAAGTGTTACTAAATGAAAAAATAAAAAAAAATTTGGAAATTTTTATAAATTTTCCAAATCTTCTAAAAAATTTAGTTTTTTAAAGTAGTCAATTAGAAATGGTTTTGATACTTTTTCAAAGCTATTTTTGTCTTGATATAAATTGATATAAAACTCAAAATCTATATTTTTTGATTTTAAAGCATTTATAGAAAGTAGGGTGTCATTTATACATCCAAGTTTTGAAGGAGTTATTAAAATTGCTTCACAATCAAATTCTTTTATTAAATCTATTATAAATAAATCTTTTTCAATAGGAACCATTAATCCCCCAGCACCTTCAATAATAAGAACATCACAAAATTGTTCTAAATATTTCTTTTTCTCTTTTAGAAACTCCAAATCTATAATAGTATTTTCTTTTGCCACATAAGGAGCTGCTGGAAGTTTGAATTGATAAGGAACTACATCATTAAGAGTCACATTAAAAGAGGGATTTAGTTTTTTTGCAAGTTCAAGCATTTTACTTCCATCTAGTGGAAAATCAACAACACCTGTTTCAAAAGGTTTAAAATATCCAACTTTTAATCCAGCTTTTGCAAAATATTTTAAAAACTTTTCACAAGCATAAGTTTTACCAACATCGGTATTTGTAGCACTAATAAATAAAGATTTGTTTATATAGTAACTAATATCTTTTTTCATAATTATCTCTTTTTTGTTATAATAGTTCTGTTTTTCTTTAGAAAAATATTTTATCATAACAAAGGTTTGATGTGAGTAATGAGATAGAAATAGAATTAGATGATGATATAGATTTACAAGAGCCAAAAAAGTATAAAGTTTTTTTATTAAATGATGATTTTTCAACAATGGATTTCGTAATTGATGTTTTAGTAAGAGTTTTTAGAAAATCTGTTGAAGAAGCAACTACTATTATGATGAATATTCATAATAAAGGAAAAGAGTTGTGTGGAACTTATACCTATGAAATAGCAACAACAAAAGTTGCACAAGTTAAAAGTATGGCAAGAGAAAAAGGCTTTCCTTTAAAAGCTATAATGGAAGAAGAATAAAAAAATGATAAGTAAAGAACTAAGAAGCATTTTTACTCAAGCAGTAGGATATGCAAAAAGTAGTAAACATGAGTATTTAACATTAGAACATGTTTTTTTAATGTTAATTCATGACCAAACAATAGAAAACTTATTTTTAGATTTAGGTGTAGATACAAATAAACTATTTAGTGATGTAAAAAAATATATTGATGAGAATACACCAAAATTACCAAAAGATATAGTTGACGAACCAATGGAAACTATTGCTTTAACATCTACAATAGAATATATGGTTTCACATGTTCAAACAAGTGGGAAAACAAATGCAAATGTAGAAGATATGTTTGTAGCTATTTTAAAAGACGAAAAATCTTATGCTAGTTATTTATTAAAAAAATTAGGTATTCAAAGGGTTGATATTTTAGAAGAGATTGCCCATAAAGAACCTGATGAAGAAAATAGTGAAAATGAAAATGATGTAGATAATAAAGTATTAGACAAAAATTCAACAGAATTAGTTGCTGTTGCAAAAAAAGGTGAAATTGACCCAGTTATTGGAAGAGATAATGAAATCTCAAGGGTAATTGAAATCTTAAGTAGAAGAAAAAAGAATAATCCAATACTTGTAGGTGAACCAGGAGTTGGTAAAACTGCAATCGCTGAAGGTTTAGCTTTAGAGATTGCAAATGAAAGAGTTCCAGAGTTTTTACTAAAAGCAAAAGTTTTTTCACTTGATATGGGCTCATTAATTGCTGGAACTAAATATAGAGGAGATTTTGAGAAAAAATTAAAATCTCTTTTAAAAGAAGTAGTAAAAATACCGAATGCAATTTTATTTATTGATGAAATTCATACAATTGTAGGTGCTGGAAGTGTTGGTGGAAGTGCAATGGATGCTTCGAATATCTTAAAACCAATGTTAGCAAATGGAAAATTAAGATGTATTGGTGCAACAACATTTAGTGAATTTAGAAATGATTTCTCAAAAGATAAAGCATTAAGTAGAAGATTTGCAAAGGTTGATGTAAATGAACCATCAATTGAAGACTCAATCACTATCTTAGAGGGATTAAAATCAAAATATGAAGAGTATCATGGTGTTAAATATACAAAAAGTGCAATAATAAGTGCAGTTGAATTAAGTAAAAAATACATTACTGACAGATTTTTACCAGATTGTGCAATTGATGTAATCGATGAGGTTGGAGCTTCTAAAAAAATATTATTAGCGAGTGAGTTAAAAACAAAATCTGAAAAAAATATAACAATAACTTCAAAAGATGTTGAAACTACAATTGCTAAAATGGCACATATTCCAGAACGAAGTGCAACAAAATCTGATTTAACTCTTTTAAAATCATTAGAAAAAAATATGCAAAAAAGAGTTTTTGGACAAGATAAGGCAATTACAACTATTGTTCAATCAATAAAAAGAAACAAAGCAGGGCTTGGACTTGATAAAAAACCAATCGGAAGTTTTTTATTCACAGGACCAACAGGTGTTGGAAAAACAGAAGTTGCAAAAGAGTTATCAACTCAATTAGGAATTCATTTTGAAAGATTTGACATGAGTGAATATATGGAAGCTCATACAATTTCAAGATTAATAGGAGCACCAGCTGGTTATGTAGGATTTGAACAAGGTGGACTTTTAACAGAAGCTATTAGAAAACATCCACATACAGTTTTATTGTTGGATGAAATAGAAAAAGCTCATCCTGATTTAATGTCAATTCTTTTACAAGTTATGGATAACGCTGAACTTACAGATAATAGTGGAAACAAAGCAGATTTTCAAAATGTAGTTTTAATAATGACTTCAAATTTAGGTGCAACGGAAGCAAATGTTATGGGATTTGCAAAAAATGAAAAACTAAATGAAAATAAAGCAATAAATAAATTCTTTGCACCAGAATTTAGAAACAGACTTGATAGTGTAGTAACATTTGATTCATTAAGTATAGATATAGTTGCAAAAGTTGCAGGTAAGTTTATAGAAGATTTAGAAAAACAATTAATAGATAAAAAAATCAAAATTGAAATAAGTGCAAAAGCTAAAAAAGAGTTAGCAACTTTAGGTTATGACAAAGCAATGGGAGCTAGACCACTTAATAGAGTTATCTCTGATAAAATTAAAAATCCATTAACAGATGAAATTTTATTTGGTAAGTTAAAAAAAGGTGGATTCGTAAAAATAGACTTTGAAAAAGAGTTTATTTTTGAATTTAAAAGTTTGTAACACAATTTTTATACAAATCTTTAGATACAATTCGAAAATTGTTTTTTATAAAACAAACAAGTTATTATTTTATTTAACAAAGGAACAACAAACATGAAAAAACTTTTATTAGGTTCAGCCGTAGCAGTTGCACTATTAACAGGTTGTGGAGAAGAAAAAAAAGAATCAACACAAACTACTGAAACTAAACAAGAAATTAAAAAAGATGAAACTACTACTCAAGCAGTAGCTGAAAAAACTTCTGAACAAGTTAAAGAAAATAGTCAAAAAATTGAAGAACCTAAAGAAACAACTACAACAGTAGTGCAAACTAAAGAAAAAGTAATAATAGCACCTGATAAAGTAGAAGGTGAAGTTAAAGAAGTAGTTAAAGAAGCAGCTATTGATGCAACAGCATTATTTGCAACTTGTGGTTCATGTCATGGTCAAAAAGCAGAAAAAGCAGCTTTAGGAAAATCACAAGTAATTGCTGGTTGGGATAAACAAAGAATAGTTGATGCTTTAAAAGGATATAAGAATGGAACTTACGGTGGAGTTATGAAAAACATAATGACAGGACAAGTAAATAATAAAACTGATGCAGAAATTGATGCGTTAGCAGATTTAATCTCAAAAATGTAAAAACACTAAAAATGGAGAATAAACTCCATTTTTATTCTCTAAAAACTACTTCTAAAAAATCATTCTTAAAAAAAACACAAAACTTCCAAGTAAAACGCACTAAAACCCAAACAAAGTATAGTAAAACCCCCAAAAAGAGTATAAAAAACGCTAAATCCAAAAATTTAAGCCAAATTTCAGCTGTAAGGTCTT
>JAQUIV010000086.1 GCA_028681275.1 Aliarcobacter sp.
TAAGAAAACACCTAATACAGCTAAATCTTTAGAGATAAAGATTGGCCAGAAAGGAATAACTTTTGATTCTTTTTTATTTCCTGCTAAATATTTTTCAGCTTCAGCATCAAAATCAAATTCATCAGAACTTTGATTGTTAACATGAGGAATTCTTAAAGTATAGAAGTGTAAACCAATAATACCCATAATTGTAATTGGTAATAAGAATACATGTAACATAAAGAATCTTGTTAATGTCGCATCAGCAACATTAAAGTCACCTCTAATCCAAACAACTAATTCAGGACCAATAACTGGAACTCCACCAAATAAGTTAGTAATAACCATCGCAGCCCAGTAAGACATTTGTCCCCAAGGTAACATATAACCAGAGAATCCAGCAGCTGAGAATGTCATAAATAATAACATACCAGAAATCCAAATCATTTCTCTACCTTGTTTATAAGAACCATAATAAATTCCTGTAAACATGTGAATATAAATAATTAAGAATATAACAGATGCTGCAACTCCATGCATGTGTCTGAATAACCAACCAAATGCAACTTCTTGCATAATTGTGTAGTTTACAGAATCAAACGCTAAATTAACATCTGGTTTGTAGTACATCATTAAGAATATACCAGAAATTACTAATATACCAAAAGTAGTAGCTAATAAAACACCCATTGCCCATAAGAAGTTAATATCTTTTGGAATCCAATATTCAGTCATCATAACTTTGTTGAAAGTAGTTAGATTTAATCTTTGATCTAACCATTCACCAACAGAGTTTGCTTTTTCAAATTTTGCCATTTACAACTCCTTACGCTTTTTTTAATGTAGCAGCGATAGCTTGATATTCTGGACCTTCTTCACCTAACATGATTGAAGTTCCTTTTACACTAAATGGAGGTAAATCAAGTGGTCTTGGAGGTGGTCCAAAAACTTGTTTAGCACTTGGATTAAACTCTCCACCATGACATGCACATTTCCATTTATCTTTCTTCCACGCAGGAATACATCCTAAATGAGTACAAAGACCAATAGCAACAGTGAATCTATCTTCACCTATAACTAAATCTCTGTCAGATTTTTCCATATCAGCACTTTTTTTAAGAACGAAAATTGGTTTACCTCTCCAAGTAAAAGTTTCTGGAGTTCCAGCTTTCAAGCTACTTAGTTGAATTTCTGTAAATCCACCAGCTAGTACACTTGGAAGTGGATCCCACGCTTGCTTCATACCAACAAGCGACGCAGCACCACCAACTGCAGCAATTGCAGCAAATGAGTAACCAATAAAATCTCGTCTATTTGTTTCTTTAGACATATTTGGCTTCCTTTTTTTAAATTTAGAATTCCACGATTATATTACGAAATTACTTAAATGGAATTGACTTGTGTCATAATTTGAGTTTTTTTATGAAGTTTTTGTGAATTTATTACACAATGTATATTTTTTATATAGTTCTTGGAATTATTAGAGAATCTTATGATTCTCTAATAAATTTTACAATTTCTTGTTCAATATTTTCTTTTTCAATAACTAAAGAGTGATTTATTTTTGCAGAAAATAACTCTTTAATACTTTGAGGTAAAATGGCATTATATTTTGAAGAAATTTCTTCTAAAGCCTCTTTATCTGAGTATTTATTATTGTCTTGATTTAAGGCATTTAATACTGTTGGAGAGAATTTTGTCCATTCAGCAGTTGAATAAATAACAGTTTTTAATGGTTTTTCTCTTAACTCTTTATATGCTTTTATACAAGTTGCTGTATGTGGATCCATTAAATAACCATCATTTAGAAACTCTTTGATTGTATTTGTTCCAAAAGCATCATCTGAATAAGTAGCTGAAAAATATTTTTGAAGCTCTTTAGTTTCATTTTCACTCATTGCAAAAAAGTTGTTATTATTTAAATCTTCCATTAACTCTTTTGTTCTATTTGCTCCAAATAAAGAAAATATAACTCTTTCGATGTTAGATGATTTTAAAATATCCATTGCAGGAGAAAGTGTCAGTTTTAACTCTTTTCCTCTAATATCGTAAATTCCAGTATTAATCCATTGAGTTAAGATATTGTTTTCATTTGAGGCAACTAATAATTTCTCAATTGGAACTCCCATTTGAAGTGCGTAAAATCCACCTAATACATTTCCAAAGTTTCCAGATGGTACAACTAAATATATTTTGTCACCATTTGTAATCTCTTCTTGTTTTAAAAGTTGGATATACGACCAGAAATGATAAATTATTTGGAAAATAATTCTTCCAAAGTTTACTGAGTTTGCCGCACTTAGTTTAATATTATCTTTTTCTAACTCTTCTTTAAAAGTTTTTGAAGCTAAAAGTTTTTTTAGAGTATTTTGTGCATCATCAAAATTTCCTTTGATTCCTAAAACTTTTAGATTTTTCCCATCTTCACAAATCATTTGAAGTTTTTGAACATCGCTAGTTCCTCCATCTGGATATAAACAAGCAACTTGGATATTTTCTTTATTTTTAAATGTTGCAAGTGCTGCTGGTCCTGTATCTCCAGAAGTTGCTGCTAGGATTAAATATTTTTCATCTCTTTTTTTTGCAATTGAAGAAAGGATTGAACCAAAAGGTTGTAATGCCATATCTTTAAAAGCCCTTGTTGGTCCATGATATTGTTCATGTACAAATAAGTCATCTTTTACTTTTACAACAGGACAAGGATTTGACGCATCATCAAAATTATCATATAAAGCTAAAGCTTTGTTTATTTCAGATTCTTCAATATCAATTTCAAAAGCTTTTAAAATATCATATGCAAGTTCTTTATATGAAGAGTTAATATGATTTAAAATAAAGTTATCTTCTAATTTTGGTAAATGTTTTGGAACATAAAGTCCTCCAAATGAAGTGCTAGGATTTAAAATAGCTTCACTAAATGGCACTTCAATTGGTTTAACACCATCATTTCCTCTTGTTTCTATAAAATTCATAATATTCCTTAATTTTCTAATAGTTTTTCTAAATCAATCCCATTATTTGGGTTGTCTTTTCTTATAAATTGTGTACCAATTCCTTCACTTGTAAATAACTCAAGTAAAATAGAGTGTTCAACTCTACCATCTATGATGTGAGCTTTATTTACTCCATTATGAACAGCTTCAATACAAGAATCAACTTTTGGAATCATTCCACCAGCGATAGTTCCATCTTTTTTATATGCTTCAACTTTTTCTTTATCTAAAGATGCGATTAAATTCTTATCTTTGTCTAAAACACCAATAGTATCAGTTAAGAATAGAATTTTTTGTGCTTTTATTGCCATTGCTATTTCACAAGCTGCAACATCAGCATTTATATTGAATCCTGGATGATTTGGTTCTGCGCTATCTCCAATTGGAGCAATAACAGGAATAAACCCTTCTTTAATTAGGTTATTTATCATTTCACCATTTACTTTAGTGATTTCACCTGTAAATCCAAATTTTCCACCATCTTTTGGAACAGCATTTATCATTGCTGAATCTTTTCCAGAAATTCCTATTGCTTTTGCTCCATGATGTGTAAGTAAAGATGTAATATTTTTATTGATTTCACCACTTAAAACCATCTCAACAACTCTCATACTCTCTTCACAAGTAACTCTGTGACCATCTACAAAATGTGAAGGAATTTCTAATTTAGTTAATAATTCAGTAATTCTTGCACCTCCACCATGAACAATAACAGGTTTAATACCTAAAAGTGAAAGAAAAACTATATCTTGTGCGAATTTCTCTTTTAAATCAGGGCTAGTTTGTGCTGAACCCCCGTATTTAATAACAATAACTTTTCCGAAAAATTTTTTAATATATGGAATCGCATCAAGTAGAGTTTGTACTTTTTGATGTTTTTTTTGCATATTTATAATCCTAAGTGATTTTTGAGTGCTGATTATATCTAAAAGAATCTTATTAATAAAAAATTTAGTATCATTAGACCATGAAAAAATACTTAGCCCTAAAAGCTAGTGCTGGAAGTGGAAAAACTTTTGCACTAACTGTTCGATATATCACACTTTTGTTACTTGGTGCAAAACCTAATGAGATTTTAACTCTTACATTTACAAATAAAGCTGCAAATGAAATGAGTGAAAGAATCTATAAAACCCTTTTAACTTTGGGTGATGACGAAGCATATTTGAGTGCAATTGAAAAACAATCTGGTTTATCAAAACAAGAGATTCTTGGGAAAAAAGGTTTTTTAGTAAAATCTTTTTCAAGTGCTACTTTATCTATTTTTACTATCGATAAATTTGTAAATAAAATTCTTAGAGAATTTTGTGGATATATTGGAATAAGCGACGATTTTGAAATAAAAGAAGATGATATTGAAGCTTTAAGTATGAAGTTTTTACAATCTTTAAATGCTACTCAATTTGAAACTTTGATTGATTTTTCACATTATGAAAAAAAGAAATTTAACTCTATTTTTGAGTTGTTTAAAAATCTACTTGAGAAAAATGAAACTGTTGATATTGTAAATATTGATGCAAAACTTATTGATTTACAAAAAAGTAATGTTTTGGAGTTTGCCTTTAAAATAAAAGAACAAATTTTAAATTGTAGTGGAGCAAGTGCTAGTGCAATTAAAGCAGTTGATTTTGAAACATTTGATGATTTATTTGTAAGAACTTGGCTTGAAAAAGAGACTTTGGCTGATTATTCATATTTCAAAAAGTGTGCAAATGATATTTTGGAAAATCATTTTTTTAATCTAAAAGAACAAATTGCAATTTATTATAAATTAAGAGCTGGATATAGTTTGAGTAAACTTTTTGAACTTTATTTGATGTTTAAAGAGTTTAAATTTACTTTTAATAAAAATAAAAACTATTTGGAATTTAATGATATTTCAAATTTAGTTTATGAACTTTTATCTACAAAAATCGATAAAGATTTTTTATATTTTAGATTAGATTCTTCATTTTCACATATTTTGATGGACGAGTTTCAAGATACATCTCTGTTACAATATAGAATTTTAGAGCCATTAATAAAAGAGATACTTTCAGGCGATCAAACAAAATTTAAAACATTTTTTTATGTTGGTGATACAAAACAATCAATTTATAGATTTCGTGGTGGGAAAAGAGAACTTTTTGATTATGTGGCAAACACAAACAAACTTCTTGAAGTTGAAGTTTTAAATACAAATTATCGTTCGTGTGAAAATGTAATCTCTTATGTAAATTCACTTTTTTTAAATATTCCAAATTATGAATATTTTGAACAAGAGTCAGTTTCAAAAGGTGGTTATATTGAGGTTATTGAAGATAGCCAACTTGATGAAGAAGATAAGTTTGAAAATATCCCTTCAAAAATAGAACAACTTTTAAAAGATGGTGTGAATTCAAATGATATTGCAATTTTGACTTATACAAATGCTGATGTTTTAAATCTTTATTATTATTTAAAACAAAAATTCCCAACTTTGAAAATTTCAACAGAAATGACTTCAAAACTTATAAATCAGCAAAATGTAAAAGCTGTGATTAATGCCATAAAATATATCTTTTTTAAAGAAGAGATTTATAAAGAGAATCTAAATGCATTAATTGGAAATCCAATATTAAATGAACTTGACTTAAATATAGAGTTAAAAGAAAAATCAATTCAAGAAATCATAAAAGAGTTAGCAAGTAGATTAAAAATCATAGATGAGAATATAATCAAACTTATTGAAGTAAGTTCAGTTTTTTCAAATATTGTTGATTTTGTTTATGAAATAGATAAATTAGATTCTAATATGGAAAATTCTGAATCGGTTGGATTGCAGATTTTGACAATTTTTAAATCAAAAGGTTTAGAGTTTCATACTGTTATTTTACTTGATAGAATAAAAAGAAAAAATGTAGATAAATCTTCACTTCTGTTTGAGTATGAAAGTGTTGAGCTAAGAAATATCTTTTATAAAATCAAAGGTTATGAAAACTACAACAAAGATTATGAAAAAGCACTATCAAAAGAAAAAGCTTTGAGTTTGGAAGATGAAATAAATATTTTATATGTGGCACTTACACGAGCTAAAAATAATATGATAGTTTTTAAAAAACCTAAATCTTCTGTTTTTGATATTTTGAATATGAAACCATTACAAATTGGAACTATTATAGAAAGTCAAAATCTGGCTAAAAACTATGAAAAAATAGAAAAAATCTCTTATATTCCTTTAGATTTAGGAACTCAAGAAAAACAGATTTCAAAAGAAAAAGAGTTTGAAGAAGATTATTTAAAAGCAAAATATTTCGGAATTGCAACTCACTATTGTTTAGAAATGATGAATGATTTCACGGTTGATAATTTAAATTATTCTTTAAATTTAGCAAAAACAAGATATTCAAATTTTTTGGCTGATGAGGATTTTATTGATATAAAAAATAGAATTTTATTATTAGTAAATAATGAAAAATTTAGCTCTTTGCTAAAAAACTCAGAGTTTATAACGGAACAATCTTTGGTTTATAAAGAAGAGATAAAAATTATAGATTTATTACTTTTTAAAGAAAATAACTATTACATAATCGATTATAAAACTACAAAAGAAAAATTAGCGGAGCATACTATTCAAGTTGCCCACTATAAAAAAGCAATAAAAGATATTTTTAAAACACAAAATGTTTTTTCTTATTTGATTTATTTACATCCTACTGAAGTTTTTATTAGTGAAGTTTAAACAAAATATCTAATAGATGCAAAGCCATAGGCTTTTGTTTTAGATATTTGTTCTATTTGTTCATCATTTATAATTCCACCAAGAGCAATAATATTTATATTTGGATATTTATCAACAACTTCTTTTAAACTTTCTATTCCTTTTGGAGTACCTTTATTTGGTGTTTCAAAAATAGGAGAATAAGTAATTGCATCGGCTTGATTATTTATAGCTTTTTCTATATCTTCAAAAGTATGACAAGAAATAATTACATATAAACCTAACTCTTTTGCTTTTGAAATATCATCAAATTGAGTTGATGTCAGATGAACACCACTTGCATTTAACTCATAAGCAAGTAAATAATCACCATTTAATAAAATCTTTTTTATATCTTTTTCTTTACAAATCTTAATAAATATTTTGGCTAAACCTTTAAAATTAGATGATTCTTTATCCCTAAAACAAACAATATCAATTTGTTGTTTGTTTAAAACATTTATTAAAATTTCTTCAAATCTTTTTTCGTCATTTGTATAATAGTTTGGATCACTTATTAAATATTTAATCATTTTTAAAATCCTTATGTATAAAAAAAGGGAGAAAGTAAAAACTTCCTCCCTTTTAATTTTGAATCACTAATTATTAGTGTTCGTCGTGTTCCATCATAACAGAACCAGCAATATAAACATAAGTTAATATACTGAAAATAAACGCTTGTAAGAAACCAAACGCAGTTAATAGGAAAAATCCTG
>JAQUIV010000011.1 GCA_028681275.1 Aliarcobacter sp.
GATATGTTAAGTGGAGAGAAAAAGATATTGATATTTCTATTTCGATAAATATTTCTGCAAAACAACTTAGTAAACCTAATTTTGCAAAAAAATTTATCTCTAAACTAACAAAAAAAGGTATAAATCCAGCAAAAATAGATATTGAAATTACGGAATATATTTTTATTCAAGAATCTTTTGAAACAAATAATAATCTAAATAAACTACATAATTTTGGTATTACTCTTTCATTAGATGATTTTGGGACAGGTTATTCATCATTATCTTATCTTAAAAAATTTCCAATCACTTATTTAAAAATTGATAAAAGTTTTTTAGATGATTATCATACTAAAGATGGAGCTATTTTTATTGATACAATCGTAAAAATGGGACAAATGTTAAATATAAAAGTTATAGCAGAAGGTATTGAGAAAGTTGAACAAGTTGAATATCTAAAGAAAATTAAATGTGACCAATATCAAGGATATTATTGCTCAAAACCACTAAAAGCCGAAGATTTTGAAAAACTATATTTAGAAAATATAATATAATCAATCTCTATCGCAAATAATCGAATATGCACAATAAGCGCAATTTGATTTATCTTCACATTTTGAAAAAGAGATTTCAGAGTTTGAAATCTCTTTTAACTCTTTGAATTTTTCACATAATAACTCAAGTTTTTTATCAAGTGCTGTTTCACTCAAAAAGGCTGTGTTATTTAAATCATAATAATAAGCTTCAATTTTATCAGTTTTATAAAGTTCATTCATAGCTAAATAATAAAATTCTAATTGAAAATCATTTGTTTTTTCATAGTTTTTTAGAGTATCTACGCTTAAAGATGAAGAGGTTTTATAATCAATCACTTCATAAATATCTTCATATTTATCAATTCTATCAATAACACCTCTTATTTTTATTCCTTCAAATTCACATTCAAAGTTTTTTTCTAAGGCGATTATTTTTCTATTTTTTAATCTCTCTTTGTCATACAAATAAAAATCATAAAGTTTCTTTTTCCAAATCTCTAAATCTAAAATCAAAAATGGATTTGAACTTTTGTATTTGTTAAATAATTCTTCAATTTTTGAAAAATTATCTTTAGTAAAATCTTTATAATAATCTTCCAAAATAGAGTGAATTATGTCTCCCAATTCATAGGCTTTTGGTTTTAGTGAAATTGTATGTTCTTTTATTTTTAAGATATTTTGTAAATAAAACTTTCTTTTGCATTGTAAATAGGTTTTAAATAAAGTAGCAGACCATGTAATAGCCGTTAAATCTATTTTCGCGATGATTTCCTCATCAAAATGATTTATCTTATGATTATCGTAAAGTATTTGTTTATAATAGTTGTCATTTGTATCTGTTTTTATGTGTGTATTAAAAAGTTCATTTGCAAATCTTGAGATTTGGTTTGTATCTGAATTAACATAAGATATAAATACATTTTTTGATGAACCAATCAATCTTTTGTAATAATACTTTTGTAAAGATTCTCTATCAAATTGGGTTGGAAGATTTGAAAGCTGTTTTAGTTTTGTTGATAAGAATTTATCTTTAACAGAAATCTTTGGAATAAAAGATTCATTAAAATCACAAATAATCACCGTTTCAAAATTTACAGCTCTTGTTTCAAGTAGTCCTAAAACTGTAACTTTTCCAGAATTAACATCGTCTAAAGTAAGCGATGCTAATCTTTGTAAAAAGATTTTATAAACATCTTTTAGCAAAATAAAATGATTAGATGAAAATAAAATTATATTAATTTTATAAAGTAATTCTTCATATTTTTCAAGTAGTTCGATGTTTGTTTCAAAGGATTTTATAAAATCTGTAATGATTAAAAAACTCTCTTTTGTAGCTTTTTTGTTCCATAAATTTTTTATATTTTTATCTATAAACAATTTATCAATTTTGAAAAAATTCAGAAACTCAAGATGTTTGATTTCATCCTCATTTAAATATGAATAAATTGAATATGTTACTTGATATAAATTTGTATTTTTTATACTTTTCCCCATTGCATAGTTGAAATATTTTTCATCATCAAAAAGTTGTAAACTAACTGCAAAACTTTCATCTGGTAAAACTAAAGCAATATTTGAGGGATTTACACCATTTTGTACTGATTTTGTAATTACACTTTTTATGTAAGCAATTTGATTAAGTCTCGAAGAAAAACCTTTTAACTCTACAAAAGCTAAATCATTTAATATTTTCTCTTCTTCTAAGATGATTTTATTTGATAAATCAATTTTGTATTTATGATTTAATTTTATATCTAAATTTAAATTTTTAAAAACTTCTAATGATTTTTGATTATAAACATTTGAATAAAAAACAATATTTAGATTTATTACTTTTGATATTTTTTCAACCATATCAAATTCAACTTTTGTAAAATAACCTTCAAAATATAATTCTATATTTTCAAATTTTTTTAAAAATTTTTCATTTATTTTATAGTGTTTATTTAGATTTATTCTATCTACATAAAAGTTTTTTTCTAGTATTTCAATATAGTTTTTTTGAATTGTTTGTAAGATTTGTAAATGTTCAAAATAAAAATCATAGGTATCAACATTTTGAATATCTGATATTTCTATTTTTTCACTTGCTAATTCTAAGAAAAATCTATAAATATAATCACTTTGTTTTAGAAACTTTGTAAAATTATCTGAAATTCCAAGTTTAGAGATATTTGTATCTTTGATAGCTTCATTTAAAAAAAGAACTCTTTGTTCCTCTTCACAATATTTCATATTGTCAAAAAAAATAGATTTTTTAAAAAACTCATCGATTGTAAAAATAAAAGGCAAAAGAGTATTTTCAGCCTTTTGAGAAGTAATAAAATTTCTAATTGCCCTAGAAGTAGGGAAAATTAGAAGTTTTTTTTTAAATAGCATTTGTTTTAATATAGATATAACCTACAATTCCATCAACTGTGAAACTACCTGTTATAATCCAATTATTTGCTTCTTTTAATTCAAATGTAGAGTTATTAACTCCATTATTATTTTGAAAGTTTTCATTTTTTAAAATTACATCTGAATCATTAGACATAACTTTAGTAATTACTAATTCAATAATAGCATCTTTTTTATCTTTTGTAATTTTGTCAGAAATAATAATTTTCATATCATTTTGACCAACTTTTAAAATATCTTTATGTTGTGATATTTTTTCTATCACTCTTTGTGAATATTTAATATCTTCTGTTGTTAAAGGAAATACTTTACCATTTAAAGTTAATTCTAAATCATATTTCGATGAAAACAATTTATTTGAATCCATCATTGTATTATAATTATCATCTACATCTTGATATTTTTTCATAAAACTTTTATCTTCAATTACTGGTACTTTTGAAGCACTCATAATTGTCCAAACTATCATATAAAATGTAAATCCAAATATTCCAATAAAAAACAAAGGCCAATAATTTCTTTTCATGCTTCTACTTTCTTTTTTTTAATACCGCATAAGTATAAGCAAATAAACCTAAAATGATTATTGAATACATGAAAACTCGCCATATTGTACTTGAAACTTTTCCAGAATTACCAATACTACTTTCTAATTTAACATTTTTAGATTCTGCTATAGTATCAGCAATAGCACCATAACCATTTAAAGTTGCCGCACTAACTTTCGCAAATAATGTGTTTTTATCTTTTGAGGCAAGTAATGGAACAACATAATCATCTAATATATCGTCTTTATCAACTATGTTTTTAAATTCATCACTAAATAATAAATTTACATGTGTTTCTTCAACAGAAATACTAAGAAGTACATAAGGCTGTTCAAGTTTTGATAATATTTGATTCTCATTATTTCTAATAATATCAATTTTATCTTTTGTTTTTATATTCTCATCTAATCCTAAAGTAGATTTTACATAAACATATACATTAACACCTAATTTAGATTTAACTTCATCACCGATTTGATTTATTTTTTCTTTTGCTCTATCATCAATCAATTTATCATCATTGATTATAAACTCTTGAGCATTTAAGATTTGGCAGAAAAGAAATAGAAGTGAAAAAATCACTCCTATTCTTAAAGAATTTAATTTCTTCATTTATCCTACAAACACTCTTGTAGAATCAAAGAAACCATAGTATGCAGTCATTACAGCTGATACTAAAAGTAAAATACCAATAATTTTTTCCATATCTTACTCCTTATTTACCAGTACCAACAAGTTGATACTGTTTGTGATTGTCAGCGCTATTCATTTTTAATCCATTTAAATCTTGATTGATTTTATAAAAATTACTAGCTTCTCTTTGTTGTACAATTAATGCATTAAATACTAAAAACCCTAAAATTGATAATAATAATACAACTGCAACTAACATACCTGTAATACCATTTAATTTAAAGATTCCTCTTTCATTTTCATTCATTTGAGTATTTCCAGCCATATTATTCTCCTATACTTCTTAAGTAAGATGCTAACGCTTTTTCTTGAGTTTCATTTAATCTTTCGCTAAAGCTTGGCATAGAACCTATTGCACCTTTTTTACCGTCTTTTAAAACAGCCATAACTAATGCATCATCATAAGCTCTGATATTTGGAGCAACTGCTTCCATACCTTTTCCATCTTCTCCATGACAAGAAGAACAAGCAGAGAATGACGCAGGAGCTGTACCTTTAAATCCACCAGCAACATAATCAGCTACTGCATTAATGTCAGCATCTTCTGTTAACATCATTGGAGGCATTCCCGCTGGATATGCTGTTTTAAAATTATTAGCACCATTTTTGATAGTGTAAACAACTTGTTCTTTAGAAATTCTTTTTGTTAAGTTATGAGCTTTACCACCAATTCCTTCAGCATCTACACCATGACAAGGTGCACATTGAACTAAGAAAGTAGATTGACCCATTGCTTTTAAAGTTTCTTCAGATGGATTTTGCCATTTTTGTTCAAACTTAGCATTATATTCTTTTGTCTCTTCATTCCATTGACCAATTTGAGAAAACCCATTAATTGGATAACCAACTGTGAAATACCAAAACATCCAAACAATTGTTCCTATAAATGCTAAAGCCCAACCTGTTGGAACAGAGTTTTTAAACTCACCTATTCCATCCCATTTTTCTTCAGCTAATTCTCCACTTGCAGTATCATTTTTCATTTGATTAACATATTTTAATACAACAAATACTGAAATTGTAATAATAGCAACTGCACCAAGCATTGCTAAGCTGTTAATATAATCATCACCATTAAAAGCATCACCTGCTGCAAAGTAAGTTCCTGCTAATAAAGCGATGATAAGAATTATTCCACCTATAACCATAGACTTCATCTTATTTCTCCTTATTATCTATATCTTTATCATTTTTTCTTTCTTCAAGAGGAACTGAAACACTTGAATCATCGTGTACAAGTCTTGAATATTTCTCAAAATCTCTCTCCCCTGTTTTATCCCTTTTATAAATAGAATAAGCATAAGAATAAAATATGATAAATACTGCTAAAACCAAAAAGAATTTAGCATATCCTTGTACTGTTAAAAGTGTTTCGTAATCCATAACAACCTCTATTTTAAAGAATTTAAATATGCAATTAATGCAACTATTTCAGGAATTTTACCTTGTTCAACTTCGGCTTTTATAGCTTCATTTTTCATTCCAGCAGCAATTGCTTTTGCATCTTCTTTTGCTTTTGCAATTGCAGTAGTATAATCACCTAATTCAACATCAATTTTTCCATCACCATCTAAATCTTGATCATATGGTGTAGCAAATACTGTTTTAACTGTATATGCTTCAGCATAAGCAGTATCTAAATCAGCTTTATTTGTAAATTGGTGTTTGTATGCTGGCATAATACTTCCAGGTACAACTGCTGATGGCTCAAACATATGGTTTTCATGCCAATCTGTAGTTCTATAATTTCCAACTCTCATTAAATCTGGACCTGTTCTTTTTGATCCCCATAAGAATGGTCTATCATAAGCATACTCACCAGAAATTGAATACATACCATATCTATCAGTTTCTGATTTAAATGGTCTAATTAACTGTGAGTGACAAGCATTACAAGAATCTTTAATATATACTTGTCTACCTGCTAATTCTAAAACAGAGTACGGTTTAGTACCTACTGCTGGTCTTGATTGTTTAGCAAAATCAGGAATAACTTCCACGATACCTGCAAATGAAACAAATACAAATACTAGTACCGCAAAGAAAAACGGTCTTTGTTCAAACCAATGAAACATAATTTCTCCTTTTCTTACGCAGCTACTGGTGTAGCATTTGCTGGTTCTTTATCTAATCTTCTTCCACATGTAATAGTTTTATAAATATTATATGAGAATATAAAGAATCCAATTAGGTATAATAACCCACCAACAGCTCTAATTGTATAATATGGATGTAATACAGTTACTGTATCAATAAATGAATAAACTAATGAACCATATTCGTCATAAGCTCTCCACATCATACCTTGTGTAATACCCGCAATCCACATAGAAGTAAAGTATAAAACGATACCTGTAGTTTGTAACCAGAATTGAGTATCCATTAATGATTTAGAATATAATTCTCTTTTGAACATTCTTGGAACCATGTGGAATAACGCTGACATAATCATAAATACAACCCATCCTAAAACACCATCATGAACGTGTCCTGGAATCCAGTCAGTAAAGTGTGCGATAGCATTTACTGATTTGATAGCTTGGATTGGTCCTTCAATAGTTGATAACATATAGAAAGTTGAAGCTAAAACCATAAATTTGATTAGTGTATTTGTTTGTAATTGTTGCCACTCACCCTTCATTGTTAAAAGCATATTAATAGCTGATCCCCATGATGGTAAAATTAAAACAACAGACATTACAGAACCCATAGTTTGCATCCAGTCTGGAACAGTTGAATAAATAAGGTGGTGTCCACCAGCCCATAAATAAACAAATAATAATCCCCAGAATGCTAAGATAGAAAGTTTATAAGAATAAACATTTTGTCCAGATTCTTTTGGTAAGAAATAATAAATCATAGCAATAATAGGAGTTGTGAAAACGAATGCAACTGCATTGTGTCCAAACCACCATTGAACTAAAGCATCATTTGTACCAGCATACATAGAAACTGAATGAATCCATGAACCATACCCAGAAACTAGGGCTGTTGGAACTTCCATATTATTGAATAAATATAACATTGCAACTGAAATAAATGTAGCAATGAAATACCATAATGAAATATAAAGAGTTCTTTCTCTTCTAATTCCAATTATTCCAAAAATTGAAATACCCCATAAAACCCACCAAACAACAACTAAGATATCTAAAGGCCATTCTAATTCTGAATACTCTTTTGAAGTAGTAATACCCATAAAAAGAGTAACAACAGCTAATAGAATTGTTATAAAATATAAAACAAAGTGTAATTTAGCAATTGCCATTAAAAAAGGTGACTCTTTTAATGAAACTTTTAAAACCCTTTGTGAAATATAATACCACGCAGCAAAAATACCACTTAGAGCAAAACCAAAAGCAACACCGTTAGTGTGTAAAGGTCTTAATCTACTGAATGTACCATATTCTCCAGCTAAATAATTTAACTGTGGAAACGCCAATTGAAACGCAAGTACAACACCAATAGTCATACCTATGATACCAAACAAAATTGTTGCAAATGTAAAGGCTTTTGCAACTGAGTAATCGTACTCAATTTGTGCACCGTTTTGCATCAATCTCCTCCTACTAATTTTATATACAAGTCACAAAAATGTCACTCATTGTGGTAATCATAGCCTACACAAACTTAAAATTAACAAAAGAATTAACGAAAAATTAACAAATAAAACATTAATTTTATTATAATTTATTCTTATAAAACAAGATATTTTTTATCTTATTTGATACCTTTTAGTATTTGTTGAGTCTCTCTTTGCATTGTTTTTGCTTTTAAATCTTCTCTTTTATCGTGAAGTTTTTTACCTTGAGCAGTTGCTACTTCAACTTTTATCATATTTTTATCGTTAAAATATAATTTTGTAGCTATTAATGTTATTCCATCTTTTGTAACTTTTGCATATAGTTTAGCTATTTGTTTAGCATGAAGAAGTAATTTTCTATCTTTTTTTTCATCTGGTCTATAAGTTGTGTGAGTTGTACTTAAATGAGAAATATGCATATTTAAGATGAATACTTCACCTTTAATTATTCTTACAAAAGAATCTTTTAAATTAATTCGTCCTTCTCTAATAGCTTTTACTTCACTACCCTCAAGCATAATTCCAGCTTCTAAAGTATCTAATATTGTAAAATCATGAAATGCTTTTCTATTTTTAAAAACTAAATTTTTTTTTGTATCTTTTTTATTTGACATTGTTTACCTTAAAAAATGAACTTCCACTTCCACTAAAATACCAATCTTTTTTTGCATAGTCATTAAGTTGTGGATATAAACTTAAAGCTGGTTCGTATAAATCATTTGCTTCTTTTATATTCAGATTATTCAAAATCTCTATCGATTTCATTTTTAATAATCTATTTGCCTCTTCTTTAGAAATTTGTTTGTAAAAGTTTTCTCTAAAAACTTTAAAAATTTCCCCTGTATTACACTTTATCTTAGGAGTTATTGTATCTATATTTAGCATCTCTTCATCAAATTTTTCTACAATTTCACCAATTCCTGTAACATTTGCACTATTATATTCATAAACAAAAAAAGGAACGTCTGCACCAATATTTACTGCTATTTTGCATAATTCATCTTTAGATAAATTTAGATTACAATATCTATTTGCCATTATCAAAAAAGTTGCAGCATTTGAACTTCCACCACCAAGTCCTGCAAACTCTGGAATATTTTTTTCAATTTTTACACTATAAGCTTCAAAAAAATCTTTTACTCCATCATACTTTTCTAACAATTTGTATGCTTTATATACAGTGTTTGTTTCCATTTTGCAACCAAAATTTCCTATAATGTCAAAAGCTTTCCTGCTAGATTTAATAAATGAGACAATATCATATAAACTATGTACTCGAACAAATCTTGATACAAGTTCGTGATATGAGTCTCTTTTGTTCGATATTTTTAAAAAAATATTTACTTTTGCATAAGATTTTTCACTCATTTCATTCATACTTTTAGTACCTTATTTAATAAATATTTAACATCACCCTCTTCTATTTCAATAATACTAAAAAATTTATCTGTAATAATCAAATATTTTCCATTTTCTTTCGTTTCTAAATAATCAATTGAAATTTTTTTACCCGTATCTAACCATTCTGTTGTTCCAAAATAGTTATTTATTGGTAAATCTATATAATCTAAAGGATTTAAATCTTTTTCATTATCATAAAAAAAAGCGCCCTCATTAATTCTTTCTAAATATGATAAAGTTCCAACTGTCCCTAATTTTTCCAACAATATTTGAGCAAAAGAACGAATATAAGAACCTTCACTAACTGTTGTCTCAATAGTAATAAAAGGATGTCTATATGATATAAATTTTGTATTATAAATATTCATTTTACATTTATTTAGTTCAATATCATGCCCTTGTCTTGCCAATTCATAAGCTCGAACACCATCTATTTTTTTTGCTGAAAATTTCGGAGGAACATATTCTAACTCTCCAACTAAAGAGTTTAATTGAGATTTTATATCTTCAACATCAATTTTTTCAACCAAATCTACACTTATTACTTTTTCAATATCAAAAGATTCAGATTGAGCTCCCAACCACACAACAGCTTTATATGTTTTAGGAGTCTTTTTTAGATATTTAAAAAGTTTTGAATATTGACCAAAGGCAACAATCAAACAACCTTTTGCAAAAGGGTCAAGAGTTCCACTAAAACCAGCTTTTTTATTTTTATACTTTTTTTTAATTTTTGTTAAATAAAAATTTGAACTAATAAACAAAGGTTTATTTACAACTATCAATTTATTTATTGATTCTTTATCATAAAATCTTTTTTGCAAGGTAATTCCAGTTATGCTTTTTGAACAAATGAAGACAATATATCCCTATGTGTTCCGCCAAAATTTATTGTTAATTTATAATCTTTTCCAACATTTGTAGATTTTTCTACTCTTCCCATTCCAAAAATTTTGTGTTCTACTAAATCACCTTTTTTGAAACCTGATTGTTTTTCAATAGTTAAACTTCCTTTAATAAGTCCACTTTCACTTAAAAATCTACTTTTTGTAAGTGTTGTTCTTTTACCCTTGTAAAATCTTGAGTGAACAAAAGATAAAGTTAAATTATCCATAGCTCTTGTAATTGCAACATAACCTAATCTTCTTTCTTCTTCTAAATCACAACCATCGCCTGTAATTGGGAAAAATCCTTCTTCAAAACCAATAATAAAAAGTTTTTTAAACTCTAAACCTTTTGAAGCATGAATACTCATCATAGAAACAGCTTCTCCATTGTATTCATCATTTTCACTTTCAAGTGCAATTTCATTTAGAAAATCTTTTAAATCTAAATGTGGATTTTGAATAAAATAATCTCTAATGTATCCATAAAACTCATCAATATTTGCTTGTCTTTCATATCCATCAGGAAGATTATCATATGAAGCTCTATAATCAAAAGTCTCTTCAAAACTATCAAAGAATTTCATTTTAGATTCTGTTAATAACTCTTTTAAATCTAAAATTGAAGCTTCAAAAACTTTTAGAGTTCTTGCATTTTTTTTACCTACAATTGAACTTATTTCATCAGATTCTAATTGTTGAATTAAATCAAAAATTGATTTTCCAGTCTCAATTGATTTTTCTTCAAGTTTATCTATTGTTGTTTTACCAATTCCACGTTTCGGTTTATTTATAATTCTTTTTATTGAAAAATTATCATTTGCATTTGTTAAAATTCTAAAATAAGCTATTAAATCTTTTATTTCGCTTCTTTCATAAAATTTCATTCCACCAACTAATTTATAGTTTAAACCAGCTTTGTTAAATCCCTCTTCAAGTGATCGTGAAAGTGCATTTACTCTGAATAAAATTGCAATGTTTTTTGGACTTGTTCCACTATCAATTAATTGTTTTATATCTTCAATTATTTTTCTTGTTTCATCATTTTCATCTTGTGATTCATAAATTCTAATTGAATCACCTTTTTGTCTTGTTCCAATTAGTTTTTTACCAAGCCTATCTCGATTATGTTCTATTAATTGATTTGCATGATTTAAAATAGTATCCGTTGATCTATAATTTTCTTCAAGTTTCACTACATGAGTATTTTCAAAATGTTCAGAAAAATTCAAAATATTTTTTATAGTAGCACCACGCCATCCATAAATTGATTGGTCATCATCACCAACAACACAAAGATTATTGTGACTTGAACATAATAGTCTTAGAAGTCTATATTGAAGTTCATTTGTATCTTGATACTCATCTACCATTATATATTGGTATTTTTGGCTAATTTCATCTGCAAGTCTTTGATTTTTACTTAATATTCTATATGGAAGTAATAATAAATCATCAAAATCTACAAGATTATTTTTTTCTAAATATGCTTCGTATTTTTCATAAATTTCTGCAATTTGTTGATAAAGTTTTAATTGAGCTGCACTTTTTGCTTCACTTGGAGTTAATAATGAGTTTTTATATTTTGAAATTTCTGCAACCAATAAAGAAGTTGTAATTTCTTTATCTATTGATTTTATAATTCTTTTTTTATCATCTGTATCTATTATTATAAAGTTGTTTTTTCTATTTAATTCACTCATATGGAATTTTAAAAATAAAAGTCCAAATTTGTGAAAAGTACATAGGAGTGGAGGAGTATTTATCATCGAAGAATCAAGCATTGAGAAAGCTCTTTCTCTCATTTCACTTGCTGCTTTGTTGGTAAAGGTCAAGGTTAAGATACTTCTTGGGTCAATACCAATTGATATTAAATAAGCAAGTCTTGTTGTTATGGTTTTTGTTTTACCAGAACCTGCACCTGCAAGTATTAACATTGGTCCATCTATATGTTGTGCAGCAATCTTTTGTGATTCATTCAGCGATGATAATAAATTTTCAGACATTTTTTCTCCAATAATAGATTATTATAGCATATATTAAATAAATTCATTATTGCTCTTAATTATTCTATATATAAATAAATGTTATTATAATCATAATTTATTTTATGGGGGTTATGATGCTTAACGATTTTGCTAAACTAGAAACTTTTCTTACTGTTGTAAGGGAAAAATCTTTTTCAAAAGCTTCAGCAAAACTTGGTATTTCGCAACCTGCTGTTACACAACAAATGAAATTTATAGAAGATTATTTAGATGTTCAAGTAGTTGACCGAAAGAAAAATGGTATTAGACTTACCAAAGAGGGTCAAATGCTCCATGCAATAGCTTTAAAAATTGAGAAATGTGTTGCAAATGGTGAAAAAGAGTTGTTGAAAATTATGAATAAAAATGTCACTTTTGTTTTTGGAGCATCATTTATTATAGGAAATTATATATTACCTAGATTTTTAAATAATCTAAAAGAGAATATTCACAATGATGTTTCAATCAATGTATCTGTTTCTCACGAAGCTATTGAAGATTTATTAGATAAAAAAATTGATATTGCTTTAGTTGAAAACTATGTTCCAAATGATGACATTATTTATAGAGAATGGATGGAAGATGAAATTGTAATTTTTTCTAACCAAAAATTACCTGCAAAGGCAAAAGCTGAAGATTTATTATCATATAAATGGGTATGTAGAAATCCAGAATCAAATACAAGATTACTTTTTAAAGAGTGTTTAGAAAAAGCAAACTATCCTGATTGTGATACATTTAATGTTACAAGTGAAGTAACAAGTGCCACTACAATTGTTCAAACTGTTTTACATTCTGATAAAAATGCAATGCCAACTGTTTCAATTGTTTCAAGAAATGCAATTGAATCATTATTAAAAGCGGGAGCATTATTTGAATCAAAAATTGGTAATCAAAAAATGTTAAGAAAATTATATATTGTTTATAGAAAAGATAGAAAACATGATGCATTTATTGAAAATGTAGTTGACTATCTTCTTAAAATGAAATAGAATTGGGAAATCCCTCTTCTATTTTTTAGTAATTAAATCCCTCTTTTTCCAAAGCTAATCTAATATTTTTCATTTGAGTATGTTTATCTCTACACCATGAAGGTGATAACAATGTATCATCATCAATTCCTGCTGTAATTCTTTGAACGGAAACATTTAAAGGCAAATTTATAATTGATTTTACAACTGTATCAATATAAAGTTCTTCACTTATTGGTGTAAATTTACCCTTTTTAAACTCATTTGTTAAAAGTGTATTTTTTACTACATACAAAGGATGAAATTTAATTGAATCAACATTTAATTCAATAGTTTGTTTAAATGTCTCAAGCATCATCTCTTGAGTTTCATCTGGCAATCCATAAATCAAATGTCCACAAACATTTAATCCTTTTTCTTTAGTTCTTTTTATCCAGTGTTTCATATTTGAAACACTATCTCCACGATTTACTCTAACTAAAGTTTCATCATAAAAAGACTGTATTCCATATTCAACCCAAATCTCTTTTGTTTTTGATAAATCAACTAAATAATCTAAAATTTCATCGGTAACGCAATCTGTTCTAGTTCCAATACTAAGTCCAATTACATTATCAAAACTTAATGCTTTTTCATATAAAGCTTTTAATGTAGAAAATGGTGCATAAGTATTTGTAAAAGATTGAAAATAAACTATAAATTTTTTAGCACCAAATTTATTTTCAAGTCTTTTTTTTGTAGCAAGAAATTGCATTTCCAACTGTTTTAATTGATTATCTAAATAAGGATTTTCATTAATTCTAGGATTTAATTTAAACTTAGTTTTTTTCTCTTGTAAGTTCGGTGAGAATGAGTCATTTTCACAAAATGAACATCCTCCCTTTGCAACAGTTCCATCAATATTTGGACATGTAAATCCAGATATTGAAACAGGAACTTTATAAACTTTTTCGCCAAATTTGTTTTTTAAATATCTTCCGATAGTTAATACATTTTTTAATTCACTCATTCTACTCTTTTACGAAATAATCCCCATTAAAACTCTCTAGGGCATAATTTCTATCATTTCCAATAGCATTTACTAAATCTTCAACAGATAAATATTCTAAACTATCAGCTTCTATATATTTACAAACTTCTTCTTTACTCATATTATTAGAGATTAACTCTTCTTTATGAGGTGTGTCAATACCATAATAACATGGATATTTGATTTCAGGGCTTGCTACTCTAAAATGAACTTCTTTTGCTCCTGCTTCTTTTAGAATTTTTACAATTCTTTTTGAAGTAGTTCCTCTTACAATTGAATCATCAATTACAAGTAAAGATTTACCTTCAATTAAAGATCTCATAGGCGAAAGTTTCATTTTCACTTTTAAATCTCTCATCTCTTGAGTTGGTTCAATAAAAGTTCTTCCAATATAGTGATTTCTAATAATTCCATATTCAAAAGGAATACCACTTTGAGCCGCATATCCAAGAGCTGCTGGAACTCCTGAATCTGGAACTGGGATTACCATATCAACTTTAATAGGGCTATTTTCATCATTTTTTGCTAATGCTTTACCCATATTTTCTCTAGTTCTATAAACATTTTTTCCATCTATTACAGAATCAGGTCTTGCAAAATATACATATTCAAAAGCACATGGTCTATATTGAGGTTCAAATAGTTGAATTGATTCTGGTTCTTCATCTTCACCAAAAATCAACATTTCTCCAGGATTAATATCTCTTATAAATTCAGCATCAACTAAATCAAATGCACATGTTTCACTTGCAACTATATATCCACCACTTTTTAATTTACCTAAAGATAAAGGTCTAATTCCATATCTATCTCTAATAACAAACTGTTTATTTCTACTTTGAACAATAAAACAATATGCCCCAATAGTTCTTTGTAATGCTTCTTTAATTCTATCAGTTAAAGTATCTTTAGTATTTTTTGCAATTAAATGAATTAAATTCTCAGTATCCATTCCTGTTTGGAAAATTGCACCCTTATCAATTAAATCTTGTCTAACTTCATCTTTATTGATTAAATTTCCATTATGAACAATTGATATTTCACCTAATTTATATTTTGCATAAACAGGTTGGGCATCTAATATTGAATCTCCACCAGCTGTTGAATATCTATTATGACCTATTGCCATATTACCTTTTAAATATTTTAACGCTTCATCTGTAAATACTTCAGAAACTAAACCTCTATCTTTTTTTGTATAGATTTTTCCATCACAAGATGATGAGATACCAGTAGCTTCTTGACCTCTGTGTTGCATCGCAAACAAAGCTATAGAAGCTAACCTTGCTGCATTATCATTACCGTAAATTCCAACTATTGCGCACATATTTAATTTTCCTTATAGACCTAAAGCGTCATTGATTGAGTATAATTTTGCATCTTTTCCAATTATCCATTTTGCAACTTTAATTGCACCTTTTGAAAAAGTATTTCTAGCTGTTGCTGTATGATTTAATTCTAAAAATTCACCATCATTATATAAACCAACAGTGTGTCTTCCTACAATATCACCACCTCTTAAAGCCATTACTGCAATCTCATCTTTAGTTCTTGCACCAATTTGACCATCTCGTCCTGAAATTCTTACATCATCTAAATCTAAATTTCTTGCATTTGCAGCATGTTCAGCTAAAGTTAATGCTGTTCCAGATGGAGAATCAACTTTATGTCTGTGATGCTGTTCAACTATTTCAATATCAAAATCTCTTAAAGTTTTAGATGCTAATGCTACAAGTTTATTTAAAACTGCAACTCCTAAACTCATATTAGTTGCATATAAAATAGGTACAATTTTACTAGCTTCTAGCAATAAATTTTGCTGATGCTTGTTAAATCCAGTAGTTGCGATAACAAGAGGTTTTTTTGCCCCATTTTCAACAACTTCTGTTAAAAGTAATTCTGTTGCAGCAGGTGCTGAAAAATCAATAATTACATCTGAAGAATCAAATAATACTTTCATATCATTTGTCACAATTGTGTCAGCAGCTAAATTTTTTACTAATTTACCATTTACATGTACTACTGATGCTCTTGCTTCACTATCATTTGCTAAATCATCAATTAATAATGACCCAACTCTTCCTGTACTACCTAAAATACCTATTTTAATCATTTTAAAAACTTTCCCCTTATCCTAAATATTCAATAATATTAACAGCAGCTGTTGCACCATCACCAGCAGCACAAACTACTTGTTTTGGAGCATCAATTCTAATATCACCTGCTGCATAAAGACCTTTAACAGATGTTCTCATTCTTAAATCAACAATAACTTCACCAGCTTCATTTAAATCACAAAGGAAACTTCCATCTTCTTGTTTTAATGGAGCATTTAAAACATCTCGCCCTACAAAAACAAAAACACCAGGAGTTGGTAAATCTCTAATTTCACCACTTTCTTTATGTTTAACTTTTAAACCTTGAACTCCCATCATATCACCATATACTTCTTCAACTGTAACATTTGTTACTTCTTCAATATTAGATGCATGTTTCATATGTTCAATTGTGCTTGGTGCTGCTCTGTATGTATCTCTTCTGTGAACTAAATAAACTTTTGAACACATTTTTGATAAATAAACAGCCTCTTCAATAGCAGAATCTCCACCACCAATTACAGCTACTTCTTTTCCTCTATAAAAGAATCCGTCACAAGTAGCACAAGTAGAAACACCTTTTCCAAAAAACTCATTTTCACCTTTGAATCCAGCTCTTTTAGGAACAGACCCTGTTGCTATTAAAACAGTTTTTGCTTGAAACTCTTTTTTATCACTTGTTGTTAATGTAAAAATATCTCCAGATTTTGTAACTCTTTCAATTTGAGCCATTTCATGTTTTAAACCAAATCTTTGACATTGTTCTGGCCAATTCATCATTAAATCCATACCTGAAACAACTTCAACTTGACCTGGATAATTTTCAATTTCAGACGAGCTTGTAATTTGACCCCCTGGCATTCCCATTTCAAACATAATTACATTTTTTAATCCGCCTCTAGTTGCATACAAACCTGCTGTTAATCCAGCTGGTCCTCCACCGATAATTGCCAAATCTAACATATTAAATCCTTATTTTTTATTAAATAATCCATAGTATTTTTTAGAACCTTAATAATACAAAAATATTCGTAAGTTATAGGTTAAACAAAAACTATTATTAAAGATAAATTTTATCATCTAATATTTTATATCCATATTAAATTAAAAAATAATTGAAATAAAAAAAGGGAGAAGTTTACACTTCTCCCTTTTCTAAAATCTTTTATAGTATATATTATAATAATGAGTTGATTTTATCAGTAAATGCTTGTTTAGAAGAAGCACCAACCATAGTATCAACAACTTCACCATTTTTCATGAATAAAATTGTAGGAATTGATCTAATTCCATATTTTACTGCTAAATCTTGTTCTTCATCAGTATTTACTTTACAAATGTTAGCTTTACCTTCGAAATCAGCTGCTAATTCTTCGATAACTGGAGCGATCATTCTACAAGGTCCACACCATGGAGCCCAGAAATCTACCATTGATACACCCTCTTTTGTAACTTCTTCAAAATTTGCAGGAGTTAATTCAATATATTTTGCCATTTTGTTTCCTTATTAATTTTTTAATTTTTAAACTAATTCATTATAACTTGACGAAACTTAAATTTAGTTTTACATTTATTTAACTTTTTACTAATCAAGGCTAAATAATTTTTTTGTTAAAATAAGAGAATTTAATTTAAAATGGATAATTTTATGGATATCAGAAAAGAATATTTAGAGTTTTTTAAAAGTAAAGGTCACGATGTAATTTCATCAATGCCACTAGTTCCAGATGATCCTACATTAATGTTTACAAATGCTGGTATGGTTCAATTTAAAGATATTTTTACAGGTGCAATTCCAAGACCTGCTAATCCAACAGCAACTTCTTGCCAATTATGTGTAAGAGCTGGTGGAAAACATAATGACTTAGAAAATGTTGGTTACACAGCACGACATCATACACTTTTTGAGATGTTAGGGAACTTCTCATTTGGAGATTATTTTAAAGAAGATGCAATAGCTTATGCTTGGGAGTTTATAACTGTTAATTTAGCACTTCCTATTGAAAAATTATGGGTAACTGTTCACGAAAGTGACGATGAAGCATTTAATATTTGGACAAAATTTATAGATCCATCAAGAATCATAAGATTTGGAGATAAAGATAACTTCTGGGCTATGGGTGATACTGGTGCTTGTGGACCTTGTAGTGAGATTTTTTATGACCAAGGTGAAGAACATTTTAATGGTCCTGAAGATAAAATGGGTGGAGATGGAGATAGATTCTTAGAAATCTGGAACTTAGTATTTATGCAATACGAAAGAACAGCCGATGGAAAATTAAATCCACTTCCAAAACCATCAATTGATACAGGAATGGGACTTGAAAGAGTTATTGCTATTAAAGAAGGTGTTTTAAATAACTTTGATTCTTCAAATTTCAAACCAATAATTGAAAAAATTGAAGAACTTGCAGGTAAAAAAGCAACTCCTGAAAATATTGGTTCATATAGAGTTATTGCAGATCATTTAAGAGCTACATCATTTATGTTATCTCAAGGTATTTTATTTGGAAATGAAGGAAGACCTTACGTTTTAAGAAGAATTCTTAGACGAGCTGTTAGACATGGTTATTTAATTGGATTTAGAAAACCATTTATGGCAAAACTTCTTGATACACTTATTAAAATTATGGGTGGACATTATACAGAACTTGTTGAAAATCAGAATTTTGTAAAAGAACAATTAACTTTAGAAGAAGATAGATTCTTTAAAACTATTGATTTAGGTATGTCTTTATTTAATGAAGAGTTAGCAAATACAAAAGAAATTTTCTCTGGTGAAACTGCATTCAAATTATATGATACTTATGGATTCCCTTTAGACTTAACTGAAGATATGTTAAGAGATAGAGATTTAAAAGTTGATTTAGAAAAATTTGATGAATTAATGAATGCACAAAAAGCTATGGCAAAAGCTGCGTGGAAAGGAAGTGGAGACGCTTCAAATGAAGGTGATTTCAAACAATTAATCGAAAAATATGGAATAAATGAATTTGTTGGATACGATAATGTAACTTACAAATCAAAAATTCTTGCTCTTTTAGATGAAAACTTCAAAGAAGTTTCAACTTTAGAAAAAAATTCTACTGGTTGGGTAATGCTTGACAAAACTCCATTCTATGCAACAAGTGGTGGACAAAGTGGAGATGTTGGAGCATTAGAAGATAATAAACATATAGCTATTATTGAAGAGACTTCAAAATTCCATGGATTAAATCTTTCAAAAGTTAAAGTTGCAAATTCAAATTTAAATCAAAATGAAACTGTTGATGCAGTTGTTGTAAATAGATATGAGATAGCAAAACATCATAGTGCTACACACCTTTTACAAAGTGCATTAAAAATGGTTTTAGGTGATACTGTATCACAAGCTGGTTCTTTAAATGATTCTTCAAGATTAAGATTTGACTTTACATATCCAAAAGCTATGACAACTGCTCAAATTGATGAAGTTGAAGATTTAGTAAACTCTATGATTTCAAGAGGAATTTCTGGAAATGTAGAAGAGTTACCAATTGAACAAGCTAAAAACAAAGGCGCTATTGCTATGTTTGGTGAAAAATATGGTGATATGGTAAGAGTTGTTAGTTTCTCTGATGTTTCAGTTGAATTTTGTGGTGGAACTCATGTAAAAAATACTGCTGATATTGGAAGTTTTTATATAGTTAAAGAATCAGGTGTAAGTGCAGGTGTGAGAAGAATAGAAGCTGTTTGTGGAACTGCTGCAATTGCCTATACAAAAGAGATTATTAACTCTATGAATGAAATTAAAGCTGAAATCAAAAACAATGATGTAATTGCTGGAATTAAAAAATTAAAAGAGCAAATTAAAGACTTAAAAAAAGAAGTTGAAACAGCTCAGAGTCAAACATCAGCTCCAATTAGTGAAGAAGTTATTGGTGATGTTAAAGTTGTAGTTGCTGTTGTTGAAAATGGTGATTTAAAGAAAATTGTTGATGATATGAAAAATGCAAATGAAAAACTTGCAATTTTACTTTTACAAGCAAAAGATGACAAAGTTTTAATTGTTGCAGGAAGTAAAAACACAAATATCAAAGCTGGTGAATGGATTAAAAACATCGCTCCAATCGTTGGTGGAGGTGGAGGTGGAAGACCTGACTTCGCACAAGCTGGTGGAAAAGATGTAACAAAAGTTGAAGATGCAAAAATTGCTGCTTTAGCTTATGCAAAAGAAAATTTGTAGGAAACAGTATTGGTTGATTTTTTTAAAAATTATTCATCAATAATAGTTTTTTTACATGTTATATCAGCTGTAATTTGGGTAGGAGGAATGATTGCAATTAGATTTGCAGTTCATTACTCTATGCAAAATATAGAAGAACCTAAAATAAAATTAGCAAGAACTTTAGAAAATCTAAAAAGATTTTTTTCTATGGTTATTCCCGCTATTTTAACACTTTTAATAACTGCTATTATAATGATTATAGCTTTAGAACTTAAAAGTTCTGAGCTTTATAATGTTGTTATAATAAAAGAGATAATTTGGTCTATCATGACTTTTATATTTCTAATAGTATATATAAAAAGAAATAAAGCTCAAAAAGCTTTTGATAGTGGTGATTTTGCAAGTGCAAAAAATAATCTACTTCCAATAGCAACTTATTTTATACCTGTAAATATTGTTTTAGGATTAATTGCAATATTTTTAGGAGTAACTCTAAGAGGATTTTAGAATCCTCCTATCTTTTTTATTTAATCAATGATTAAATAATTTTCTATTTTTATAAGTAACCATAACAACTATTAATAAAATAAATACAAAACAATAAATCATAATATCCCAACCAAAATATTTATATATAATAGATGGGAAAAATGAACCACTTGCTCCTCCTATATAATAAAATGTAAGATACATACCTGAAGTTAATGATTTTTGAGAAGACTTCATAGAATTTGCAAGTCCTGTTGAAACCGTGTGTACAGTAAACATTCCAATACAAAATAAAAACAATAAAACAAAAAGATAAACTATATTTTCAGTTACTAAAAATATCAAAATAAAAAGGAAAAAAAGAATTGAAATAATCATTGTATTTGATTCATTTTTGAAAAAATCAACTATTTTTTTTGACGATAAAGAGACAAGAATTCCCATACCATAACCTAAATATAAAAGACTAATTTGAAACTCATTAACTGAATCTGAAATATCTTTTACTCTAAATGGTAAAATATTTAAAACTCCTCCAAAAACAAAAAACATACAAAACATTATAAAATAGATTAAAGCAAATCTTTTATCTTTTAATATAGTTGTAATATCATTTATTTTTGGTTTAACCAATTTAGCATCACCTTCAAAAGAAAGTTTTTGAATTAAAAAAATTGAGATAAATAAAGCAAGTGATAATGAATAAAATACATATTCATAAGAGAAATTTGTTGCAATAAAACCAGAAAATAATCGACCAACTAATCCACCAAAAACAGTTGATGCGACATAAATGGACATATTAAATTTTATATTTTCTTTATCTATATTTGCCAGAATACTCATAAGTGCCGTTAAAATTGCAGGAATAACTAAAGCTTCACAAATTCTAAGTGTTAAAAATATCTCATATGATTTTGCCATTCCAAGAAAAATATTTGTGATTAATAATATAATAGAAGAATAAGTAAGCATCTTTTTTGCACACACTTTTTCAAGAATATATCCATAAACAATAGGAGATATTGCTAAAAAAAGCATGATAACTGCTGTAAATTGAGAAGCTTTTACAATAGATACATTAAACTCTTTTGCTAATAATGGTTGTAATGGTTGTGTTGCATACATAACAGAAAGCACTATTATAATGCAATATACAACTATAAATAAATTAGTTCTCAAAACTAGACCTATCTGCTGAAAAGTATCCATTTAAAATGTTCATTCTAACTAAACTATTAGAATAATTTGAGTTGAATCTAGGTTTATCTAAAAATTTATTTTGATAATTTTTGTCAAATTCTTTTATTTTTTCATCAAAAAATTTTCCCTCATAATCAACAATAAATAAATCTTCATATACTGAATATTTATAAATCAAATTCATATAATATTTATCATCTATTATATATGTACTAAATTCATAATTTCCATAATCTTTTCTTTCAA
This sequence comes from Aliarcobacter sp., assembly GCA_028681275.1. GTDB lineage: Bacteria > Campylobacterota > Campylobacteria > Campylobacterales > Arcobacteraceae > Aliarcobacter. The sequence continues at coordinate 22,273 of JAQUIV010000011.1, forward strand.
TAGCTTTCATATTTTGTAATTTTAAAGTCGATTTAAATAAATCATCAAAAAATCCCCTTTGCATTCCATTCCATTTACAAGCTCTATCTAAATTTATATATTCATAAAATAATTTTCCATATTTTTCTTCTTGATTTTGAAAGATATAAGAGAAATTTGTACAAGAATCATGGGTATAGATTTTTTTATTATTTCTAAAATTTTCAATTTTTTCCACAGAATTATTTTCTAATGAAGAACAACCAACCAGTAGTAAAACTAAAGCTAAATAGATAATATTTTTCATATTTGAATCCTTTATTTTTATGGTTATATTATACAACGAAGGGTTTAAAACTTGACATATCTTTTATATTTCAATATGATAAAAATTGAAAACCATAAATGTAAAAGGTATTTAGTGTGGTAATGTACATAAAAAACTTCTTACTATTTCTTATTCTGTTATTCATAATGACGGGTTGTTCATCTAAGTTTAGTGGTAATTCTTACTCTTCACAAGATGATGGATATATATTCCAAAGTGCTTCATTAGAGAACACTATACAACAAAGAGATTTAAGATTTCAAAAGTACAAGAAACTTACTAAATTAAAGAAAAACCTTGGTTCATTAGATAGTTATTCAAATTATCAGAATGATAGAATGGACTTAAATATCGAACTATTTGACTTTTATAGTGAATGGGAAGGTGTAAGTTATAAACTTGGCGGAGATTCAAAAAATGGAATCGACTGTTCAGGTTTCATTCAAAAAGTATTCAAAGAAAAATTTGATATGACAATTCCTAGAACGACTCAAATGCAATCGCAGTTGGGAAAAGAGATAGGAAAAAATGAACTTAAAAGTGGTGATTTAGTGTTTTTTAAAACAGGTGACGTAAACCATGTTGGTGTTTACCTAGAAGATGGATTATTTATCCACGCTTCAACACAAATTGGTGTAACTATATCTGAGTTAGATAATTCTTATTTTAGCAAAAGCTATTGGAAAGCTCAAAGAGTTATAGATTAAATTTTATTATAAAAGGAGAATTAGTGATAAAGAAGACTTTTATACTTCTACCGATTATATTATTACTTACAGCTTGTACTGGTAATAAGAATATCCAAATGGAAGAGAACAATAAGATTAAAGATAAGAGTAGCTTAAATGCTTCAAATATTTCATATAATGATTATAAACCATCTTATGAATCAGAAAACGAAAAACTTAAAAATAGACCTCATTTAAAATATGAACCTACAATTAGTAAAAAAGATTATGAAAAATTAACTTTTAATAACGAAAGTGAACAAATCGAATCTACAACACCTAGTGTTATTACAAAAAAACAAGTTTTCATGGATTTCTATAATGATTGGAAAAATGTGAGATATAAAATGGGTGGAACTTCTAGAACAGGAATAGATTGTTCAGGTTTTACTCAAAAAGTTTTTAAAGAAAAATTTGGTATTGAATTACCAAGAACAACATTAACTCAAGTAAATGTTGGAGTTGAAGTTAAAAAATCTGACCTTAAAATGGGTGATTTAGTTTTCTTCAAAACAAGTAAAAGATACAAACATGTGGGAATCTACATGGGAAATGGAAGTTTTTTACACTCTTCAATTAAAGGGATTCAGTTTACTGAATTAAATAAACCTTTTTATAAAGATACTTATTGGACAGCTAGAAGAATTATGAATTAATTCTTCTTAAAGAATTACAATTCGCCCTAAAATATAGTCAAGAAATACTAATATAAAATCTCGTATAACTTCAAAATATCCTGTCAAAATATATTCACAATTACAATGTTTAGATATAAAGACGAAATTCTACCCAATGAAAAATAGTTTTATTCGTACTACTTAACATACTTTAGGCTAATTGTAACTAATAATAGAAATAGAGCAAATACACCACTTTTTAGATTTAGGAAGCAGGAAAGGATAAAAAACGACTATGTATTTACTATATTTGAAGAAATTGTATTAGATTAGAATGATAATTGTATGATTTTTTATAAACCCAAATATTTTGATAATAAAAATAGACATAAAACACAAATCAAATACATTTTAAGAGCATAAAAAATATTTAATCTAAAAATCTCTTTTGCATCAAAATTATACCTTGCAACAATAGTGAGATTTAATCCTGAAAATGGTGATGTTGAAACGGTAGTTGACCAAGCCATTAAAAAAGTAAGTGCTAATAAAGTATGATTTACACCACCTAAAAAATCCCCAATAATTGCAATTGTAATAATTGGATGAATTCCTATAAATGCTAAAATTATAAAAATCAAAAGTAATATTGATGCTATTTGCCAATCAAAGATTTCAAAGGGTAAATCTAAATTTAAACCTATTAATATTGAACTAATTGAGATACCAAACATTCCAGCCACTAAAAAAAGGGATAATTCTGTTTTCATTTTTGGTAATTCATCAATTATATGTGTGTTTAATTTTGAAAAAGTTTGTTTAAATCCTTTTTTTATAGGCAAAATTATAAGTGTCATTAAAATAGAATAAGTTGAGATTAGAACTATTACTTTTATTTCTGGATAAAAATGATTTGTAATTAATACCAATAAAGATAAAACAAAAGGCAAATACAGACTCTCAAAAGATAAAGGATAACCTCTAAACTCATCTAACTTAAATTCTTTATTTCTAAGTACTTCAAAATATGTAATTAAAAATGCAAAAAAAGCTAACACTATTCCATTTAGTAAAATTATTGAGGTATTTAAATTAGGTGCATAAGTAATCGCAGCAGCAAATGCTACAAAAAAAGGAGACCAATAAGCATCACTCGCAAATGCTCTTGTTAATAAGACCACCTGAGTATTTGTTAAAGGAGCTTTTTTGTACATTTTATCTGCAACTAAAATTAAAGAAGAGAGATTTATTACTGAACCAAAAAGATGAACACCCAAATATGTTTTTATAAAAGACTCTTTCCCTTTTGGAAGTATAGAATTTTTCTCTTTTTTAGGACTTGCTATTAATCTTAAAAATCCAACACCAATTAATAGGGTTAATAAATATTGATTAACTGTAAAAACTTTTATAAAATCAATTCTAAATCCATTAAAGTAGGAAAAACAAAATGCAAAGAAACTCAATATTAATAAAACAATAATAATTGTTTTATTTTTTAGACTTGGAAATAATATTAAAAATGAAATCCATGCCAAAATTCCAGAAACAATTAATAAGTCATTATTAAAAAAATATGCATATAAAGTAACTAGAAAAGAAGATAAAATTAATAAACCTGATAATTTTGATAAAAAAAACATTTAGTTAACTTCTTTTTTTAAAAATATTGACAAATAAATTCCTGTACCTATTAATATAATTCCAACAAAATGATAAAATTCTAAAACTTCACCTAAAAATAAATAAGCTAAAATTGAACCAAATATTGGCATTAAATGGGTAAATTGTCCTGTTTTATTTGCTCCAACTTCCATTGCTGATATATTCCAAAAATAAAAAGATAAAATTGATGGGAAAATTACAATATATATTAAAGAGTATAAAACCTCATCTTTTTCTAAAAAACTAAATTCAAAACTATAACCTTGATAAAAAAAGATTAAAGCCAAAATTATTGTTCCAATAAATGTTGTTATTCCAAAAAATTCAAAAGAAGTTAATTCTTTTGGTTTATATTTTAATAAAATAGTATACAAAGCCCAATCAATACAAGCAGCAATTATCCACAAATCTCCAACAGTAAATTTTAATTCAAATATATGATTTATTTCACCTTTTAAAATAAGATAAATAACTCCTATTGTAGAAATCAAAATACCAATTAGTTGTATTTTACTAATTGCCGTTCGAAAAATTAATGTACCTAAAATGATTATAAATATGGGAGTACTTGAATTTATTAATAAAGCATTTGTTGCAGTTGTAGTTTGTAAACCATAATATAAAAAAGTATTAAATCCTGCAATTCCCAATGCACCAAAAATAATGATTAATAGATATTTCTTTTTTAATACCAATAAAATATTTTTATAATGTACTAAAATATATGGTAATAATAAAATCAAAACAAAAAACCATCTATAAAATGATAATTGCATTGGAGTTATATTATTTGATACTAATTTCCCAAATATAAAATTTCCAGACCAAAAAAGTACAGCTAAAACTAAAAACATATAATATTTCATAAACTACTTTTTTCCTATTTTATCGTGGGTTTTATTTTAAAAGGCAATTATATTCAAATTGAGTATAATCCAAATAAAAAAGGCTTAATTTGATTAGACTAGGTTCAAATTCACCAACACGAGCATTAATTTTAAAAAATTTTGGAATAGACTTCATTCAAAATGGTGGAGATTTTGATGAGGATTCAATAACAACTACAAATCCAAAAGCATTTTGTTATGAAGCGACAAAAGGAAAATTCAACGAACTTTACAAAAAATATGGTGTAAATGAAATGCCTTTATTAGTTGCAGATTCAGTTGTAACTTGTGAGGGAAAACTCTTACGAAAAGCAAAAGATTTGACTGATGCAAAAGCTATGCTTGAACTTCAAAGTGGAAATAAAACTTCAGTTATAACTTGTATGATTTATAAATCAAAAGAAAAAGAGTTAGTTGATATATCTATTACAACTTATGAATTTGAAAAATTTGATGAAAAACATATGCAAGAATATTTAGATTCTAAAGAATGTTTCGGAAAAGCAGGTGCAATTATGGTTGAAGGATTTTGTAAACCCTATATTAAAAATGTAGTTGGATATGAAAGTTGTGCCATGGGTTTGTGTGTTGAGAAATTAAAAATTTTCTTATAAATAAATTATTTTATTTGTAAATTCGTTATAAATCACTCAAAAATGATACTATTCTGATATTATTTAATATTTAATTAAGTCTACGGGTGTCATAATGCCTTTAGATGTACAAAAGGAGCACAAAATGTTAGATTTCTTAAAAAGAAGATTAAAAAATGAAAAAGGTGCTATGGATAAAATCCTAGTAACACTATTATTAGTTATCGTTGGAGTTGGAGCTGTTGTTGGTTTAAGTACTTGGATGAATACTGAAGTAACAGATATGAAAACAGCTGCTGAGACTAAAATAGACACAGCGAAACAGTAGTTTTGAATTTCAAAAAGAGAGTGGAAGTTCTGCTCTCTTTTTTTATTTAAAGGATTTGTAATATTTACAATAAGCTTCTATATATTTTCTCTATTTTTATCTTTCACTGATTTTAAAAAATTCCTTGTTCCAAATGACTTAATTATCACAATGGGTTTAATGCTTTTAGTTTTTGGCTTTTTTGAATCGAAAATATATATAAGTTCTATTATTTTATCTCTTCTTATTTTGAGTTTCTTTATAGTTATTATGTTAATAAATAGGCAATTCATAATTGGTGGTGGAGATATAAAATATATGATGATTGTTGGATTATATTTAGGTCTTAGCTCTTTTGCTCTTTTTTTAATAGTTACAGGAATACTACAAACTATAACTTTACTTTATGTACAGAATGTAAATAAAAGAAAAATAGCACCAATGGTTCCTGTGATGTTTTTATCAGTAATAATTACAGAAATTTTGATTAAATATAATTTTTATACACTTAAATTTTAGGAGTAGTTTATGAAAAAAGCTTTTATTGACCAGATTTTTTTAGGACTATTTTTATTTGTTACTCTTATTGGAATTGGAGCAACAATAAGTGATACTATGGAAGCTAGAGATAAATATTATAATCTTAAGAAAATTACAGATAATGCTGTTTTAACTCTTGCTAAATATTATGTAAATGTTGAAGCAAATACAATTTCGGCTGAAACTATAAATCAAAATATGCTAACACAAACTACACTAGGAAATGAAATAAAAAATTCTATTGTTTACACTTGGGATTTTGTAAATGAACCCAATAGTGTAACAGCTACTATTTCAAACTATAAACAAGATACTTTTTGGTTTAAACTTTTTGGTTTAGCCTCTTTTGATTTAAAAGCTGAATCAAAAGCAACCATCACCTCAGTAGATTTAGATACAGCGAAATCTCTATATTCAGGTGGAATTGCACCATTTGCAGTAAATGACCAGAACTTTGTTATAGGTAATAATTTTGATATAACTTATGAACTAAGTGCAAATTTACAATTTAGTGACAAAAATACCTTTTATCCAGTAGTTACAAATTGTGATTGTGATTGTTCTTTTATATTAAGTAATAAATTTGATTTTTCAAGTTTAGGTTATGATGTAAGTAACTGTAAAACAACTTCTGCTGGTTGTACCACACATGGAGAGAGTGAATTTGGAAATTATTCAAAATTAATTGATGATGTTTATTATTCAAATCATAGTATAAATTTTGAAAATGGAACAGCTGATTCTCCTGTTTGTTTATTAGGAACATATCTAGGAAATACAACTTCTACATGGGGAACACAAATAAATCACTTATCAAGTGGAATTTTTGAATTAATAGGTTCACATGGTGAAAAATTACCCCTAGAAATGGATATAATAACGTTAGATTCAAATGCAAAAGCAAATGGAATTGTAAGAGTTAAAATTACAGGATATGATTTTGTAACGGTAAGTAATCCAGATAATAGATATATTACTTTAAACACACAAATTGTTCCCGCAAAAACAAAACAAATAGAATTAGTGTATTAGGAACTATCATGCAACTAGATGAATATCAAGAAAAACTAAAATTATCGTACGAAAATAGCTTCATTAATGAAAATATACGTGAACTAGTTGAACTATTCACTGAACTAGCAAATATAAAAACTTTATCATATTATAAATATGAATATGAATATAATGATTTTTTTCACAAATTTGATATATCTATTGCTAATGTTGAAGCTGATAATAAAAATACAAAAACATATAAAATATTATTAAAAGATAAAAAAACTATTTATGGTTATTTATTAATAAATCAAAAAATTAAAGCAAATTCTCTTTTAAGGAAACTCTTAAATAAAATCATTAAACATCTGAAAAAAGAGAAAGAGATTCAAAAAAAGATATTTGGAAATGAACTTCCATTTAATATTTATCTTTTCCATGATGAAGATTTAGATTTTTTTGCCCAAAACCTAAAATCTGGACTTGAGGGATTATTTAATGTTGATGTTACAAAAGATACTTCTATTGAAAAATATTTTGATGCTCTAAAATCAAAAGAGACAAAACATATAATCATTTTTTTAGTTAATGATGAAAAAATGATTTCAAATTTTGAAGATAAAATAAAAGTTTTAAATGAATTAATCATTGTTATTGGTCCAAATGATCATCAAATTTCAATGTATTGTGGGAAATTAGGAATTGAAAATTATATACCTATCCATGAATTTAAAGCAGAAAATCTAAAAAATGTGATTTTAAGTAAAAAACACTCTTTATTAAATAAAAATAAATTTGGAAATAAAATAATTGCAATAGGTGGTATTTCAGGAGGAATTGGCTCAACCACAATTGCTATGAATATCTCTGATTTAATAAGTAAAAATGTTCCAAATAAAAATCTTTTATATATTGATTTATCAACAACAAAAGCAATAAGTAATCTTTTTTTAGAAAACAACCCACTTCCACAAAAAACAATTATTGATTTAATAAATTCAAATGAATTTAACATTGAAAATAATCTTGAAAATGGACTTATTAAAAAAAGAGAAAACTTTTATTGTATCACTGGTATTCAAAAACACATTGATAAAGAGTTTTTAGAAAAAGATATTTTTATTGAAAAACTACTGGATTACATCTCTTCATCAAGTGATTATTTTAATTTTATTATCATTGATACTGGAACTGCTGATGCTTCTAGTTTAAAAACAACTATTTACGATATTGTAAATGAATTTTGGTT
>JAQUIV010000012.1 GCA_028681275.1 Aliarcobacter sp.
AAGTTCTACAAACTAATAATCAAAGGTAATAAATAATGTCGCATTGCCCTTTCTGCAAAAAAAAGATTGCTATGAGTAAGGCTTTTTGCTCAAGAAGCTGTAAAGAAAATTATTTTCAATTAATAGCTATACAAGTGCCAAAACCATTTTTAAAAAGAATTTTTGTATTTTGTACTCCTGAACAAAGAGATGCTGAAATAGAGAATTTTGCAGGACGACATGGCTGGAGATTAGATTTATTAAGAAATAAGATTGCAGAACTAGCAGTTGATGCTGGATACACTAAAGAACTTAAAATAAATAGTTAAAAAATTTAACTATTTATTTTTTTTATTCTTACATACAAAATCCCACAAATTACTAATACAACAAAAGATTGTAAAATACCCATTGTAAGCCAATTACTGTAAATAAATCCTAATTGACTATCTGGTTGTCTAAAGAACTCTGCAATAATTCTAGCTGTTGAATATAATATTCCATACATTAAAGCTAGTTGTCCTTCAAAAGTTTTTCTTTTTCTAATATATACTAAGATTAAGAAAACCAATAATCCCTCTAAAATTGCCTCATAAATTTGTGAAGGATGTCTTAATACTTGTCCTATATAAATTCCCCATGGAACATCTGTTGCTCTTCCTATTAGTTCTTGATTGAAAAAATTTCCTAATCTTCCAAATACATATGCTGCTGAAACACCAAGAACGGCAATATCTGTTATAAACCAAAAAGATATTTTATTTTTTCTACAAAATAGATATGAAGCAATAATAAATCCAAAAAAAGCGCCATGATAACTCATACCTGAGATTCCCGCATAAATTCCATCTATATAAGGATTAAATATTTGCCAAGGATGAGTTAAATAGTACATTGTATGAGTATCATAAAATAGAATATAACCAAGTCTTGCACCTAAGATTACACCGATTTCTGCCCACCAAATATATGAATCAAATAAATCATTTGAAATTGGTAATTTATCATGTTTGATGAACCATTTTGCTATAAAAATTGCACTAATTAAAGCAAGTGCATACATAAGTCCATACCAATGAACAGCAACTGGTCCTAAATTAAAAGCAACAGGATCAAAATGAGAATATATATTTTGCCAAAATTCCATATTCTAATCCTCTAAAGCTTGAGCTATTAGTTCAATTGGATTTTTAAATTGAACATCAACATTTGCTAAATATAAAGAGTTTGTAATTTGCATTCTACATGCACTACATTCAGCACTTACAATTTGTGCTTTTGTCTCTTTTATCATGGCAGCTTTTGGAGCACCTGCCGCTTTTGCAAAATCATATTTTTCAGTTTGCATAGTAACTCCACCAAATCCACAACATCTATTTGAATCACTCATTTCTGTTAAAACATAGTTTTGTTTTAATAAAGTTCTTGGTTCTTGCCAAACTCCTTGCATTTTTTTAGCATGACATGGATCATGGTAAGTTACTAATTCATCAAATTTTTTACCACTTGAAGCAAGTAAATTTTTTAAATCTGTACTATTTTCTAGCCATTTTGTAGCCATAAATATTTTTTTAGAAAGTTTTATAGCTCTTTCTTTCCATTCAGGTTGATTGTGGAAATAGTGTTCCCAATCTTGTTTAATCATTGCACTACAAGTTGCTTCTGGAATAATAACAGCATCAACTTCATCAATCCAAGTTTCAAAATATTCGATATTTTTCTTAGCAAGATAATCAACCGTATCAAATGCTCCTGTAAAATAAGCAGGTGCTCCACAACAAAGTTGTTTTTTTGGAATCATAATATCAAGCTCAAGTTTTTTTAGGATTTTAACTAAAGAATCCCCTGTATTTGTGTAAGTATAATTACTCATACAACCTATAAAAATTGCAACTTTATTTTTTTTAGTCTCTTCAACTTTTTTATTTTTTGCAAAAATATTTGCTGGATATTTATTTAAAAAACTTCTTGCATCTGCAAATGGTAAAACTCTTCCTTTTTTAACTATTGGAAGTGAAAATCTAGGTAGTGCTGATTGTTTTTTTTCATCTATTTTTAAAGCACATGTTTGAAATACCCAACCAAGTTTTGATAAAAAGTCCATAGTTTTTCTATGTCTTAATAAAAAGAAGAATAATCTTTTATACCAAGCGATTCCAAATTTTTTTGCAATATCGCTTCTTACTTGCTCAATTATCATATCTGTTGGTAAATCATTTGGACAAACTTCTACGCAGTTTGTACATAAAAAACATGATTCAAATATATCTTTTGCTGTTTTGTCAAGCTCTAATTCATCTCTTTCATAAGCTCCTAATAAATCAATAAATCCTCTAGGACTTGTTGCTTCATCTTGATTTATATTAAAGATTGTACAAACAGGTTTACATTTTCCACATTTCACACAGTCATCAGAAATAGCTGTGTAATTAAATTTATTCATTGACACTTTATAACCTTCTAAATTAAAAATTTTAATATTTATAATAAAAATTTAATATACAAAAATAATGGTTAAAAGTTGGTAAATAGCGATTTTACAAGCTATGGTAATTGTGATTTCGCTTTTATTTTTTCTTCTAAATTTCTACTTGTTCTATTTATTCCGAAATTAGCTAAATCTAAATATTTCGCATTTAAAGTTAGCATTTTTGCTTCATTATAAAGCTCATTCGCTATTTGAAGATTATTATATGCTTCATGGATTAATGCTAAATTATATATAACTGCAAAACTTTTTTGATTAAATTCTTTATCTAAAATTTCTAATTCCATTTTTGCTAAATCAAGATTTTTTGTTTCGATTAATTCAACTATTTTTTCAAATCTTTTTTCTTGTCCTTTTGAAAAAACAAGTTTGTCTTCATCTAATTCTTCGATAATTTCAATATCATAATATACATAATGTGGTGATATATCATCTAAGATATTATTAGCAATATCATCTGCAATTTGAGTATTTACTCTAAATTTATCCCTTGAATTTGGATATGAAGGATAATATGAATGGTGGTCAAAACACATATCATCAAAACTTGATTTATCGTATGTTTTTGAGAATATTACATTATTTGTTATAGGTTTACTTAGTCTAATATTTGTAGTTACATTGTATTCTCTTTTTTCACAAGGAATTTGTCTAATATGATATTCTATACACTCTCTTGAGCGATTTCTTTCATCATATCTATAAAATCTACATCTTGAATAATCAACTTCAGTTCTATAATAAACTTGAGTATCTAAAGATGAATTTAAAACTTCTCCACTTAATACAGCATCTGTTCCAAAATCACTATCTCTTAATTCAAATATTCTTTTATTATCAATCACATTGTTTGCTATTTTATTTGCAATACTTACAGTTTGATTTACATCATCCCTATAAAATCTTTCAACTCTTATTGTATGTATTTTTTCATTTTCTATTTTTGAGGGATAAAGAGCTTTTATCGTAAGCCTTTTTGAGCTACAACCACTAATAAATAAAACAAAAATTACTAAAAAACAATTAACAAAAATTTTCATATCAATCCTTTAAAAAAAAATATTATATCTTATTTGTATAAATAATGTGAATTGATATTTATAGAATAAGAATAATTTAATAGTAAAATGAGATAATAATGTATTCTAATGAATTTAAATAAAAGGAAATATAATTATGGGATTTTTCACAGCAGATTTGTGTGATGTTTTTAGTAATAAAACAGAAGTTTTAGGAGCAAATTTTCAATCTTATGGTGGAAATAGAAAATTCAAGGGTGAAGTAATAACTGTTAAACTTGATAAAAATAATAAAGATTTAGCAACACTTTTAAAAGAGACAAATGGTGTAGGAAAAGTTGTAATTGTTGACGTAAATATGAGATATTTTGCTGTTGTTGGTGATAATTTAATGAAATTTGCAAGTGATAATAAATTTGAAGGAATTATTGTAAATGGTTATGTAAGAGATACTGTTACAACAAAAGAGTTTGATATTGGATTGGTTGCAAAGGGAACTTGTCCTAGAAAATATATTCCAGTTCAAGATGGATTAATTAATGTTCCAATTACAATTGATGATGTGGAAATTAATCCAGGTGATTTTGTTTATGTTGATCCAGATGGTATTGTAATTTCAAAAGAAAAATTAGTTTAATATGTATCTTTTTGGTTTTGGTTCTTTAATAAATTTAGCATCTGCTCAAAACTCTTTTAAAAGAGTTTTAACTCAAAATGATTTAATTCCTGTAAAAATAAAAGGTTATGAAAGAGTGTGGAATGCTCTTGAATCTATACAGTTTGGAACTGAAGTTGTAAATGGAGTTTTCTTAAATATTCAAAAAAATGAAAACTCTATTTTAGATGGAGTTGTAATTGAAATTTCGCAAGAAGAATTAGAAATTTTAAAATTAAGAGAAAAAAATTATAGTTGTATAACTATAAAATCAAGTGATGTTATAAACAAAAAATTTGATAGTGATTTAATAGCTTTTATGACTACAAATGAAGAAAAACTAGCCAAAATAGGGGATGTAAATAGTTATATTCCAAGTAGATATATAGATGTAGTAAAAGGGGCTTTGAAAAACTATGATGATGATTTTGTAAAAGGTTTTGAAAAATCTTTTGAAAATTATCCATTTGCTTTAAAAGATGGTTCTTATATTTTTACAGATCCAATACAAAATAAAGCTGCACGAGAAGGAATAAAAAACTACAATGAATCAAAATAATTGTTTTATCCATGTTTCAAAACTTTGTAATTCAAAAAGAAAAATTGTTGATGAAAGTTGTATTGTAAAAAGAAATGATGAATTACATATAACTTATTGTGAAAATGATAGTTTAGATAAATTTGAAGCAGATGTTAATTTATTAGCTGGAAGTTCATCTTTTTTTTATTTTTTTAAAAAGAGATTTTCATCTGGTTTTATTTCAATAATTTCTGTCATTGCCATTTTAACAGCATTTTTATCTGTTTCAATTTATGAAGATTTTTTAAAGAAAATTGTTTTTGAAATGCCTTTTGACTGGGTTTTAAACGATTATATTGCTTTGGGTTTTGTTTTAGTTTTCTTTTTTGGTTTATTAATGATGCCATCAATTTTAGATGGAGAGGGAAGTGAATTTAAAGATATTTTATATTCATGGTTTAATAAAGATGCTCGAAAACTAAAAAAATTAGAATTAGCTTTTTCAAATTTTGATAAAAATACTAATATTCATCTATATAATTTTGATTTAGAAGATTCTAATCATTGGCTTTGGAAAATTTATACAAGTAGAATTTTAAATAGGTTTTCCAATATTAATTTTTATATTAGAAATGATAAATTACAAAATATCACTAAAAGATTAAAAAAATTTGATATTACAGAAGTGGAAATAATCAAAGAAGATTTAGTTCCTAAAAAATGTGATATTGAGATTTTACTCTCTTCAAAGGAGCAAAAACTTTATTCTTTGATGCAACTTTGTTCTACAACTATTGTAAAACAAAGGGATAAAAAGAATTTTATCTCTTTAGAACTTTTTGAATATTGTGGTAAAAATTTTATAAAAGATGAACAAGACTCTAAAAATCAACTGATTTTTGGATTTCAAAATTTTATAAATAGAAGTTTTGATGATTTTAAGTTTTTAGCTCAAGAAAAATCTTTACAAGTTTTTTTCACTTCAAATGTTACTTTTAAAGATTTAGCTGATGAAGAAAAAAGATTAGCTTATTATTTACGAAATCATATTGAAGAGTGTGTTGCCATTTTTGAAAATCCAATTTCATTTTTGATTTTATATTATTATGTAAAAGATATTGTACTTGACCAAAGAAGAACTATAAAAATCTTAGAAAAGTTTATTAATTCAATCAAACAAAAACAACAATATGAATTAATAAATTTTTATTGGTTTGAAATAGCTGGATTTATGTTTGATTTTAATGATGTAAATACCTTTGAAAGTTCAAATAACTCTTATTATAGAAAACTTTCAATTGAAGCTTTAAATGATTTAGCATTTTTATTTGAAAGAAACGGTCACTTTGAACAAGCTATTTTATTAACTAACTATTTATATGAAATAAATCCAAATAAATATGCTTTAAATATCTCTTCTTTATACGAAAGAATGGGGCAATTTGATAAGGCATATCAGAGTTTACCAAAAGAGTTAAACATTGGAAAAAATTCAAAACCATCAGATATTGAAGTTAGATATTATCACAGAAAAGCAGCATGGATTATTATTTCTCAAAGAAATGAGGAGTTAAAACAAGAGGGAATAGACTCTTTAAATAAATTAGAAGAGTTGCTTTTTTCACATAATGAAGACAATACACCTCTTTGGTTATGGCATTTTTATAATATAAAAGCAAATTTATGTGAATGGGATAATAAGTTAGATGAAGCAATAGTTTTTTATAAAAAATGTTTGTCAATTCCTACTTTAGGTGCTTTTGAATATGGAGCAACTTTTGTAAATATGGCAATTTCTTATAGATGTAAATATATAAATCAAATAGAAAAAAATCCAAAAACTATTGATAAATCAATAAAACTTGGACGTTTAGGAATGATTTTAAAACAATCTGTTGGTGATAGGGATGAAATGCCTGTTGTTTTACACAATTTTGCTTTGAATATTTTGTATAAAATCTCAAATATTATGGATATTTCTTTATGTAATGAAGTAATAGATGCAACAAATGAGGCTTTAGAAATTTTAACTAGAACTAAATCTATAAAAAGATTGGGAATGGTTTTAATTGAAAACTATATTGTAAAAAGTTTATTAAAAATTGATACAAAAGATATAGTTTTAAAACTTGAAAACCATTTGACAAATTTGACTCAAAGTGAGTTGAATCAACTATTAAATATATACAAAGAGTTTGAAAAAAACAATAAAATAAAAAAATTAGAATTTTTAGACAAATTAATTTGAATTAATCAAGAGTGTAAAAGGAATTGGATGAACTACAATAAAAGTAGCGTAAATTTAACAACAGGTACAATTGAAGAAAAAAGAGAAGAGATTAAAAAACAGTTTTTACAAACTTATGAAATAGATGAAAAGTTGTTTGATTTATTAAAAGATAAAAAATATTTATATGAACAACCAAATAGTTTAAGACATCCTTTGATTTTTTATTATGGTCATACTGCAACATTTTTCATAAATAAATTAATCTTAGCAAATATTATAAATCATAGAGTAAATGCAGAATTTGAATCAATTTTTGCTATTGGTGTTGATGAAATGTCTTGGGATGATTTAAACTCAAAACATTATACTTGGCCAACTTATGAACAAACAAAAGCTTATAGAGACGAAGTAAAACAGATAGTTTTAGATTTAATTGATAATTTAGAGTTTACACTTCCAATAAATTGGGAATCTGCTATGTGGGTTATTTTAATGGGAATTGAACATGAAAATATTCACATTGAAACATCTTCTGTTCTTTTAAGACAACTTGATATTAAATTTTTAAAAGATGAAGAGCTTTTTACTTATAAAAATGAAGCATCAAATATTTATCCTAAAAATGAATTATTAAAAGTAAAAGGTTCAAATGTAGTTTTGAAAAAAGATAGACAAAATCCTATTTATTATGGTTGGGATAATGAATTTTCTTTTCATAAAGCAGACATAAAAGATTTTGAAGCGTCAAAATATCTTGTATCAAATGGTGAGTTTTTAGAGTTTGTAAACGATAATGGTTATAATAAACCTGAATTTTTTTCAGTTGAAGGAAAAAGTTGGTTAGAGTTTACAAAAGCAAAACATCCAACTTTTTGGATTAAAAAAGATGATAATTATTTTTTAAGAGAGATAAATAGAATAGTTCCACTTCCATTGAATTATCCCGTTGATATAAATATTTATGAAGCAGAAGCTTTTTGTAAATATAAATCTTTAAAATTAGGTTTTGAAGTTAGACTTCCAAGTGAAGATGAATATTATGCTTTATATAATTATACAAATGCCCAAGAAAAAGAGGCGAATATTGGATTAATTCAGTTTAATCAGTCACCTGTGGATAAATATTCATTTAAAACAAACAGCGATGATTTTTATGATGTAGTTGGAAATGTTTGGCAATGGAGTTTAACTCCTATTTATCCTTTTGATGATTTTATTACTCATCCTATTTATGATGATTTTACAACTCCAACTTTTGATGATAGACACGCTTTAATGAAAGGTGGCTCATTTATATCTTTGGGAAATGAGACTTTAAAAGAGGCTAGATATGCCTTTAGAAAACACTTTTTTCAACATGCAGGTTTTAGATATGTAAAATCTTCAAATGAATATAGAACAAAATTAAATGATAATATTTATGAAACAGATGAATCAATCTCTTTATATTGTGATTTCCATTATGGAAGTGAAAATCATGGTGTTAAAAACTTTTGTAAAAATTCAGTTGAACTTTTAGAACCATATTTAAAAGATATTCAAAGAAAAAAAGCTTTAGATTTAGGTTGTTCAGTAGGGCGTTCAAGTTATGAATTAGCAAAAGATTTTGATGAAGTAATTGGAATAGATTTTTCTGCAAATTTTATAAATGTTGGAGTTAAACTAAAATCTTATGATTCTTTAATTTATAAAGTTAAAAAAGAGGGTGAAATTTTTGAAGAAAAAACAGTTTCTCTTAAAAGTTTAGGTTTAGATGATGTAAAAGAAAAAGTTACATTTATGCAAGGTGATGCTTCAAATCTAAAAGATATATATACAGGATTTGATTTGATTTTTTGCTCAAATCTAATTGATAGATTATATTATCCTTTAAAATTTTTACAAGATATGCCACATAGAATAAATAAAGATGGATTATTGGTTCTTTTAAGTCCTTATACATGGCTTGAAGATCACACACCAAAAGAGAATTGGCTTGGTGGATTTATAAAAGATAATAAAGAGGTTTATACTTTGGATACTTTAAAAGAAAACTTAAAAGATTTTGATTTAATCGATACTATTGATGTTCCTTTTATGATAAAAGAGACTTCACGAAAATACCAATATACAATTTCTCAAATGAGTATTTGGAAGAAAAAAGCTTAAAATTTAAATAAAAATTATTGTAATAGGTTTTTAATTTATGTACAATAATTTTTATGATTATTAAATTACAAAATCACAATAAACAATTACTCCTAACTCTTTTTTTACTTTTCATTTTTTTGATAAATTTATCAATAGAATACAATAAGTACTTAGATTTTATAGATGAAGAAGTTTATGAAGTAAAAGTTGAAGTTTTAAATATTTATGAAAAACTAACAAATAATATATTAAGACTAAAAAGTCAAAATTTTGACTTTTTTGTGAATATTGATAAGTCAGAATCAGAAGAGATTAAAAAATCTGATATGTTAAATATGGCAATTATCTCTTTAGATGTTAGTTTTTGGGATTATTTAAAAGGTTTTTATGCCACAAGTATCTATTTTGATAAATTAGAAAAAACTCCAAGATTTATAGATAAAATCATAGACAAAATCAACTCAAACCATGAAGATGAGATGATAAAAGAGTTGTTTCAAACTCTATTTTTAGGAACAACTATTTCAAAAGAGTTAAGAGATATTTGTACAAATTATGGAATTAGTCATGTTATAGCTCTCTCAGGATTTCATTTAGCTGTTTTGTCGTTTACAATATATTGGGTTTTATATTTTCCATATTCATTTTTTCACCAACGATATTTTTCCTATCGTAACAAAAAATATGATTTGATTTTAATTTCTTTAGTTTTTCTTTTTTATTATTTGATTCTAACAGATATAATTCCATCGCTTTTAAGAGCTTTTGTAATGCTTGTCTTAACTATTTATTTTCTTCGTTCAAACATAAAAATCGTTTCATATACAAATCTATTTTTTACTTTTTTGATTGTTGTTGCACTTTTTCCAAAATTTCTCTTTTCTTTGGGGTTTTGGTTTTCGATTATTGCAGTTTTTTATATATTTTTATTTGTACAATATTTTAAAAATCTAAATAAATATTTCCAAATTATATTTTTTGATTTTTGGATGTTTTTGGTTTTTAATCCAATCGTTCATTATTATTTTCCACAAACAACCTATGAACAATTTTTATCAATAATTATAAATATACTTTTTGCAATTTTTTATGTATTTGAAATTATTGCCCATATTTTTGGATTTGCTATATATTTTGATGGTTTTATAAAGGATTTTTTATCTTATGAGATGAATGTTTTTAATGTAAAAACACCTTTTTATTTTTTATTGATTTTTATGATTTTTTCATTTGCTTCAGTTTTTAATAAAAAGGCTTTTTATTGTTTGAATATTTTACTTATAGTTTTTAATTTATATTTGTATATTCAGTAAATTAGGCTTTTAAAACCTTATCTAAAGTATATTTTAAATCTTCATCAAGTTCCATATTACTTCTCATCCAGTTTAAATATCCTGCATCTTCTCGTGCAACTTGTTCAACATCTTTTCCTTTATATTTTCCAAATTTGAAAGTTTGGATAAATACAGGAGTTTTTGTTAAATCTACAAGTTTTTCTATTGGATTATAATCAGGATAAATCTCTCTACATTTTGCTACAAGTTTTGTTAAAAACAGTTTCATAACCAAAACATCACCAATTGCATCGTGAGCTTTTATAGTTATGTTATGTTTTGTTGCTTCTATTTCTTCAACTTTATAAAGTTCAAGGGCATATCTTATATATTGAAGTCTGTGATATGGTAATTCTGGAAATAGATGTTTCGCACATCTTAAAGTATCAATTAATTGATATTGATTTACAAATCCTTCTTTTTTTATCATTCCCATATCAAAAGAGATATTGTGGGCAATTAGATAATTTTCATTTGAATTTAACTCTTCAAGTTTTTTGTAAAAGTTTGTTTCAACTGCTTTTGGTTTTCCAACTAATAATTCAGGAGTGATATTATGAACTTCCATAGCTTCAAGTTTTATAGCAACATCAGTTGAACATAACTCGTCAAAAGCTTCAACTTTTCCTTTCTGATCAACAATCATTGCTCCAAATTGAATGATTTTATCATCATCTTGATTTCCAGTTGTTTCTGTATCAAATAAAACGTAATACGCCATTTCTTGCCTTTTTTATATAATTAACATACCATCACCATAAGAGTAGAATCTGTAATTCTCTTTTATGGCTTCGTGGTAAATTTCAAGTGTTTTTTCAAGTCCTACAAATGATGCAACAAGCATAATAAGTGTAGATTTTGGTAAGTGAAAGTTTGTTAGTAAATAATCAACTTTTATTGGTTTATTTGCTGGATTTAAAAACAAATCACATTCACCTTGGATTTTATTTGTTCTTGCATAATATTCGACAGTTCTAGTTACCGTTGTTCCAACAGCTAAAACTTTTTGTGCATTATCCAAAGCTTTTTTAGCATCAATTCCTATTTCAAAATATTCACTATGCATCGGATGATTTAAAATATCATCAACATCAACTGGTTTAAAAGTTCCAGCTCCCACATGAAGTGTTAAATAATTTACATCATATTCATTATTTATTTTCTCTAATAATTCAGGTGTAAAATGTAGTGATGCAGTAGGAGCTGCGACTGCTCCATAGTTTTTAGCAAACAAAGTTTGATAATCTTTTTCATCTTCTTTTTCATCAGCTCTGTTCATATATGGAGGAAGTGGTAAATGTCCAATTTTATTTAAAATATCAACAAGTTCTAGAAAATCAAGTTTTTTGTCATTTTGAAAAAATTGTACAACACGACTTCCATCTTCATTTATTTCTAAAACTTCAGCATTTAAATTTTCATCAAAAAATAGTTTTGTTCCAATTCTTACTTTACCACCTATCATTACTAGGTATCTATCCATAAATAAGGGTTTGTTAAGTAATAACTCTATTTTTCCACCAGTCTCTTTTGTTCCAAAAATTCTAGCTTTAATAACTTTTGTATCATTTAAAAAAACAGATAAATTTTGCGGTAAAAAATCCATGAGATTTTTAAAAGTTGTATGAATTATTGAGTTTGTAGTTCTATTATAAACTAAAAGCCTAGCAGAATCTGCTGGGCTTACGGGATGAGTTGCAATTAACTCTTTTGGTAAGTTATAGTCATAACTTGAAGTTTTTAATGGGTCAAGCAATTTTACTCTTCCTCTTCTTCATCTTCTTTTGGAGCAGGATTAAATACTTTTGCTATATAAATTGAAACACCATAAAGTAAAATCAAAGGAGCAGCCATTAAAAGTTGACTTAAAACATCAGGAGGAGTTAATAATGCAGCAACGATAAAAATAATTACAATGGCATATCTAAAGAAATCTTTTAACATTCTATCATCAACAAGACCTACTTTTGCAAGTAAAAAAGTGATAACTGGTAATTCAAATGCTATTCCAAATCCAAACAATAATTTAGTGAAAAAATCTACATATTTACCAATACTTGGTAATACTGTAACTACACTAGAACCAAAAGCAACTAAAAAATCAAAACCTAAAGGTACAACAATATAATAGGCAAATGAAGCTCCAATTAAAAACATAAGAGTTCCAAAAAGTACAAAAGGAACAATTAATTTTTTTTCATGGTCATAAAGTCCTGGTGCAAAAAACAACCATAATTGCCAAAATATTACAGGTAATGAAATTATAAAACCAGCAAAAAAAGCAACTTGTAAAGCTGTAAAAAAAGTCTCTTGAATTTCAACTGCAACCATTTGAGAATTTTTAGGAAGGGCAGCTTCAACAGGAACCATCATCCACTCTAAAATAGGTTCATAAAATGAAAAACATACAAAAAACATTACTACAACAGTAATTGTTGAAATAACTAATCTTTTTCTTAAGTCCGCAATGTGGGGCTTTAAATCTTCAAACATTAAGCATTATCCTCTTTTTTAAATGATACTTTTTCTTGTTTTGGTTCTTCTGTTGGTTTGTTTTCTACGACTACTGGTTTATTCAAATCATCATTCATAATATCTTTTAATCCTAAATCTATTTTAGAATCCATAGCTAAAGAAGTTTTTGTTTCTTCAATTTGAGATTTAAATTTAGTAGCTTCTGCTTTCATTTCAGAAATATTAAGTTCATTATCTAAAGTAGATTTAGCATCGGCAATACCAGTTTTAAATTTATTTATAAATTTTGCAATTTGTACCATTGCTGTAGGTAGTTTTTCAGGTCCTAATGCAATAACTGCGACTAGTGCTATCAGTAAAATTTCGGTAAAACCCATTCCAAACATTTATAACTCCATTATATAATTAAAAGGAAATGATTTTATCTAAAATTTGATAAAATCCCACCAAATCAGAAAATAGTAATAAAAAAGGGAAAAGATGGAAATAGTTGTTTTATTAGTTGTAATAGCAATTTTATTTTTTATAGGAAAAAACTATAAAACAGAAGAGTTTAAAAATATAAATTTAAAAAGAAAAGATAGATTTGAAGGTGATTTATTACACCATGAAGCTGGACTTTTAGTAGCTTTAATGGCAAAAGTTTCAAAAGCAGATGGAAAAGTTTGTGAATTAGAAGCTGAAGTTTTAAAACATACTTTTAATGATATTTCAAGTCATTTTGAAAACCATGAAGAGATAAGAGAAAAATTAAAAAAAGTATATGATAACGAAAAACAAAGTTTTGATAATTTAATTGATATTTGTAATAAATTATACAATTTAACAAAACATGATTATCATAAACGAGTTAAAATCATGGAATATCTACTAAATTTAGCATTTATAGATAAAGAGTTTTCACAAACTGAAAGAATGATAACAGAAGATATTTCAAATGCTTTAAAAATTAAAATAGAAGATTTTAATAATTTAATTAATACTTTTGAGGCTTTTTATGCTCAACAAGCATCAAATAAAGCTATTAGTTTAGAAAAAGCTTATGAAATTTTAGAATCAAATCCTGCTGATGATGCAGCAACTTTAAAGAAAAATTATAGAAGTTTAGTAAAAAAACATCATCCTGATATTATTTCAGGGCAGGGTGCAACTCAAAATATTATAGATGAAGCAACAAAAAAACTTCAAGAGATAAATGAAGCTTACGAGTTAATAAAAAAAGATAGAGGTATTTAATTTGTTAGGATTTGAAGAATCTTATGAAGTTTGTAATTGTAAAAAAATTACAATAGAACAAATAAAAGATGTAATAATAAATCAAAATGCTTCAACTCTTAGAGAAATTCAAGAAATAACAACAGCTGGGACAGATTGTAGATTTTGTGTTTTTCCGCAAGGGGATTTTGGAAAAATGAAAAAAAAGATTTATTGTAAAGATATTTTAGATGAAATGAAAAAGGAATTAAAAAATGGCTAGAAATTTTCCACACTCTTTTGAAGTTTGCACTTGTAAACATGTAACATTAGGTGAAATTATTTATGCTATAAAAGAAAAAGGTGCAAGAACTTTGGAAGATTTAGGTAATTTAACAGACGCTGGAACTTGTTGTAAATCTTGTAAAAATCCACAAAGTGACATAGGCGTAGAAAAAATGGAGTTATACCTAGAAGAGATTTTGAAAAAATTTAATAAAGAATGAAAATGAAAACGCAAATTATAGAAAATATAAAAAAACTTATAAAAATAAACCCCGAAGAAAATATTGAGATAAATCCAAATTATTTGGAGTATTTCGATGTTGAAGAATTATTAGATATTCAGAAACAATTAGAATATAAAAAAGAGAATATTTCTAAAATAAGTAATAATTATTTAGATGAAATTTATCAAAAAACAAAAAAAGATGAGATATAATTACTTAATAAAGGATTAAGAGTGAAAAATTGGAAAAAAATTAAGGAAGATTTAATTTATTTTTTAAAAACTGAAGTTGAAAAAGCTGGTCTAAAAAAAGTTACAGTTGGACTTTCAGGTGGCTTAGATTCAGCTGTTGTAGCAATTTTATGTAAAGAAGCTTTTGGTGAGAACTTAAATTGTGTTTTAATGCCCTCACAGTTTTCTTCAAAAAGTTCTACTGAACATGCTCTTGAAGTTTGTGAAAAATTTGATATTAAATATGAAATTATTTCAATAGAGCCAATGGTTAGTGGTTTTATAAAAAATATGGACGAAGATAAACTAAGAATTGGAAACTTCTCTGCAAGAATGAGAATGTCAGTTTTATATGATGTATCTTCAAGGGAAAAATCTTTAGTTGTTGGAACTTCAAATAGAAGTGAAATTCTTTTAGGATATGGAACTATTTTTGGAGATACGGCATGTGCTATTAATCCAATAGGTGAAATTTATAAAAGTGATGAGTTTGAATTTGCAAGATTTTTAGGAGTTCCTGAATCTATTTTAAATAAAGCTCCAAGTGCTGATTTATGGGAAGGTCAAAGTGATGAAGAAGAACTAGGACACTCTTATAAAGAGATGGATGATTTATTAAAAGTTATGATAGATGAAAATAAATCTAAAGAAGAGTTATTAAAACTTGGTTTTGAAGAAGAATTTATAAATAAAATCTCATATAGAGTAAAAGCAAATGCTTTTAAAGGTAAGTTACCAACAATCGCAAAAATAAGGTGGAATTAAATTTATGGCTAATAAAAATATTGCAATATACAAAGCAACAATAGATAATGAAGAATTAAATCAAATTAGATCTGTTTTAGAATCAAAAAATGATTTATCAAAAGTGATAGAATTTGAAGAGAGTATGAAAAAATTTATTGGTGCAAAATACGCAATTGCAACGGCAACTTCAACTGCTGCTATTCATTTAGCGTTAAGTGCAATTAAACTTAAAAGAGGTGACAAAATACTTATGTCTGTTAACTCTTTTGTAAATTTACCTGAAGTTGTAAGACATTTTGATGCTGAGCCTATTTTTATTGACATAAATATGGAAGATATGAATATTGATGTAAATAAATTTGAAGAAGCTTTAGCTGAAAATGACTCGAAAAAATTAAGGGGAGCAATTATCACTTTTGTTGGTGGACAAACTCCTGATTTAGATAGAATTTATGACATCGCTCAAAAATATGGAATCATTTTAATTGAAGATTGTAGATCATCTTTAGGTGCAACTTATAACGGTAAAAAAGTTGGAAATCTAAGAGCAGATATGACAATCTTTTCTACAAATCCATCAAATTCTAAATATGCAATTAGCCGTTCAGGTGTAATTGTAACAAACAATGAAGACATAGCTGCACGAGCTAAACTTCTAAGAACTCACGCACTTACAACAACTTATGATAGTTATGGAAACTTAGATTATGTTTATGATGTTGTTGATATTGGACATAAATATGACTTATCTGAACTTGATGCTGCTTATGCACTAGCTCAATTAAATAAAACAGAAAAGTTCATAAAAAGAAGAAAAGAGATAGCAAAACTTTATGAAAAAAGATTGGCAGGTGTAAAACATATTACAGTTTTACCACATAAAGATGAACATATTTTTACACAATTTATTATAAAAGTTTCAAGAAATAGGGATGCTTTTGCAAGAGCTTTAAAAGAAAGAGGTGTCTCAACTGGACTTAACTATATTCCTTTACACCTTTTATCTTATTATAAAACAAAATATTCTATTAAAATTACTGCGTTTTCTAATGCTTTAAATAATTACCAACAAATACTTTCTCTTCCTATGTATGCAGGTCTTACAGATGAAGAGGTAAATTATGTGTGTGACCAAGTAATTAGTGTTGCATCTGAGTGGATATAAAATAACTTGAAACAAAAACTACATTTATGGATTGAAGATTACCTCTTCTTTCCAAATACATTTCAAAAAATAATCTCATTTTTACTTCTTCCTTTCACTTTTATATATATGTTAATAATTTTAATCAAAAGAGCAATGGCAAAACCAATAGATTTTGGAATACCAATTATTTCAGTTGGAAATATCATTGTTGGAGGAAGTGGAAAAACTCCAGTTACAATAAAACTAGCTTCTAAATATGAAAATGTTTGTATTATTTTGCGAGGTTATGGAAGAGCTTCAAAAGGTTTACAAATAGTTTCACTAAACGGAAAAATTCAAGTTAATGTAAAAACAAGTGGTGATGAAGCCATGCTTTTAGCCAACTCTTTACCAAAAGCTACGATTATTGTGTCTGAAGATAGAATAAAAGCCATTTTAAAAGCAAAAGAATTAGGATGTAAAATTATATTTTTAGATGATGGATTTTCAAAATATCAAATATCAAAATTTAATATTTTACTTCGACCAAAAGATGAACCTACAAATATTTTTTGTTTACCAAGTGGTGGATATAGAGAACCAAAAGGTTTTTACGCTCAAGCTGACATAGAACTTTTGGAAGGAGTTGATTTTAAAAGAGTTATTAATATAAAAAAAGATGGAAAACTATCTGAACTTCCAGCTAAAACTATTTTAATAACAGCTATTTCAAAACCAAAAAGATTATTAGAATATTTACCAAAAGATATAAAAATGATTTCTTTTCCTGATCATTACACTTTTACTAAAGAAGATATTTCAAAAATCCAAGAAGAATACAAAGATTTTTCATTTTTAACAACAGGAAAAGATTTTGTAAAATTAAAAGAGTTTAATATAAAAAATCTTTATTTAATGGATTTAGAAATAGAGATTTCAAAAAATGTGGATTTTTCTTTGATGGATGAGTATATAAATAGTTTTAACAAATAGTCATTTTGACTATTTGTTGTTAGATAGTTTTAGAAAATCTTCTTTTATCTTCAGGGATTTTATTTAAGTAAGCATCAAATGGCATACAAATATTTCTAATAAGCATAGTTCCCGTTTGTGAGACTTTTATCTTTTCATCGCTAATTTCTATTAGTTGAGCTTCTTCGAACTCTTTAAGAGCAAGTAGTGCATCTGCAAAGTACTCTTTAAAGTTTATTTTGAATTCATCTTCTACTCTTCTTATATTTAAAGAGAAATTACTCATTAATTCCATAATTACAAATTGTCTTAATTGGTCATCATCACTTAATCTATAACCTTTAAATACTGGTAAATCTCCATTATCTAAAGCATTTTCCCAAGGTTCTAACTCTTTGAAGTTTTGTGCATAATAATCAACACCATTTCCAATAGATGTTAAACCAATTCCTATTAAATCAGCCCCACCTTTTGTTGTATACCCTTGGAAATTTCTATGTAATTCACCTTTTTCAATAGCTTTGAATAATTCATCTTCAGGTTTTGCAAAGTGATCCATTCCTACCATTTTATAACCGTTTGTTGTGAAAAAATCGATAGTATCTTTTAACATCTCAAGTTTTTCTTGTGGTTTTGGAAAAGTTGACTCATCAAATTTTCTCATAGTTTTCATAAGCCAAGGAACATGGGCATAATTAAATACAGCAAATCTATCTGTATTTAATGTAAGCATTTTTTCTAGAGTTTTTTTGAAACTCTCTTTTGTTTGGTATGGTAAACCATAAATTAAATCTGTATTTACAGAATGAATTCCAGCATCTCTTGCTATATTTATTACATTTTGTGTTAATTCAAATGGTTGAATTCTATGAATTGTTTTTTGAACAGTTTCATCTAAATCTTGAACCCCAAAACTTAGACGGTTACAACCACCAGCTTTTAAAACATTCATATGTTCAATAGTAAAATGTCTTGGATCTACTTCACAAGAAACTTCCGCATCAGATGCAAAATTTGGAAAAACTTCTTTTACAGCATTTATCACTTCTTCTAATTGTTCAGGTGAAAAATAAGTTGGAGTTCCTCCACCAAAGTGCATTTGAGTTACAACTCTTGAAGTATTCAAATGATTTTTTAGAATATTTAACTCTTTTTTTAAATATTCAATATATCTTGTTTTTTTATCTTCTTTTGAAGTGAAAATTGTATTACAACCACAAAAATAACATGCACTTCTACAAAATGGCATATGAATATAAAGAGATAAGGCTCTATCATCACTTTGGTTTTTGTAGTATTGTTTTAAATCTTCTTGGGTAAATGTTTCACTAAATTCAGGAGCAGTTGGATAAGAAGTATATCTAGGTCCTGGTCTAGAATACTTCTCGAATTTTTTAAAATCTATCATTTATACTTCATCTCTTTTTCTATCAAGCCAAACCATAACACCTTTTTGAGCATGAAGTCTATTTTCTGCTTCTTCAAAAATTAAGCTTTGTTTACTTTCCATTACTTCATCACTAACTTCATAACCTCTATATGCAGGTAAACAGTGTAGGAAAATTGCTTTTTCTTGTGCTAATTTCATCATATTTGAATCAACCATATATCCAGCAAAATCTTTTACTCTTTTCTCTTTTTCTGCTTCTTGTCCCATAGAAACCCAAGTATCAGTTGTTACAACTGTTGCACCTTGAACTGCTTCTTTTGGGTCATTTGTTATAGTAATTTTTGCACCACTTAATTTTGCCATTTCAAGAGATTTTGCCAAAATATCTGCATCAACTTCATAACCTTTTGGAGTTGCAATTCTAAGTTCAAAACCAAGTTTTGCAGCTAAATTAAGCCATGAATGAGCCATATTATTTCCATCTCCAACATAAGCAGCAACTAAATCTTTATCAAGACCAGCTTCTTGAATAGTCATGTAATCAGCCATAAGTTGTACAGGGTGATATTCTGTTGTTAAACCATTTATTACAGGAACTTTTGAATATTTTGCAAACTCTTCAATTTTAGCTTGCTCAAAAGTTCTAATCATCACCATATCTACCATTCTTGATATAACTCTTGAAGTGTCGCTCATTGGCTCACCTCGACCTAGTTGAATATCATTTGATGAAAGAAATAAACCAATACCACCTAACTGATAAATACCTGTTTCAAAAGATACTCTAGTTCTTGTTGAACTTTTTTCAAAAATCATTCCTAATGTTTTTTTAGGCATATAATCTTTGAATTCTCTTCTTTTGGTTTCATCTTTGATTTGTTTAGCTAAAGTTAGTATTTCTAAGATTTCCTCTTTAGAATAATCGGCTAATGTTAAGAAGTGTCTCATTTTATTTCCTCTGTAATTAATAAAAACAAACATTCTATTTAATTTAACTTTAGAGTTTCTTAAAATTTTAAAGAATTACAATTGAATTTCATTTTTTATTGTATGTTTTTTATTAATTTATCTAATAAAAAGACCGAAAAAATGACACTTTTGTGACAAAAATGTTTACAAACTATTAAGAATAACTCTCCTAGAATTACAAAATCTTTACAAAGGATTAGCCTATGATTGAAACAATTTTGAAAAGAGATGGAAATAAACAAAAATTTGAATCTTATAAAATAGAAGATGCAATAAAAAAAGCATTTAAAAGTGTAAATACAAAATATGACATATCTGTGTTTTTTAATGTTTTATTTGAAATAAAACAAAAAAGATTGGTTGCGGTGGAAGATATTCAAGATATTATAGAAAAAGAGCTTTATAAAAGTAGATATTTTGATGTTATGAAGTCATTTATTTTATATAGACATCTGCATAAGATTCAAAGAGAACTTGTGCTTCAAGTGCAAAAGGATACAACTTATATTAATTCAACTCAAACTATTCAAGAATATATAAACGGAAGTGATTGGAGAATAAAAGCAAATTCAAATACTGGATATTCCCATGCAGGACTTATAAATAATAGTGCAGGAAAAATAATAGCAAACTATTGGCTTGATTTGGTGTATTCAAAGGAAGAAGGATATGCCCATAGAAATGCCGATTATCATATTCATGATTTGGATTGTTTGAGTGGTTATTGTGCTGGTTGGTCTTTGAGAGTTTTATTGGATGAGGGATTTAATGAAGTTCGAGGAAGAGTTGAAAGTTCTGCTCCAAATCATTTTAGAGAAGCTTTAGGACAAATGGCAAATTTTTTGGGAATACTACAAAGCGAATGGGCTGGTGCTCAAGCTTTTAGTAGTTTTGATACTTATTTAGCACCTTATGTTTTTAAGGATAAATTATCGTATAAAGAGATAAAAAAAGCCATAAGAAGTTTTATTTATAACCTAAATGTTCCAGCTCGTTGGGGACAAAGTCCTTTTACAAATATTACTATTGATTGGACTGTTCCTGCTGATTTAAAAGATCAAATTCCTACAAGAAATCAACAACATTTATTTAAAGATTTCAAAGATGAAGAATTATTGGCTTTGATAAAAGAAAAAGGTTATGAATCTTTTGAACAATTAACTTACAAAGATTTTCAAAAACAGATGAATCAAATAAATAAAGCATATTATGAAGTAATGACCCAAGGTGATAAAACGGGGCAACCTTTTACTTTTCCAATTCCTACTGTAAATATTACGGAAGATTTTGATTGGTATGGAGAAAATACAGATATTTTATTTGAAAATACTGCAAAAATAGGGAGTTCTTATTTTCAAAATTTTATAGGAAGTCAATATATAAAAGATGAAAATGGAAATAAAATCGAAAATGAAAAAGCTTATAAACCAGGAGATGTAAGAAGTATGTGTTGTAGGTTACAACTAGATTTAAGAGAGCTTTTAAAACGAGGTGGTGGATTGTTTGGAAGTGCGGAAATGACGGGAAGTATTGGAGTTGTTACAATAAATATGGCAAGACTTGGATACTTATACAAAAACAATCCAAATGCTTTGCTTTTAAGACTTGAAGAACTAATGCAATTGGCTAAATCAACATTGGAGAAAAAAAGAGTTTTTGTAAAAGAGATGTATGATAAAGGTCTTTATCCATATACAAAAAGGTATTTACCCAACTTCAATAACCATTTTTCCACAATTGGTGTAAATGGAATGAATGAAATGCTTAAAAACTATTTCGGAGAAAATATAGATTTATCTTCACCTATTGGAAATGATTTTTGTATAGAAATTTTAGATTTTATGAGAGATAAAATGATTAAATTTCAAGAAGAAACTGGAAATTTATATAATCTTGAAGCAACACCAGCAGAAGGTACTACTTATAGATTTGCAAAAGAGGATAAAAAAAGGTACAAAGATATTATTCAAGGTGGTTTTAATAGTAATATTTATTATACAAACTCTTCTCAATTACCAGTTGATTACACCGATGACCCTTTTAAAGCACTTGATTTACAAGATGAATTACAGTGTAAATATACTGGTGGAACGGTACTTCACTTGTATATGAAAGAAAAAATTTCTACAACTCAAGCTTGTAGAAATTTTGTTAAAAATGTAATCACAAACTATAAACTTCCATATATTACGGTTACCCCTTTGTTTTCAGTTTGTCAAATACATGGATATTTACAAGGTGAACATGAATATTGTCCAAAATGTGATGAAGAAATCTTAAAAAAGGAGCTAAACAATGACAAAAAAACAAGAATTGCTTGAAAAAAATAGCAAAAAAAGAACTAAATGTATGGTTTATACTAGAGTTATGGGTTATCATAGACCAGTTGAAAGTTTTAATATAGGTAAAAAAGGTGAACATATCAAAAGGGTAAAGTTTGATGAATCAAATAATTGCCAATGAAAAAAAGATATATGATTTAACAAAATTTACAACAACAGATTATGAAGGACAAATATCTTGCATAATCTGGTTTGTTTCTTGTAATTTTAGATGTTTGTATTGTTATAATGATAATATAGTCTATACAAAAGAGGGAAAATATAGTTTTAAAGATATTTTAGATTTTTTAAAAACAAGAGTTGGTCTTCTTGATGCAGTGGTTCTTTCAGGCGGAGAAGCCACAATTTTTAATCTTATTCCTTTTTGCAAAGAGATAAAAAATTTAGGTTTTAAAATCAAACTTGATACAAATGCTACAAATAAAAAACAGATAAAAGAGTTGATATATTTGAAATTAATTGATTATATGGCTATTGATTTTAAAGCTCCAAATTATAAATTTAAAGATATTACTGGAGCAAATTATTATGAGAAATTCATAAATACTATAAAATATTTAATAAAAATAGATTTTGATTTTGAGTTAAGAACTACTATAAATACTTCTCTTTTAGATGAAAATGATATAAATTCTATGATAGAAACCATTAGTTCATTGGGTTATAAAAATACCTACTATTTACAAAATTTCCTTGAAACCTCATCAAATATAGGAAATATTCAGCCCTCAAGAGCTATAAATAAAGAAAAAATAAAAAGTAATATTTTAAACATCCAATACAGAAATTAAATACCCTTGCCCTGAAACATTTTCAATTAAATCTTTAGATGTTTTTATTCTAACTCTTTTGATAAAAGTTCTTAAAACTTCATCATTTACTTCACTATCCCAAAGCTTTTCTTTTAAATCTTGACTAGTAACTAATTGATTTTTATGTTTGATTAGCAGATAAAAAAGCTCTTTTTCTCTTTTTGTTAAACTAATAAGAGTGTTATTTTTATACAAAGATAAAGAATTGTTATCAAAAATAAAATCTTCTTTTAGTTTTGATTGTTTTTGTTTATTTAGTTTTAATGCTAATTTATTTATATGTTCAAGTAATTCTTCTGGGTCAAAAGGTTTGATGAAATATTTATTTATTCCCAAATCAATAGCTTTTAAAAGTTTTTCCTTATCAGAATGGGCGCTTAAAATTATAATTGGAATAGATTCATCTAACTCTTTTATTTGTAAAGTCATTTCCAATCCATCACAAAAAGGCATCATAATATCTGTTATTATAATATCAGGTTTAAAACTTTTAAATTTTTTTAGACCATCTTCTCCATTTGAAGCAATAACAACAGAAAAAAAAGAGTTAGAAATACTATCTTTTAGCAGTTGTGCTAATCTTTTTTCATCTTCTACGATTAAGATTTTTAGGTTTTTTAATAACTCTTTTTTCATTTTGTTAAATCCATATCATTATTTAAAAATATACTAATACAAAAAATTGAACCACCATCAATATTTTTATGACTCAAAGTCCCATCAAGACTTTTTTCAATAATCATTTTAGACATAAAAAGTCCAAGTCCTGTTCCTTGGGATTTGTGTTTGGTTGTAAAGTAGGGCTCAAAGATTTTTTCAAGATTTTCATTTGATATTCCACCTGCATTATCTTTTATTTCAAGTATTGCATATTTTTTATCTAAAATTTGCTCTTCTTTTAGGCTTATTGAGATTTCTTTATCTTTTGTATTATTTTGAATAAAGGCATCTTTAGCATTTTGAATTAGGTTTATTATCACTTGTGATAGTTCGTTTGATACACCTAAAATTTTATAGTTATTTGGTATATCTATTTTGATATTTATATTTTCAAGTTCTATCAGTTTTCTTAAAATTATCAAAACCTCATTTATTGCATCTTTTATTTCAAAGCTTTTTTTCTCTTTTAAAGGATTAAAAAAGTTTGTAAAATCTTCAATAGTTGTGGACATACTAAAAATTAAATCTTTACTCTCTTTATATAACTCTTCAACTTTTTTTTCATTATGAGTTGTAGAGGCTTTTTTCATATTAAATAAAGTTAGATTTAACTCAGTTAAAGGTTGTCTCCATTGATGGGCAATATTTCCAAGCATTTGCCCTAAACTTGCCATTCTTGATTGCCAAAAAAGAAGTTTTTGTTTCTCTTCATTTTTTTTAATCTCTTCTTCGACTCTTTGTTCTAATGTTTTATTTAACTCTTTTAATTGTTTTGTTTGTTCAAGGATTTTTAGTTCAAGATTTAGATTTAACTGCTCAAGTTCTTTTTCTTTAATTTCAAGATTTTTTTTGAGTTCAACTTCAGCAGTTACATCATATCTAATAGCGATAAACTCTATTATATTTTCAAATTCATCTAAAATAGGGGTTATTGTGGTATTTAAATAGACAGTTTTTCCATCTTTTGTAAGATTTTTAACGGTCGCTTTATAAGGTTTTTTTAAAAGTATTGTATTCCATAGATTTTCAAAATTTGAAGTTGGAACATCTGGATGTCTTACGATATTGTGATTTTGACCAATCAGTTCATCATAAGCGTATCCAGAGATTTTACAAAACTCATCATTTACAAAAGTGATAATTCCATTTATATCTGTTTTTGAGACAATATTTGAATTTTCAATTGCTTCTTGATAAGTATTGTTCATATCATTTGTTTCTCAAAATCTCACAAACCTCTTTTGCATGGTAAGAGATAATGATATTTGCACCAGCTCTTTTAAAAGCAATCATTGTTTCCATCATAACTCTTTCATAATCAATCAGCCCAGCAATTCCAGCGTGTTTTAGCATTGCGTATTCACCACTTACATTATAAACACATAAAGGAAGATTTGAAGCATTTCTTATATCTCTTACAACATCTAAAAATGCAAGTGCGGGTTTTACCATTAAAATATCAGCACCTTCTTTTTCATCTTCAAGTGACTCTTCAATAGCTTCTAGTCTATTTGCAGGATTCATTTGATAAGTTCTTCTATCACCAAATGATGGAGTAGATTCAGCAACATCTCTAAATGGTCCATAATATCCACTTGCAAATTTTGTTGAATAAGCCATAATTGGCAGATTTCTAAATCCATTTTCATCTAAAGCATTTCTAAGTGTTGTAATGATTCCATCCATCATTCCTGAAGGTGCAATCATGTCTGCACCAGCTCTTGCATGAACCAATGCTTGTTGCGCAGATATTTCTAATGTTTTATCATTATCAACAGTTTGTGTTTTAGGGTCAAGTATTCCACAATGTCCATGATCTGTATATTCGCAAAAACATAAATCAGTTACGATAAACATTTGTGGGAATTTTTCTTTTATAGCTTTAATAGTTCTAGAGATTATACTCTCACCACATAAACATTCACTTCCAACTGAATCTTTTACATCAGGAATTGCAAAAAGAATGATTGCTTTTAAATTGATACTTACTAAATATTCACACTCTTTTAATATTTCATCAATACTCATTTGAAAAACACCTGGCATTGAAGATACTTCAGTTTTGATATTTTTACCTTCTCTTACAAATAATGGATATATGAAATCATCTGGTGTTAAAACAGTTTCTTGAACTAAATTTCTTAAAGTTTCATTTATTCTTAATCTTCTAAATCGTTTAAACATTCTATTTACCTCTTTTGGTTATAATCCTCAGATTTTAACAGTTTAAGGTTTAAATACAAATGAATATAATACAATCGAATATAGCTAACTTACCTACAAAATACGGAAAATTCAAAATAAAAGCTTACAAAGATGGAAATCAAGAACATTTAGCAATTATGAGTCAAGATTTTGAAACTCTTGATGCTCCATTTGTAAGAATTCACTCAGAGTGCCTAACAGGCGATACACTTGGAAGTTTAAAGTGTGATTGCCAAAATCAATTAGATTTATCATTAAAGTTTATAGCTCAAGAGGGTGGTTTAGTAATTTACCATAGACAAGAAGGTAGAAACATAGGTTTAGTAAATAAAGTAAATGCTTATGCACTTCAAGACCAAGGAAGAAACACAATTCAAGCAAATTTAGAATTAGGTTTTGGTGAAGATGATAGGGATTACTCAATAGTTGGGCATATTTTTAAAGATTTAGGAGTAAAAAAGTTAAAACTAATAACTAATAATCCTAAAAAAATAGAATATGTTGAATCTTTAGGAGTTGAAATTGTGGAAAGAATTCCTGCAATTACAAAATCAAATAAATATAATGAAGGTTATTTATTAACTAAAAAAGAGCAAATGGGGCATATTTTTTAATGTTTCTAAAAAAATTATTAGAAGAGAATAACCTTTCTTTTGAAGATAAATTCTACGAAGATTGTGATGTTTTTATAAAATTACTTCAGCAATGGGGAATGGTTCACAATCTTAGTGGAAGACTTACACGAAGTGATATTGAAGAGAATATTTTAGATTCTTTATATCCTTTAAATTTCATAGAAAAATATGAAAGTTTTGCAGATATAGGAACAGGAGCTGGTTATCCTGGACTCATCCTTGCAATGGCTTTAAGAGATGTTAAATCTTATTTAATAGAACCACGAATAAAAAGAGTATCTTTTTTAAATTTTGTAAAAGCTAGTTTAAAATTAGATAATTTAACAGTTATTTGTAGTAGAGTGGAGCAGGTTAAAGATTTACAAGTTGATTTAATAACTTCAAGAGCTGTAACAAACACTTCATTACTTTTAGATATTACAAAAAATATTAAAAAAGAGAATAGTTCATATCTTTTTTACAAAGGTTCTATGCTTGAATCTGAAATTGAAATAGCAAAAATAAATGACTATAAAATAGTAAATAGAAAAGATAGAAATTATCTTTATATAAAAGGCAAATAATGGTTTTAAAGGTAATATTTATAATAATATTGGCTTTTTTAGCATATGTTTTTTTCTTTAAAAAAGCTAGAGAAAAAGATAATATCACTAAAAAAAATGAAAGAATCGAAGATGAAATGGTAGAGTGTCCTGTTTGTAAGACTTATGTGTCTAAAAAAGAGGGGATTTTAAGTAATGGAAAGTTTTATTGCTCACAAGAGTGTTTAGAGAATAAATAAGGTTATAAAAATGATAATTATTGGCGATAAATTAGTTCCTTTTGAAGAAATGACATATATTAAAAATATTGAAAATATAAAAGATAGTAAAGCAAATTCAATAGTTATGTTTAATTATGATGAAAAAATGTTGAAATATGCTTATGAAAATGAACTTTCATCTGCTGTTATTGTAACTTCAATAACTGAAGCAATTTATTGTAATAGTTTAAATGTAAAATATATAATTTCAGAAAAACATCTTGCAATTCAAATACAAAAAATAGCAGATAATTATATGTATGATTCTAAAAATTTAGTGATAATTAATTCAAACGAAGAGTTTGAACATATAGCTAAAGATGAAATTGATGGTGTTATTTATAGAGAGTTAATAAAGTAAAAATATGATAAAAAAGCTTTTATCTTTTTTTATTTTAACTGTATATTCTTTCGCTTGTAGCGGGGATTGTATGGCTTGTCATCCAGTTTTAAAAGAATCTATAAAAGAAAAACATCATCAAGTTTTAGTTAGTTGCGTAGCATGTCATACAAAAACACCAACAACTATGGTTGAATGTGGTGGAGATTGTTTTGCTTGTCATTCTCAAAATAAACTTATAGAATCAAATAGAATTGAGCATCAAAATCTTTCATCTTGTAAAGAGTGCCATATAAATAAAGAGGATTTATTTAATTATCCAGCTATAAATAATAGTTCAAGTTTAATGAATTTACTTAAGAATAAGTGACTTTTAGCTAGAATAAATGCCTTTTATTAGATAAAACTTAGGATAAATGTGAAAGATATAATAGATACAATAATACTGATTATGTTTGTTATTATGGTTGCAATGTTTATAATCAACTTTAATAGACAACAAATAAAAAAACATACGGATAAAATAGAAGAAAACGAAAAAACTAATAACTCTAACAAGGATAAAATAGATGAATAAACCATTATTAATTGAGATTGGTGTTGAAGAATTACCAGCGATTCCATTTTTAAATGAATTACCAAATATTGAAAAAAAATGGAGTGATATATTAGAAAAAAATAGATTATTGTGCGATTTTGACTTTTTTTATACACCAAGAAGATTAGTATTATGGCATAGAGAATTCCAAGTTAAACAAGAAGATTCAACAGTTGAACAGTTTGGAGCTCCTATTAAAATAGCTTATAAAGATGGAGAGCCAACAGGTGCTGCTATTAGTTTTGCAGCTAAATGTGGAGTTGATGTATCTGCTTTAGATAAAATTGATTTAGGAAAAGGTGAAGTTTTATATTTCAAACAAGAAGTTGTTGGTACTGTTTCTAAAAATTTATTAAATGATATGGTGAATGAATTTGTTCATTCATTAAACTTTGGAAAATCTATGAGATGGGCAAGTAGAACTGATAGTTTTATTAGACCAATTAGAAGTTTATCTATTATTTTGGGTGAAGAAATTGTTGATGCTGAACTTTTTGGAGTTAAATCATCTAATTTCTCATTTGCTCATAGAATGGTTTCTTATGAACCATTTACTTACTCTTTTGCAGGTGATTATTTCTGTAAACTTGATAAAAATGGAGTTATTTTATATCCAGATGAAAGAAGAAAAATCATTTTAGAACAAATGAAAAATATTGAGCAAAGACATAATATTAAAATAGAAATTGATACAGAATTACTTGAAGAAGTTGTTGCAATTACAGAATATCCAACAGCTTTAATTGGAAAATTTGATGAGGATTTTCTAGAGTTACCAGAAGAGGTAATTGTAACTTCTATGAAAGAAAATCAAAGATATTTTGCAGTTTATAAAGATGGAAATTTAACAAATAATTTTATTGTTGTTTCAAACTCAAAAACAGATGATTTTGGATATATAATTGCAGGAAATGAAAAAGTATTAAGACCAAGACTTGCTGATGCAATGTTTTTTTACAAAAATGATATTAAAAATGGTTTATCAAATGAAAGACTTAAAAAACTTGTTTTTGTTGAAGGTCTTGGTTCAATGTATGAAAAATGTGAAAGAGAAGCAAAAATCGCTTCTTATTTAGCAGATGTTTTTGAAGTAAAAGAAAAAGAACTTTTACAAAAAGCTGTAATGCTTTCAAAAGCTGATTTAATGTCAGAAATGGTTTATGAGTTTACAGAACTTCAAGGACTTATGGGATATTACTATGCAAAAATTGCAGGTGAAAACGAGTTAGTTTATACGGCTTTAAAAGAACAATATTTACCAGATGGTGAAGATTCAGAACT
>JAQUIV010000087.1 GCA_028681275.1 Aliarcobacter sp.
CCAGTCATATCTCCAATAACACCACCACCAAAAGCTACAAGTAGTGATTTTCTGTCAAGTCTATGTGTAAAACAGTGAGCTAAAATATCTTCAATAGTTTGCATATGTTTATACTCTTCACCATCAGGAATTGTACAAACACTAAGTTCACGTGCTTTTAATTTTGTTTTTAAATACTCCAAATGAAATCCACTTACTGTTGGATTTGTAACTATCACAACTTTTCTATCAAAATATAGTTCATTTAATTCATCTATAAAAATTTCATAAGAGTTATCATGGGGTAAAGTAATTTTAACAGTCATTTTTATCTATCCAAATATTTATTTAATTAGATTTTATATTAGCCAAAAAAAACTAAAAATAGATTGAAAAAGCCCGATTTTATGAGTTAAAACAAAATAAAACTACAATCTAATTTACTTTTAGATATAATCTATAAAAAATAAGATTAAAAGGAAACATTATTAAAACTTTTACATCAATGAACTTAGATGAAAAAATCATAAGTGCTTTAAAAGATTTAAATTACGAAGAAGCTACGGAAATACAAAAAAAAGCTATTCCAATTGCTTTGAAAAAAAGAGATATTCTAGCAGCTGCACAAAGTGGAACAGGTAAAACTGCTGCTTTTTTATTACCAATATTAACAGAAATTATGGAAAACAAACAACCAAATGTTCCAATTTTAAGAGCTTTAATATTAGTACCAACAAGAGAACTTGCTACTCAAATAGCAAAAGCTGTTGAAGATTATGCAAAATATTTAGATATTGAAAAATTAGCCGTTGTTGGTGGAGTTTCTACAAAAGACCAAGAGAAAAAGATTGCAAAAGGAATTGATATTTTAGTTGCAACATCTGGTAGATTGATGGAACATCTAAAAAACAGAACTGTTGATTTATCAAGTGTTACAACTGTTGTTATCGACGAAGTTGATACTTTACTTGATATGGGATTTTTAGAAGATATTGAAAAAATTCTTCCAAGTGTTGGTCCAAAAAGACAAATTATGATGTTCTCTGCAACTATGACTCAGAATGTAAAAAAACTTGCAAAAGAGTTTTTACAAGATCCAGTTGTAATTGAAGTTGCGCAACAAAGATCAGCTGTAAAAATCATCGACCAACAAATTATTTTAGTTGATGAAGCAAATAAAGCTGCTGCATTATCATATATCATTGGTTCAAGAAACTATTCTCAAGTTTTAGTTTTTGTAAATATGAAAATTGAAGCTGATACTTTAGTAGAACATTTGGAACTTGACGGACTTCCAGCTGGATGTATTCATGGAGATGTTAGACAAACAGCTCGAGCGAAAGTTATGAAAAAATTCAAATCTGGTGATATTAGAGTTTTAGTTGCAACTGATATTGCTGCAAGGGGAATTGATATTGAACTTTTACCAATAGTTGTAAATTATGCTCTTCCTGAAACTGTAACAGATTATACACACAGAATTGGAAGAACTGGACGAGCTGGAAATCCAGGAATTGCTTTAACACTTTTAAGTGTTAAAGATTATAAAATGATGATTGATATTGAAAAAGAGTTAATTATCAATATTCCAAGAAAAGAATTAGAAGGTTTTGAAACAACAGAAAAAAAACCAAGACTATTCAAAGCAAGACCAAAACAACTAAGTGTAAAAAAAGCTGAAGCTGGAAAAATAGCTAAAAAAACAGGTTATGCAAAAACAAATGCTCCTGAAAAAAAACCTGCTAAAAAGAAAAAAACTACTAAAAGAGATGCTAATAGAAGTTTTGGGAAAAAATAAGGAAAAAGAGAATTTCTCTTTTCCTATTTTAAACTCTCATAAATCTCTTTTATAGCATCCATAAAATACCTATGATGATTTGGAGCCTTTGCTACTCTATAATCTTTTATTCCTAAATGTTGGGCAACTTCTGCGTATTCCATATCAAGTTCATATTCAGTTTCTGAGTTATCAACTGTAAAAGATATTGGATAGATTATTACTTTTGATTTTATCTCTTTTAATTTATCTTCCATATAAGGTCGCAACCACTCCATTGGTCCTAATCTTGATTGATAAGCAACATGGATTTTTTTGAAAGATATATTTTGTTCTTGAAGCTCTTTTTTTGCACATTCAACATTTGCTAAAATATGTTTTTGGTATAAATCACCTTTATCTATGATTTTTTTAGTTAAACCATGAGCTGAAAAAATAAGCTCAAAATCTTTTGAATCTTCGCCTTTTAAAGCCTCTTTTATTCTTTCAACTATTGCCTTATTGTAAAGTTTATTGTCGTAATAACTATCTATTGTTTTGATTTTTTTATCAAGATTATATTTTTTTGCAACTTTTACAAACTCTTCTATTGATGATTTTGTAGTTGTACTTGAATAGTGTGGATACATTGGAATTGCATATATTTCATCATAATTTTTAAGTTTTGGCATAATATCACTTGCAAATGGTGGCGTGTATCGCATTTCATAAAAAACATCAGCATCAAGTTCTTTATTTAACCTTCTAACTAATCTTTTAGTGTGTCCAACAATAGGAGACATTCCACCTAATTTTTCATAGTTTTTTTGTGATTCTTTTAATCTTTTAAAAATTATTATTTGTCCAATCATCGCTCGTATTGGTTGAGGAGCACCTATAATATATTTGTCATTAAACATATTTCTAAGAAACAGTTTTACTTCGTCTATATTATTTGGTCCACCCATATTCATCAAAACAACTGCTCTTTTCAATTTTTACCCTTTTCTAAAATCTCTTTTGTGATTTTGTGTCTAAAATCAAACATTTTTTGTAAATCTTTTTTTACAAATCCTTCAAGTAATCTTCCCAAAAATCCAAAAGGCATTTTAAAAGTAATTACATCTTTTAATTCACTCATATTTCCATGTTTTATAAATATATGTTTATGTTCCCAAAAAGCAAAGGGTGATTTTAAAGCTAAATCTACCAATAGATTTGGTTCATCTAATTTTTCTATTTTAACTTCCCAATTCATTGGTATAAAATATTTTGTACTTTTGATTTTTAATATTTGTCCAATTTGTGGTTTAAAATCTTTTGTTAATAATTCAACTCGAGTATCGGGAGGAGTAATAAATGTTAGATTATTTGTGTCTAAATGAAAATCAAAAAGAGATTTTGTATCACAATTAATATATGAACTTTTTATAAATGTTTGCATTTTTGTATCCTTGCACAAATATTTTATACAAGGATAATTTACAAAAATAAAGGTAAGATTAGTAGGTAATTTTTGTCAGTTTATAAACTTCTTCTTTCAATATACTCTCGAAAATCCTTAGCACCCTCTTTTGAACTTGTGATTATTTCTGCAATTCCCTCAAAAGAGATTTCTAGTTTTGATTGTTCTACACTTCTCATTGATTTAATTTTATCCACATTTACAATGTAAGACCTATGAACTCTAAAGAAATTTTTACCACTTAAAAGTGTTTCTAAATCCCCTATTTTTCTTCTTACATAAGCATCTGTTTCTTTGATTTTTACAATCACTTCATCTAAATCAGCTTTGATGTAATAAATATCATTTATATCTATTAAATAAAGTTTATCGCCTCTTTTTCCTAAGATTTTTTTTGATTGTTCGTCTGCTGAACTTTTGAAATTTCTAATTTTTTCTAAAATATTTTTAATATCATTTGACTCAATTGGTTTTACTAAATATCCCATTCCACCGCTTTTATAAGCTTCAAGTGCAAACTCATAATAAGCTGTTTGAAAAATAATAAAAGTTTTTGGTTCAAGTTGAATAATAGAATCAGCTAATTCAAGTCCTGTGATATTTGGCATAGAAATATCCAGAAAAACTGCATCAAATTTTGTTTTTGTTACCTCTTTTAGAGCTTCAATTGGATTATCAAAAGCTGTAATATCTTCAATTCCATTTTCATTTAACAATCTTTTTAATCGGCTTAAAGCCAAACTCTCGTCATCAACAATCATTACTTTCAATTTTTATCCTTTAAAATGTCCCATTTTAAAGGGACCATATATTTAATAACTACTTTTTAACGATGAATAAAATTCATCTAAAAGTAGCAAAACTCTAAAGAAGGCAACGAGTTGCCTTTTATTTATTTTAACTCTATTATAAATACCATTTTATTATCTAAAATTTGATGTCTCAAACTTCCCACTTTTTGAAGTTCTAATCTTTTTTGAAGATTTGACAAACCTGTTCCAAACTTAACTATATTAGCTATTTTCCCATCATTTTGTACCATTATTTTGTCATTTGAAAAATTTATATTGATATTTAATACTTTTCCTAAATATCCATGTTTTATAGCATTTTCTACTAAAAGTTGAATTGAAAACTTTGGTATTCTGATGTTTTTAAATTCACTAAAATCTTTTATATTTAAAACTATTTTTTCATCGAATCTTACATTTTCAATATTTACATAGGTTTTTACCATAGAAAGTTCTGTTTCAAGGGAAATTAAACTCTCTTTATTTATAGCATTTCTTAAAAATTTTGAGATTTCAATCACTGCATTTTCAGCTTTTTTAGGGTCTTCATAAATCAACTCAGAGACTGAATTTAAAGCATTAAATAAAAAATGAGGATTTAGTTCGTTTTCCAAAGCTTTTAATTTCGTCTCTAAAATTTGAGTTTTTATCTCTTCATTTTTGTATTTCATAGAGATAAATTGATGCAAAATCAATCCAACTAAAAAAGTTAAAAAGCCAATAGTAATAGAAATATAAATCCAAAAAGCAGAAATAATGTCTAAAATTTTAAAATCACCAAAAGAAAAAAGCAAAAAAGAGAAAGTAAAACCCAAAAAACCAGATAAAAAAGAGAATATAAAACTAATCAAATACCAAAACTTTTTATTTACTTTTGGAAGAATAAATTTATTTGAAATTGTTATTAAAAGAAAAGCAAATAACGAGATAAAAATAGCTGTTCCCGTACTAAAAATTATCGTTGAAATATTTTGTAAATCATAACTTACAAAATAAAAACATAAAGAGATAAAAAATCCAAAAAGAGCACCAATTATTATGATATAAAACCAATCTTTTTGTG
Source organism: Aliarcobacter sp. (assembly GCA_028681275.1). Classification (GTDB taxonomy): domain Bacteria; phylum Campylobacterota; class Campylobacteria; order Campylobacterales; family Arcobacteraceae; genus Aliarcobacter. The sequence goes on from JAQUIV010000087.1 coordinate 5,055, forward strand.
CTATTTTTAATTCAACTTTTTGCATATCTTGTATTCCTAATTATTGTGAAAATAAATTATATTTAATAGTTGCATGTTCATAAGAGCTTTGAAGATTATCTTCCAATTTTGTAATTATTAGCGAATCAATTTTCCCATCTTCTGCCATTTTTCTCAGAATATTACAAGTTTCAATCAAAGATAAGCCTTTTCGATATGGTCTATCTTGAATCAAAGCTTGAAAAATATCTGCAATTGCAATTATTCTAGCTTCAAATGGTATTTCTGATTCTTTTAAACTATATGGATAACCTTTTGCATCTAGTGTCTCATGATGAAGTGAAGCCAAACGAGCTATATTTTTAAAACCTTTTATTCTTCTCAAAATCACATAAGAATCAAATCCATGCCGATTCATTTTTATTCTTTCATCGGCACTTAAAGTTGTTTTTTTATTTAAAATATTATCATCGACTCTTAACTTTCCAAGATCGTGTAATAAAGCTGCAAGTTCTACAACTTCACAAGACTCTTCATTTAAATCAAATAACTCTGATAGATATCTTGCAAGGGAACTAACACCAATAGAATGTTCAGAAGTGAACTCACTTTTTGCATCAACAACTGCTGCAAACATTAAAGATATATCTTTTAAATCAGAAAATTCAAATTCTTCATCCTCAATTTTTTCTATCCAATCAGCAAAATACCCATCTAAAGCTTCATTTTCTAAATAAAACCAAAAGGAATCCCTTGAAGATAAAGAAATAAATGCTTCAACCAATATAGGAGAGAACATTTCATTTGAATATTTTTTCAAAATCTCTTGAATCTTTGAAACAAACTCTATTTCTGTATCTTTCATTTGTGCATTAAGCGCATCTACTCTATCAACTAAATAAATGATATTTGAAATATCTTTTTGTAGAGAAGTTAAATCATTTGGTAAATCTTTCCAATGAGTATGATGGTATTTTACATACAAAGCATATTTTTTATAAATGTTTGTAAAGTTCAAAAGTTCATATCCACGAACAGAATGAACTTGTGAATTATTCCAGTCAAGTTCTGTAACTAAATGAGAATGAACATCCGTAGAAGAAACTCCACAATCATGTAACATTCCTATAAATATTAAATCATCAATAATATTTTTATCAAAATTTAACTCTTTGGCTAGTTCAGCAGCCATATAAGCTACTCTCTTCCCATGTAAAGTATCATCAATTCCTACTAAATCAAGAGCTCCTGATAATGCATAGGTAACTTCTCTAATATTTAAATTATATTTCATTCTATTCTCAATTTACTAAATTATTATTATCTTACAATATCTATTATTTTTTGAAACTTAATTAGATTATTTCATTATTTAATTCTTTGTTTAAAACACCTACTCCAATAGCTACTCCTGGCCAGCCTTGACCAGCAAAAACTGTATCTCCAACATTATATAAACCTTTAAATGGAGTGTTGCAACTTGGTAGTTGGAAAATTGTTTTTGCAGTTATTGGTTTACCTCCGCAATTACTTCTGTTTATATATCTATAAAAAGTTTTTGAAGTAGCTGAAAAAATAGTTTTTATATTCTCTTGTTTTATATTTTCAAAATTATTTAAAAACTCATTTATGATAAATTTTTGTGTAAACTCTTTTTTTTCTTCATATTCATCTTTTGTTAGACCTTCCCAAAATATAGCTTTTGAGTGGGTTGAGATTGTTATACTATAACCATCTTTTGATAATTTTTCATCATTTATATCAGAAACTGAAATAAAAAAAGAGTTTGATATACAATTTGGAATATTATCTTTTAAAATAATTTGATAGTGATGTAAGAATTTTTCCTTTGAATCTAACTTCAAATAAACTACAAAAGCACTTTGGTCTGAAAATGAAAATTTATCATAATACTTTTTTATATTTTCATCTAAAAATAGTTTAGAGCTTTCAAAGATTGCAGAATTTAATATAACTTTTGAAGTTAAATATTCATTTTGTGTCGATATTAACCTATATAATTCTTTTTCTTTTTGTATCGATATTATAGTTTCTTTATTATGTACATTTACATCTTTTAATAAATCTTCTATTATTTGTCCCATTCCACCCATTGAATAAAAAACCTTATGAAATGGGTATGCTAAGCCTAAACATAGGGC
>JAQUIV010000088.1 GCA_028681275.1 Aliarcobacter sp.
TGGATTTTTATGATAAATTAAAATCAACAACAAAAGGTTACGCATCTTTTGATTATGAACCAGTTGGATTTAGACCTGGTGTTTTACAAAAACTTGATATTAAAGTTGCAGGTGAAGTTGTAGATGCTCTTTCTATTATCGTTCCTGAAAATAAAGCACTTACTAAAGGAAGAGAATTTATCAAAGCCCTAAAAGAGCTGATTCCAAGACAACTTTTTGAAGTAGCAATCCAAGCAAGTATCGGAAACAATGTAATTGCAAGAGAAACAGTAAAATCAACAGGTAAAAATGTAACTGCAAAATGTTACGGTGGAGATATTACAAGAAAAAGAAAATTACTAGAAAAACAAAAAGCTGGTAAAAAAAGAATGAAAGCAATTGGGAAAGTGAATGTTCCGCAAGAAGCATTTATGGCTGTTTTAAAAATATAATTTCATCTTTTGGCGAATTTCTACGTCAAATCAATAATTTAAATGCTCACGTACTTTTAGTACGCTGCGCTTTAAATTCTCTCTTTTCCTTGAACTTCACTCAAAATCTAAAACTCTATTTTCAAAACCATACCATAAATAAAATTTATCCATACAAACTTTATAACTCTGTATTTCACAATATACATGAGAATTTGTACTCCAAAAAAATGTGAGCATTTTCAAAATAGCGTAAAGAAAAATCTATCTAAATTCGTAAAGAAATTTGAACTGTTTGAGCTGGAGGAACGAAAGCGAGTTTTCAGATTTTAGAATTTAGATAGATTTTTTAGCTATTTTGAATCCCTGCGAACGCTTTTCTTTTGGTTCTTTTCTTTACTAAAAAGAAAAGAATATATAATTTATGATATTATTTATTTTATGTTATGCCTAACCTGTAAAAACCTATCATTCCAAATAATCTGCAAAGATTGTCAAAATAATCTATTAATTCCCTCTTTTCACAAAAGAGAAATAGAAGATGGATTTTTTAACTACTCATTTTATACCCTTTCAGAACTAGAAGATTTAATCTCTTCTAAATACTATTTTCATGGTGATAGAGTTTTTAATCTACTTGCAAAACTCTCTTTTGCGAAATTTGCCAAAAACTTTGTTTTTGAAAAAGAGGTTTTTGCTATTCCAATTGATGACCACACTCGACATGATTTTTCTCATACAACAATTCTTGCTCGTCATCTAAAATCACAATTTATTACTCCGAAATACAACTGCTTAAAAGCTACAAATATAGTAAAATATGCGGGAAAAGATTTGGAATTTAGGCAAAAAAATCCTCGAAAATTTAAGCTTACAAATATAAGCAATCAAATGACAATTTTATGTGATGATTTAATCACAACTGGTGCTACAATTAAACAAGCAAAAAAAGCTCTTGAAAAGAAAAATAATGAAGTTCTCTTTTCTTTAACCCTATGTAGTACATAGAAAAATACAATCAACTACTTATTGATATAATCCCTAAAAAATAGACTTTTATAGACTACATGAAAAGATTTATCTGCTATAATTAAATACAATAAATAACTCTCTAGTATACTTAATAGTATAATTTTAAGTATACTTTATATGGATAAGATAATGGAAAAGAAATATATTCTTGTTGAAATACCAAATAGAAATTGCAAAGGTATTGCATATTACACAGATTTAAATCTTGAAAAGATTATAAATGCAAAAGATATAAAAGATAAGTCTTTTAAATTTAGATTGAAATTAAGAGTTGATGGACAATTAGTAAAAAAAATTTATACTATTGTTAATGATGTAAACTTTGATACATTTTTAAAAGCTCTTGATTATGTAATTTCTGAAAAAGAGATAATTAGAAATAGTGTAATGGAGTTTGGTACATTAAGAAATAAGAATAAAATTGAGAAAGCACATAAAAATATTGTTGTTATAGAAAGATTTATAGATAAAGCCGAAGAATGGATTGAAGAAAAACATAATCCTGAAACGCCATCAACAACATTCAATAGGAAAGCTTCTTTAATAATTAGAGCAACTGAATTACATAATAAATCTGTTAAAGAAATTACAACAGCAGACATTAACGATATGATTAGTAGATTAAAAAAAGAGTTTGCACCAAACACATTAAGAGGAACTATAAGCAATATAAAAATGTTTTTAAACGATTGTGAAAATGAATTGATTAGATGGGATAAAATTAAATTGCCCAGTCTTGAATCAGTTAGTTTTAAACAATATGGGCTAAAAGATGATGACTGTAAAAAAATTGTTAATGTTATGATGGAATATAGTCTTATTGAAATCGATGGGCAAAAATACTATACAAATAAAGAAATGAGAAATGTATTTGCTTTTTTATTAACGGGAAGAAGAATTGGTGAAGTTTTAAAACTAGAATTTAAACATTTTAGAGAAAATGATTATGACATTCCAAAAGAAATTAGTAAAATCAAAAAAACATTAACTTTTTCATTAGATGATGATTTAAAAAGAGCAGTAAGAGAACAAAAAGAAATTAGTAAGAATAATAAACTATTTAATGTAACAATAATTACTGTTAGAAGACACTTTCATGGCATGTTAAAAGCTTTGGGCTATCCTGAGATTAGAATCCATGATATGAGGCATTTAATAGCTTCTATTTTAATACAAAATGAAACAGCTATTGAAGATATAAGTGTTATGTTAGGTCATCAATCTACAAAATATACTGAATCAGTATATGCAAGTAAAGACCAAAAACAAGCATTGAGAGCAACTAATAAATTTAAAGATATGATGACTTATCCCAAGGAGAATAGAAAGTTAGAGAAATTGAGAATTTTAATGCCTGATAAGACAGATGAACAATTAAAAATTTTATTAGAAATTCTAGTCTAGGACGATAAATAAAAGAGCTTATGTTAAGAGATGAAATAAAAGGTGATATAGCAAAAGCATATTTCAATATGAGTAATACATATAATATTAACCTGTCTGACTAAGAAAGAAAACTAATGAAAGCTTGGGATAAACAAGACCCAATCGATGAATAGGAAATTGAACTTAATAAAGATGATTATCAAAAACTGTTAAAAATAAGTAGCTATAATAAATTAGATAAAAAAGCTTATGCAAAATTTGTAATAAAAAAACAAGAGATAAAACTTATTAAGATTTGATTATTATGAAAATTAGTGTTGGATATATGATTAAAAAGACTTAGTATAAATTGAGATATTTAAAAATGAATAATATTAATACAAAAAAATTTGACAACAAAAATATAGTAATAGTAAGCATGGATAAATCTATGTTATGTAACGTTGCTCAAATTGCTTCTGCAACATTAGGAAGCTCATTTGTAAATGAAGAGATATTAGATAATGATATAAATTTATGTGCAAAAATAGATGATAAAATAGTTGCTTATGCAACTACTAAATTTATAGATTTAGATTATTTAGAAAAAATTATAAGAGATAAAAAATTACAATTAGAAAAAGAATATGAAAAAATAGGATATATTGACTCAATAGCTGTTGATGAGAATTATTCTGGTTATGGTATTGGAACTTTAATACTTAAAAATACAATTTCTAAATTAAGAGAAAATAAAATAGGATTTGCAATAATGGCTGGTTGGAAAAACCAAGATATAGTTAATATTAAAGGATTAGCTATAAAAGAAGGATTCAAAGAAGAGTTTTTAATTGAAAACTTTTGGAAAGAAGATAGTATTAAATTTAATTTTGATTGTACAGCTTGTGGAAAGCCTCCATGTTTATGCTCAGCTATAATATATACAAAAAAATTATAGCTTTGGATATAAAATATCAAATGATGAAGTAACCTTAGACTTAGAATGTGGAATAAATTTAAAAAAGAAAGAGTTAATATGAATGATAATTATGAAAAAAGAGCTTTAATAAATACAAATTCTATATTTTGGGATGAAACCCAAACAAAAGGTGTTTTTAGAAAATTATTATCAAAAAAAGATGAAGAAGAAACATCTATACTAAAATTTGAAGAAAATTCTATTTTAAATAGCGAATCGAAAATAAATAGTGTAGAAATCTTTGTTTTAGAAGGAACTTATAGCAATGAATTTGGAGAGTTTAAAAGTGGAACTTATCTTCGTTTACCAAAAGAAGATGAAGCGTTTGTAAAATCTAATAATGGTTGTACTATTTTTAGAAAAATAAACTATTTTAAAGATGATGAACAAGTTAATATAGATACAAATTTAACTTCTTGGTTGGCAGGTCATGGAAATTTAGAAGTTATGCCTTTATCAATTCAAACAGCACTTGTAAAATGGGCAAAAGGTGAAAGATTTATTCCTCATAAACATTGGGGTGGAGAAGAAATTTTAGTATTAAGTGGAACTTTTATAGATGAACATGGAACTTATCCACAAGGTTCTTGGATTAGAAGTCCACATTTAAGTGAGCATTTTCCTTATGTTGAAGAAGAAACTATCATTTTTGTAAAAACAGGTCATTTATAAAATATGTTGACGAATTTAGGACTGCTATAAAGAACTCTAGAATAAGAGCTTTTAGAGATTTATTATAATAAGCGGTATCGATTACCTACCTTCAAAAATCTTTCAATTTGCAACATAATCGATTGTTAGAAAAAAAACTAATTATAATTCTTCTATAAATTTAGTAAAGAAGAGTAATGAAGATACATTTAGACCTAGACTGCTACTTCGTTTCAGCTGAACGAACAAGATACCCATTTTTAATGGGAAAGAATGTTGTTATTGCCAAGGGTAGTGATAATAAGATATTTTCAAATGATAAGAAAGAGGGAATGGTATTAGGTGATACAGGTGCTTTTAACTCTGTGTTGGAGTTTAAAAACAACTATGATGAGAAAAATATATTACAAGCTTGGAAAAAAGAGTTTATCGACAGTGAGGGTAAGATAAGAGGTATTGTTATTACTAAGAGTTATGAGTGTAAACCATATGGAATTAAAACAGGAGCATCATTAAAAGAAGCATTTTCCTTATGTCCTAACTTAGTTGTATTACCAAGCGACCACTATTTTTACCAAGAGTTATCTCAAAAATTAAAATCATATTTAGAGTTGAAAATACCACTACTTGAACAGTATAGTATAGATGAATGGTTTGGTGATTTAGATGGTTATATTAAAGATGAAGATACCCTAGAGTTTATAACTGAACTAAGAGATGATATTTTAAAAAAGTTTAACTTACCAATAACCATTGGAGCATCTAAGAGTAAATGGATAGCCAAACTTCTAACTGATAGAATAAAGCCCTTTGGAGTATATGCACTTCCTAGTGATATGGTTTTAGAATATACAAAAAATATAAGTGTAAACGACTTCCCTGGTATTGGAAAAGCAATCGCTAGAAAACTACAAGATTATCGTATTAAAACATTGGGTGATTTAAGAAATAGCCCTAATTTATTGAATCAATATGGAAAAACTGGAAAAGAGTTATATAACAAGATTTGTGGCACTGATAATGAAAATGTTATACCCAATAGTGATAGAAAAGGTATAGGTATAAGTAGAAACTTTAAAGCTGTACAAGATAGAACTGAAATATATAGAAGAACCTCAATATTAGCTAGATACCTAAGTCATACCATCTCAAAGTTGAAGTTAAACCCAACAACTTTTTACTTTAAGATAAAATATGAGTATGGCATAAAAAACTCACAGTCTGTTACAGAGAATAGACTATTTAACGAAAGATTCTTGTGTGATTTATCAATTGATATGATAAAAAAATTAGATAACCATTATGGGCATAAGATACAATATATAGCAATCAGTGCATCTAATTTTTCCAATACCCATAATCAAAAAACATACTCGCTCTTAGACTATGAGAGTGATTTGAAGTTTGCATCTTTAAATGAAAAACTCTTAAAAATCAGAGACAAATATGGTGTTGATATTATTAAATATGGGAATGAGATACATTAAAACTCATTTATTAAATCGTATTAATTACATAACCTCTATTTGAAGAGTTTTTGATAAATAATTCGTCAGTTTTTTCTCTAATATGTTTAACAACATTTCTTAAAGAATATATTGAAAACTTTTTACCTTTCCAAACAACACTTGAAATTTCCTCATAATTAACCAAAGTGTTTATGTTTGAAACAAGTAAACTTATCAATTTTCTTTCAATATGTGTAAGTTCAATAATTTTTTTATCTTGATATAAAATCTCTTTAGTTATGTCGAAATAAAACCCTTTTTCAAATTGAACTTTTTTATTATTATTTAAAAAATTTAGGCTTAATTCAACATTATTAGCTAAAAGATTTCCATCAATATTTTTATTTAAAATGGTATATATATTACAAAATTTGTATAAAGAAAGGTCATTTGAAATTTCATCTTCTAATAAAATAATTGGAATATTAAAATTGTATAATTTTGTAAATTTAAACCCTTCTATAAATTTTGGCAATAAATTCTTACTATTATCAAAAACTATCAAATCAAAACTATTTATTACAGAATTTAGTAAATAAAACTTATCATTATTAAGAAAAAATATATTACATTTATCATCTAAAAAATTTTTAATTTTATTCACATATTCTTCGTCCGTACTAATAAATAAAAGTGAACTGCTATTTTTATTATTTATAGTATCTATAAAAACACTATTCATATAAAATCTCCTTAAAATATATCTCTTAATGAAATTCTATAATTAAATAGTGTTAAAATAATATTATTTTACTTATTTCATATAAAAATTATTAAATTTAAATATATTTATTCTTATAAGACTAATTTTAATTATTTTTATAACTTTAGAAAAACAAATCCGATTTAGATTTTTTTATTATTTAAATATATAATTAGTAATAAATATAAATTTTTCATTACAATGATACACTCTGAATACTATTTATTTGTATAATCTCTACTTATAAATAAATTAAAAAGGTTATTGATATGAATAATTTTAATATTTTATTAGTAGATGATATACAAGAAAATCTTTATTCACTTGAAATACTGATAAAAGAAAATTTTAACGTTAATATATTAAC
>JAQUIV010000089.1 GCA_028681275.1 Aliarcobacter sp.
TAAAAACTTATATTAAAGACTCTTTTGTTTATATAGAAATTGAAGATAATGCAGGTGGAATAAAAGAAGGAAATCTAAAAAAAGTTTTTGATATATACTTTACAACAAAACATCAAAGCCAAGGAACGGGACTTGGATTGTATATCACTTATTATATAATCAAAAAATATTTTAAAGGAACTATCGAAGTAAACAATGGGCAATTTGGCGCAAAATTTATCATCAAATTGCCTTTGAAATAGTTTGGGTTTTAGATTAAAATTCCTGTTTCTATGAAGTTACTTATTTCATTAAATAATTGCTGTTCAGCTTCATTATTACTTTCAAATTTTATAATATCTTGATGTTTTGATATAAAAATATAACTTCTAACTAAATTCAAATGATTGTCTATAAATTGATTTAATACTTCCGTATTATCAATATAATTCCCATTGCCTTTACTATTTTGGCTTTCGTAGAAAGATATTGTTTCTTTTAATATTAAAAAACTAATTTTATCTTTTTTAATTTTTTCTAAGTATTCAATTAATTTTATTGGTAATTCAATTTCTGATTTAGTTTTCATTAGTAAAAATTTCGCATCTACTTCTTTTTCAATATCTTTTATTGGGTCATATTTAGATTTCTCAAATTCAAAATCAACTTTTATAATATGATGAGTTAATATAAAGTTTATATTAACTAATATCAAATATTGTATATATTTCTTTATTGAAAATGTATTATTTTTAATTAATTCAACTAAATTATCCAAAACTTGAATATAAATTCTTGCATTTAATTCTTTTGTTTCTATAATAGTTTTTAAAATAATTTGTTTATATGGTTCTAAATCTTTATATTTTTTTTGTTTTTTATTATCTTTTTCAATCTCTAAATCAAAAATCAAATTAAATAATTCTTCTATTTTTGGTTCATATTTCAAAAACTTAGATACTGATTTTTCTTTCACATTTGAAAAAATCTTTTTTTCTTCACCCTCAAAAACATCATCATTTAAAATAATCACTACTTTACAGTCAAACTCAATAGTTAAATTTGTAATAAATCCAAATAAATCATTTAAATCTATATCTTTTGATTTTCTTTCAAAATCATCAAAACAGATTATTGCACCACTATTTAAAGTATTTTTTATATCTTTTTCTTTTTTTTCTTCTTTAACTTTTTCTAATTTTTCAAATGATTTATCCACTATTTTTGATAAATCTAAATTAAATCCAAATACACTTACAGATTTTGTAATATCTGTAATAAGATTTGCAGTATCTTTAGCAAGTCCAAAAGATTTATCGTCAATTTTAAATATATCCATACTCTCAAATATTTTTAAAAACACTTCATTTTTAATCTCTTGAATTGAAGTTTTTCCATAAAGGCTTATGTAATTATTTGGTATTTTTTCTTTTTTTAAATTTTTTTCAATAATTTCTTTCCAAAAAAAAGTTTTACCACTTCCCCATTTCCCAGAAAGCATAATAACTTTACCATTTGAAATATCACTTTTTAAGTAACTCTTTTCATTACCTACTAAATACTCTTCCAATCTTTCTTGATTTGATTTTTTCATAAAAGTATCCTAAACATAAATCATCTTCTTAGTCATTCCACCATCAACTACAAAATCACTTCCTGTTATAAAACCTTTGTTTTTTAATAAAAATTTAACAACATCTACCACATCATCAGGAGTTCCTACTCTTCCACTTGGATGTTGAAGATTATCATTTTTTGTTGGAAGATAGTTTACATCAGTATTTATCCAACCAGGAGTTATAGAGTTTACTTTTATTTCAGGGCTAAGTGACATTGCAAGTGCATGTGTTAAAGAACTTATTCCACCTTTTGAAGCACTATATGCTTCTGTTCCTTCTTCACTCATAGAAGCTCTTGTTGAAGAGATATTTATAATATGCCCTTGTGACTCTTTTAAAAAACTTGCAAACTCTTTTGAAAGAATATATGGAGCAGTTAGGTTTGTATTTATTATATTTTCCCACTCTTCAAAGGTTTGTTTTTCTAAAATCTTTTTTGAAAACATTGCAGCATTATTTACAAGGGCATAAAGTGAATCGATATTTATTTTTATTTTTTCAATAGTTTTTAAAAGTTGCCCTTTATCAGAAATATCACACTTATAAAAATCAACTCTATCCATTTTATTTTCAACAATATCGATGTTTATTACATGATATTTTTTTCTTAAATTTTTTGCTATAACTCGACCTATTCCGTTTGAGGTACCAGTAATTATTATATTTTCCATTTTAACTCCTTTACTTATATTCTAATTTCTTTATAACTAATTTTTTATTTACAAATGGGTCAACTATTGCTTCTATTTGCTCTAATTTATATTTCAAAGGAAAACCTATTTTAGAATTTGTTGCTGTACTTTCTAAAACATAAAATCTTTTATCATTTACATAAAGTGCTTTTTTATTTGGCAATTTTTCTAAATCTACTATTACAAAAATATGTTCAGGAACAAGTACAAAATAGGCTTCATATCCACGCACTTTTAGCATAGAAATCAGCAAATTTGATTTATCATCACAATCTCCAAAGTTTTGCTCAACCACTTGTTTTGCACTTCTTGCAATACTTTCATTTATTTTATATGGGATTCTTGTGGCAAAATCAAGCATAGCTTGAACTTCACAAATTTGATTTTTATTACAATCTTTAGTTAAAAAATCTGCTAGTTTTATGGTGTATTCATCAGTTCTTACTTGATTTACATAAGTTGCATCACCAATATCTATAAACTGGTTTTTAACTATAAAAAATGAAGAGATGATTATATAAATCACATAAGTAATAAAAACAAAAGATATTAAAAAAGAGAGATATTTTAAAAATCTATTTTCTATTAACATATCTCTTTTAATGCCTTCTGTAAAGTTTCGTTTGCACTTGAACTTTTTACTGCAATTCTCACATGTGAAGAGTTTAAATAATCAAAATTTGAACAATCCCTAACCATAATTTTATATGGTTTTAATTTCTCTTGAAACTCTTTTGCACTTAGATTTCTTAGTTTTACAAGTAGATAATTTGCACTACTTTCAAAAATCTCTTCCACTAAAATTGAGTTTTTTAAGATATTTTCTAACTCTATTTTATTTTTTAGATTTATCTCTTTTGAAAGATTTTTAAAAAGTTTATCATCAAGAGCTGCTTGTAAATAGTTTGAGTCAAACTGAGAAAGTTTCCACATAGGCTCGAACTCTTTTAATTTTTCTATATTCTCTTTTGTAGAAACTATTGTTCCAACTCTTATTCCTGCACTTGAATAAAACTTCGTCATTGATTTTAGAATATATAATTTATCGTAAGTTTCTAGGTATTTTATGGCACTTAATTTATCGCAAAAATCTAAAAAACTTTCATCTATTAAAATCGTACAAGATTTTTTTATCCACGATTTCATCAACTCTTCTACATCGTAATATTTTCCATCGGGAGTTGCAGGATTTACAAAAATCACCAAAGAGTTCTCTTTTACATCTTCTTTTATATTTTCAAATCTGTTTATTGTATTTAGTTCATATCCAAAATTTAAAGAAGCTTTTTTATACTCCAAATATGCAGGTGAATAAATGGTACAAGTTTGTAAAGCAAGATGTTTAAACAGAGTGAAAATTGCAGAACTTCCACCATTAAAAAGCTCAATTAAAGAAGTTTCAACTCCATAATTTGAAGCTATTTTTTCATATAATTTATCATAGGTTGGATATGAAGAAATATCTAAAGTGTTAAAATCAATATTTATTTGAGGTTTTATAAAATTTATATTTGATGATAAGTCGATTATCTCATTTACACTACATCCTAAATCAAAGGCAAATTTTTCTATTTGTCCACCATGTTCAAATGTTTTCATAATATTATCGCTAGTCCTATATTTAAAAGTATTAATTCTGTGTGTTCAAGTGTAAATCCCAAACAATCTCCATTTACAAAACCAAATTTATTGTTTAAGATTTTTAGAATTATGTAAAAACTTGCCAAACTTAAAACAAATAAAACCAAAACATTTACTCCAATAAAAAATGCAACTATCACATAAATCAAAGCAAAGATTTTAAGCTGAAAAATCCCAGAGTTTGCAAAAGCCAAAGATAAAAAACTATCTTTACTAAATTTAAAATATCCAAGCAGATAAATCAGATTTAATCTTGAAAAAATACAAACAATCAAAAATAAAATATATTGTTTTTCATATAAAACATAAGTGATAATTCCCACTTTTAATAAAACAAATGAAAAACCATATAAAGCACCAATTGCTCCAATAGTTGATTCTTTCATGATTTTATAGGCATCTTTTCCACTGTATGAAGCAAACCAAGCATCAACCACATCGATTATTGCTTCTGTATGAATAAATCCATAAAGTGCTAGATATACAACTGCACAAACAAAAGCAGAATATAAAGGATTAAAAAATTCATTTAAACCAAGATTTAAACCTATTACAAGTGAAGCTAAAATAGCTCCAACAAGAGGTAATAAAACTAAAGTGTATTTATAAGTTTCGTTGTTTATTTCCATGTTTTTAACAAATACAGGAATTATAGAAAAGTATGAAAGTGCAAAGAAAAAAGCGTTTAATATTTGTTTCATTTTAATCTTCTTTCAATTCCATATTTCACCTCATAAACCTCATCACATAGTTTTGCTAACTCTTGTCCAATTAGACCTGAAAAATCAACAAATCTTCGTGATTCTTTATCAAAAGGAATTACTCCACAAGAGACATCATTTAAAATAAAAATGATATTTGCATCTATTTGGCAAATCTCTTGAAGCTGTGTTTTTAGAGTCTCTTCTTTATTTTCAAGATTGTTAAAAAGCCACATAGAAACACAATCTATCAAATATGTTTTATTAACTTCTACTATTTTAGTCAAATCTTTTGGCTCTTCAATAGTTATAAAATCTTCTTTTCTCTCAAGAATATGTTTATCTATTCTATTTTGCATAGAATCATCGCCAAAAGAGTTATCGTAAGTTGCCACATAATATGGTTTATTTTCTTTTGCTAATTCTAAAGCCTTTTTAATTCCAGCTTTTGTTTTACCTGATTTTTGTCCACCAAAATAAAATATTTTCATCATAATCCTAAAAAGTTTTTAATACCAGTAAATACTATTTGTGCAGAAAGTGCAGCTAATATCAAACCTGTGATTTTTGAAACAACACTTAAGGCTTCTTTACCCACAAACTCTTCAATAAAACTTGCGGTATATAACATCAAACCAATAACTAAAACAGCAGTTAAAAGTGCCATTGTTCCTGTTATAAAACTTGAAGTATCATCTAAAGTCGCTCCCATAACAAGTAAAATACCCGTAGTTCCAGGTCCAATTATCATAGGCATAGATAAAGGAACAACTGCTAATTGGGAAATTTCTTTATCATCAACATTTGATTCATGCTCTTTTCCTCGTACTAAATCAATTGCTGTTAAAAACAATAAAGCACCAGCTCCAATTCTAAAAGCATCTAAAGTTATTCCAAAAACCGAAAAAATATGTTTTCCAAAAAAAAGCAATGTAAAACTCACTACTATTACAGAAATAGTAACTTTGATAGCTAAAGCTTTCCTTTGTTTAACTGTCGCATCTTGAGTCATAGTTAAAAACATAGTTAAAACAAAAAAAGGTGTCATTAAGAAAAATATTTTCAAAAATGTTGAGAGAAAGAGATCCATAAAAGTCCTAAAATAATCGTTATTTTTTATTCTAGCTTTTATGGATTGAAATAGTGTTTAAATGGGGTATTTATTCTTCTTTTTGAGAATTTATTTTTGTGTTGTTTATAAAATCTAGAACAAATACTATAAAAATACTTAGAATAAAACTTGTTACAAAAGAAACCATAATAACTAATGATTTTTTAGGTTTAATAGGATTATCACTTATTATATAATCTCCTACAAGTTTCATATTACTTAAGTTTTGTTCTGATTTCTTAAAATTTAGAGTTTCAATTTTCTCATTTAATTGAGTTATTTTTGTTTTTAATTCAATGTCAATTTTACTCTGTAATTTTCTAATAGTTTCATTTGAAACATTATCTTTTTTTGTTTCTAAATCATAAATTTGTATATTATTTATATTTTCAATTTTATTTTTCAATTTTAGAACATCATCTTTTAAAATTGATTCTATTTGAATTTCTAAATCTTTTATTTGATTTTGTGTATTTGTTATTAGATTTTGATAATTTAAAATCTGAATAGAAGCTATCATTGATGAAGCATCAGAATTTAAGTCTATTTTTTTCATCAAATTATTTAATTCTAAATTATATTTTTCTAAACTTTTAGAATAAAATAAAACTTTATCTTGAAGAGATTTTATCTTAGTTTTTGAAAGAAAATCAATTTCATTTTTTAATAAAGGAATTTCTTGATTCTTTAAAGCTTTAATTTCATTTTCAATTTTTTTGATTTCTTGTTCTTTTAAAATATTTATTTGTGCAATAACATTTTTTATTTCAACATCTTTTATATAATTTATATCTCTTTGTGTATCCAATATATTATTGTGCAAAATTACTTTATATTGTTCAATCTTTGGATTATATAAACTTTGTACATACTCTAAAACTTTTTTATTTTTTTCAAGTGCCTTTTCATTTGAAAAAGCTTCTGTTCTAATTTCTAAAAAATTATCTACACTTTTCATTTGTTTAATAGAAGTTACACTACCTTTTTCTAGGCTATTTAATTCTTCATTAAAATCTTCTACTGAAAATATAACTTTTAATTTTTGCTCAAGAATTTTTGGTTGTTCTATTCTTTCTTTATCTATAAAACCAATTTCGATAT
>JAQUIV010000090.1 GCA_028681275.1 Aliarcobacter sp.
GAAATATGATTAATGCTTTAAAAACTATGGCAAATGGTTGTAAAGCAAAAGATGGTATTTCTTATAAAATACAAGTAGTGGTGAAATAGTTGTCTATGAATAGTAATGATATATTTGTAGCTAAGTTAGGAAAAGCTGTTGGATTACAAGGTCATTTAAGACTTTTTATGGATACAGATTTTCCTGAACAGTTTAAAAAAGGTGCTGTTTTTAAAACTAATAGAAAATTAGAACTAAAAGTTGCTGAATATAACTCTTCAAGGGAATTAATTAAATTTGAAAATTTTGATGATCTTGAAACTGCAAAAAAACTAACTAATCAAGAACTTTATTCAACATTTGAGCAAACAAAAGAGAACTGTAAATTAAAAAAGAATGAATTTTTTTGGTTTGATTTAATCTCTTGTAATGTTTATGAAAATGATTTATTATTAGGGAAAGTAAAAGAGATACAAAGGTATCCTTTAAATGATTATTTAGAAATTACAACTAGCGAAGAACTTGTAAAGAAAGGTCTTCCAAAAGTATTTTTAATACCTCATATCTTTGATAAATATGTTTTAAATGTAAATATCCACGATAAAAAGATTGAAGTAAAAGATTCACTAGTTATTTTAGAAAACTCTTAAATATTAATAGTTACATCTTTTATCATACTCTTCTTGAGTAAATTCTAACTCATAAGCTTCATTAAATTTATTGTTGATTAATTTATTTAATAATTCTGTTCTATCTTCATTCTTTTCAAAAGGTCCATAATAGATCTCTATTCTGTTTTTATCATCTCTACATAATTTAACATTTGGATTAATTGCAACAATCTTGTCTAAATATTTTTTATATAAAACACCTTTTATTTTTGCAACACTAATAAACAATAAAAATTGATTATTTTTATTCACATCTTTGTCTTGTTGTTTACTATTTATTACTTCTTTTGTATCTGCAACTATTTTTGTTTTTTCTGTTGCTTTTGATGGAATCCCCTCAACTACATTATTTGAACTAGTTGTCTCTAATTCATTTTTTAAAACTGCTGCTTGTTGTTTCATCTCTTCAAGTTGAGCTTTCTCTTTTTCTAACTCAAGTTTCTTTTCTTCAAGTTGAGCTTTTTGTTTTAAAAGTTCATTCTCTTGGTTTTTTAGTAATTCATCTTCTTTTTGTTTTTGTTCTTCTATTAGTTTCTTTTCATTTTCTTTTTCTTCAGTTTTTTCAGTATGAACATTTTTGTTAGTTAAATTTGCCAATTGTTCATTTAATTTTTTCGAATTAATATCTTTAACATCAAATTTATAACCATTATCAGTAGTTTCAGCTTTTTCTACTACCACAGGAGTAACTTCTTTTTGTTCTACTTTTACTAGTGGCTCTTTAGGTGCAAAAAAACCTGTAAAATAGAGTATTGCGCCAATAATTAAAAGTAAAATTAAAACACTAACAATTCCAATTAATATTTTTGGAAGAATACTTTTTTTTGGTTTTACAAATTCTTCTTTTAACTCAACCGGAGGTTCATTTATTTCTTCCAAATCATCATTTGTATTATTTTCTACACCTGTTTCTTCACTATTTGAACCATAAGTGTTAGTTGTATAATTTATATTGTCAGGATCTACTTGGTTGTTCTCATCTGGCATTTTTTACTCTTTTAAACTTTTAATTTCTTTTATCTTTTTATAATACTCTCTTCTATATTGCTTAAGCTCTTCTTTTCTTTTCTCTCTATATTCTTTATCATATTCAAGTCTTTTTTCTTTATTTAGCTCATAATACTCTTTTTTTTTCTCTTTATAATCATTCATCTTTGTAATAATTATATCTTTTCTATTATCTAAATAATTTTTTTGAGCCTTAATGATCTCTTTTATTTTAAGAGCAAAATTATCACTATTAAGTTCAGTGTCGTAATCATAAATTTTTCTTACTTCAGTCTCTTTTTTTTTTAAATAATATTCTCGTTTTTTTTTCTTATGAGCTAGAAATTTTTCTTGACGAAGTTTTTTTAGTTCTTCTAAATTCATAAATTTTATTTAATTAGTTTAGTTTTTTAATCTATTAACTGTATCAAGCATTCCATCAGCAGTTGTAATTGCTTTAGAGTTAGCTTCATAAGCACGTTGAGCTGTAATTAAATCAACCATTTCATTTACTAATTTTACATTTGATAATTCAATCATACCTTGTTGAATGCTTCCAAATTGTTCTTCTGTTGGATTACCCTCTAATACATCCCCCGAAGCATCACTTTGCATAAATAAAGAATCACCTAACGGAGTAAGTCCTGCTGGATTTATAAAATCTGCAACAGTGATTTGACCTAAATCTATTGTGGTACTTGTTTGAGGATCTGTTGCCGTAACTGTACCATCTTTTGCAATAGATAAATCAGTAACATTGTCTGGAACAACAATTTCTGGATTAAGAGGGTAGCCGCTTGAATTTACAATAGAACCCTCACTATTTAGTTTAAAGGCACCATTTCTACTATAAGCAGTTTCCCCACTTGGAAGAGTAATTTGAAAAAAACCTTTTCCTTGAATAGCTAAATCTAAAGTATTTGATGTTAGCTTTAAATCACCTTCCGTAAAGTTTTTTTGAATTCCCGAAACTCTAACTCCCAGACCTACATCTATTCCCGTTGGATTGGTTGTTGTTTGGCTAGTTTTACCAGCTGTATAATTCAGACTTTCATACATTAAATCTTGAAATTCAGCTCTATCTTGTTTAAATCCTGTAGTATTAACATTGGCTATATTGTTTGACGTTACATCAATTTGATGTTGCATTGAGTTCATACCTGTTGCTGCTGTGTAGAGTCCTCTAATCACGATATATCCTTTAAAGTTGCATATATTTATTATATTTTAAGAATAATTAAATTTAGATAAATTTCGCTTATTATTTTTTTGATACATTAAGTGTAAATTTAAAACAAATTATATATAATGCATATAAATTGAATATATTTATAAATAAAGGGATACTTAATGAGAATTCTAATAGTTGATGATAGCTCTACAATGAGAAGAATCATTGGAAATGTAGTTATGCAATTAGGATTTACTAAAGATAGTTTCGATGAAGCCGAAGATGGTTTAAAAGCATGGAAATTACTTAGTGAAAGTCGTTATGATGTTATATTAACAGATTGGAATATGCCTAATATGAATGGTCTAGAACTTGTTAAAAAAGTTAGAAGTGAAGGTATACATCAAAAAACACCTATAATTATGATTACAACTGAAGGTGGAAAAGGCGAAGTTATTACTGCATTAAAAGCAGGGGTTAATAATTATATAGTTAAGCCTTTTAATGCTGAAGTTCTAAAAGAGAAGCTTGACGGAGTATTAAAAAAATAATATAAGGTATTGTCATGAGTATGAGCCAAGAAGAGATTGAAGCTTTAATGAATGGTCTTGATATTGAAGATGATGTTGAGACGGAAGATGAAACAGTAGCTGTTAATACTCAAGAAATTGAGGAATTGTTATCTCAAACAGAGGGTTTAAAAGAAGATATTAAATTTGACAATGATAATTCAACAGATAATGAAGTTGAATTTAAATCTAGCTCGAGTAGTGTCAGTAGTTCGGACATTGAAAAACTATTAAGTGAGATAGAAAATGCAAGTGAAAGCGCACCTTCTGTTGAGCCAATTTTAGAACCTGAAAAAGCCACTGAACCTGAAAAAGAAGATATTGTTGTTGAAAAGAAATTAATTAGAAGTGAAGATGAGATTGTAAGTGATTGGACTAATACTAAAATAAAAGAAGGTGTATTTCCATTACCAGCTGAAAAAGATACAAAAGTTGTTAATCAGTTAAGTCAAGTTGCAAATGATTCTGAAGAGAAAGTTTCTCAAATTTTTGATGTTTTAAGTTTAACATTAGACAATAATAATGAGTTAAGAAATTATATAAAAGAGTTTGAAACATATTTTAGTTCTCAAGCAAATTTATTATCATCATTAAACAGTAAATTTCCAAATATAAAAGTATTTAATGAACATTTGGCAAATACGAATAAAGTTGCAGATTCTTTAAAAAATATAAAAAATCTAATTAATTCAGAAGATTCTGAAATTTTTCAGGCTATGGAGTTAATGCAATTTAATGATATAAATAGACAAAAAATCGAAAGAGTTATGTCTGTTATTAGAAAATTGTCTTTATATTTAAATAATTTATTTGAAGATGATGGTGCAACAAAAGAAGTTGCAATTGCAAAACATATTCATGGTGATAGTACAGATGATTTAATAGGTGATGATTTAGATAAATTAATTGCCGAATTTTCAGATAATAAATAATTAATAGGAGGTAGTTTAATGAATCAAGGTACTTATCCACTTGCTGCATCGATGATAAACCAAATTAATAGATTGGATCAAATTAGTAATAATTTGGCAAATATAAATACTAATGGTTTTAAGCAAGAAGGTACATCTGAAACTACTTTTAATTATTATTTACAAAGGGCTCAAGAACAAAATATTGCTCCTACAAAAATAAATACAGTGGTTAACAATATTCCAAAAATTGACTCGAAATTTATAAATAGTGAAATGGGTCCTATTGCTATGACTGGTAATACTTTTGATTTTGCTTTAAGTAATCCGGATACTTTTTTTAAAATACAAAATCAAAATGGAGATATTGTTTACACTAGAGATGGAGCATTTAAGAATTTAGATAATTTTCTAGTTGATGGAAATGGAAATAATGTATTAAATGCTGATAATGAACCTATTGTAATTGATGAAGATACTGCATCTCAAATTGGTGTTGTTAAGGTATCATATGATGATTTAGAAAAAATTGGTGATAATACGTATCTTGCGAAGAGTTCTGCTCAGATAGAATCATTTGAAAATAATGATAGTTTAATTGTAAAAGGTGCAATAGAAAAATCAAATGTAAATTCTGTTAGTACAATGGTTGAACTAATAGATGCTAATAGAAGATTTGAACAAGCACAAAAAGCAGTTAAGTCAATAGATGAATTAAATGCATCATTAATAGAAAAAATAGGAAGTAATACTAAATAATGGAAGCTAGTAGCATATCAAATAAACTTTATGAACAGTTAAATTTTAGAGCTGAAAAGCAAAAAGTTATTTCAAGTAATATTGCTAATATAAATACGCCAAATTATAAAACAAAAGAGTTAGTTTTTGAAGATGAGCTAAATACCCAAACTAATAGTTTAAAAATGAAACAAACAAATTCAAAACATATACCTATGATTAATAATAATTTGTCTACTGTAAATCCAAGATTATTAGAAGTAAAGGGTTTACAAGAACAAAACGATGGTAACAATGTTAATTTAGATAATCAAATTAGTGAAATGTCTAAAAATAAAATATTATATGACGCAATCCAATCATCAATAAAAAGAGATTCTAAATTATTTAGATCAGTTATTGAATCTTCAGCTAAAAATTAATTAGGATAAATAATCTATGGATCAATTTTTAAAGTTTATTAATAATTTAAATACGGCTCAACGAGCAGTTATAATTGGAGGTTTCTCTTTATTATTTATATTATTAGTTGGTTTATTAGTTTATTCAAGTATTAAAGCAGAAGATAAAAAATTAAATTACACTATTGCTTCAAATTTAACTAAATCTCAAGTTATGTTAGCAAGTGATGAGCTTGAAGCAGCTGGAATACAGTTTGCTGTTAGTGGTACTGGAAATAGTTTAACATTAAAAACATCAAAAGAGTTTATTAATATTGCAAAAATCAAATTAGTTACAAGTGAAGCAGCTACAAGTCAACACGTTGGTTGGGAAATATTTGAGAAATCATCATTAGGTACTACAAATTTTGAAAATAAAGTTAAGTATTTAAGAGCATTAGAGGGTGAATTATCAAGATCATTAGAATCTCTAACAGGAGTATTAAGAGCGAGTGTAAAAATTGCTATTCCAAAAGATACAATTTTTACAGAAAAGAAAAGTGATACAACAGCTTCAGCCGTACTTTCTTTAAAACCAGGAATTTTTTTAACTCAAAAACAAATTGATGGAATTAAAAATTTTATAGCTTCAGCAGTTCCTGACTTAAAACAAGAAAATATACAATTAATTGACCAAGATGGTAGTTTACTTCAACAATCACAAGATGACATAAATAATCAAAAATCAACTACTCAAAATAAGTATAAAGAGGGATTAGAAGAAGATTATTCAAGAAAAGTAGTAGCATTATTAGAACCTTTTGTTGGGGTTGGAAGAGTTGTAGCAAAAGTTACTGTCTCTTTAGATTTTGTAAAAAAAGATGTTGAAGAAGAGATTTATAATCCAGAGGGAAGTATTAGATCTCAACAAGTAATAGAAAATAGTTCAAATTCTCAAGGAATGCCATCTAATAATAATGGTGTTGCTGGTGTAGATAATAACATTCAAACACCAAATACTGGAAATGGAGCTGCGGGAATGGCTTCAAAAAATGAAGGTACAAATACTGTTACAAACTATGAAATTTCAAAAAAAGTTGTTACACAAAAAGATAATAATTATACAAATATTAAACGTATAACTGCTGCTGTAACTTTTGATTCATCTGTTTTAAAAGATATTCCAAATAAAGAAGAGTTTATTGCTTCATTAGAATCAGTTGTTCAAGATACAATAGGATATGATAAAACTAGAGGTGATAAAATAACAGTTAGGGACTTTAAATTTATAGGAGTTAAACCTATTGAGCAAGTTACTCAAACAGTTGATGCTAATGGTAATGCTGTTATTGTTGGTGAAGAATCGACTGATACCTTAGCTATGGTTAAATCAATTTTAAGAGATTTTAGTGAATATATTCAATATATAATAGC
>JAQUIV010000091.1 GCA_028681275.1 Aliarcobacter sp.
ACCAGTACTTCCACATCCACCTTTTTGACTCATTTCACATTGATAACAAAACATACTCATAATATAAAATCCTTTAAAATTTTTCTGGGATTATATGGTTTTAGAAAAGGTGATACATTGATATTAATCAATAGAATATATATAAATAAAGCATTAAAACTCTAAAATAGCGCTTTTAAATATAAAGGATTAAAGTATGTCAAAAGAGAGAATAAAAGATTTTATAAATAAACAACTTGAGAATTTAGATGATTTTTCTTATAAAATAGAAGCAGATGAAAATCATGTTTATGCAATTTTTGAAGAGATTTTAAGTGAAACAACAAACAAAGAGATTACTTTTAAATTATTAGATGAAGTTTTATATATGCATTCGGTTACTTATGGATGGAAACCTGTGGAAAAAGGTGTAGCTAATAAATATTTTTGGATTGAACTTTTAAAAACAGAAGCTTAAGAAGCTACTGTTTTTGGTGGAAGTTTTGAGATAAACTCTTCAATAGATACGGCAACTCTTTTTGAAAATGCCACAGCCTCTACAACGGTTCTAGCACCTGTAACCACATCTCCTGAAGCAAATACTCCTCGTCTAGTTGTTACTCCGTTTTCATCACTTTGTAAAAGACCATTTGCTCCTAAACTAAGACCAGTATTGTTTTTTACAATTAAATCTCTAGCTGTTTGACTAATTGCAATTAAAATAGAATCAGCTTCTTCAAAACTTTCTCTATTAACTTCTTGGTCAGTTGTCATATATCTTATACCTTTTTCTGTTAGTTCTAAAGGTAATCTATGAAGTTTGAACTTTACCCCATCAATTTTTGCATGGTCTATTTCGATTTTTTCAGCAGGCATGTCCTCTTCTCCTTTTCTGTACATAATCGAAACATCACTTGCTCCATTTCGTATAACAGTTCTTGCAACATCCATAGCCACATTTCCAGCTCCAATAACAACAACTTTTTTACCTAAATCATAAGCTTTTGGAGTTTTTAGATAATCAATAGCAAAATGAACATTTCCTAAACTTTCACCTTTGATTCCTAGTTTTTTAGGAGCCCAAACACCAGTTCCTATAAAAATAGCATCAAATCCATCCCTTTGTAAATCATCAATAGTGATATTTTTACCAATCATTATATTTTTTCTAATTTTTACACCAAGTTTTTTTAGATTCTCTTCAACTTTATCTAAGATGGTTTTATCAAGTCTAAAATCAGGAATACCATATCTTAGAACTCCACCTATTTTATCATTACCCTCATACATAGTTACATTAAAGCCTTTTAAAGCCATTATCATGGCTAAACTAATACCAGCTGGACCTGAACCAATAATTGCAAGATTTCGTCCATTTTGAGTAGGTTTTTCAAACTCTCTATAATTCATATAATAAGTTGAAATATAGTTCTCTATTCCACCTACATTTACAGGATTTGATTTTTTATTTAGAACACAATGTCCCTCACAATGTTTTTCATGTGGACAAACAAGTGAACAGATGATTGATAAAGGATTATTATTAAATACTTTTTCACCAGCCTCTTTTATATTTCCACTTAAAAAAAGTCTTATCATCTCTGCTATTGGAGTACTAACTGGGCAACCAGTTTGACATTTTGGTTTTTTACAATCAAGGCAAGTTTGTGCTGAATTTATAATATGTTGCATTTTTTCTCTTTAGTAAATTTCTTTTGCAATTATAACAAATAAATTAAATTTTAAAATTAATTTATTTAAATAAGCAAAAATTCTAGTTATTTTTTTAACTTATTAAGTATAATGTCAAACTTTAAAATAATAATTCTAATCAAAGGGTAATAATGTCTGTTGTTAAGAAAGTAATCTTTTTAATAATTGTATTTGTTGGTTTTATAATCTATTCAGTCTATAATTTTAATTATGATGCACAATTAAATAATCAAAATGTAGTTTCTAATTTTAAAGAAATGAAAGAGAATGACACTGGTCTAATAGAGAAAATTATTAATATATTTGCTTCTGGTGATAACAAAGAAACAAAACCATTTAGTTTAGTTTTAACAAAAAAAGATGGTATAGTTGTTATGGATGGAATGTTCCCAAATGAAAAGGATGCTAAAAAAGTTTCTGAGATTTTAAATGTTAATCGTGATGGTGAATATACTTATGAAGAAGATATTACTGTTGATGAAGTTTTATTATCAAAAATTGTTACATTAATTATTCCATTTAAAGAGTTTTTTAGTGATGGTGCAAAACTATCAATTATTAATGATGAAGTTTTTTTAAGTGGTGAATTAAAAGATCCAAATCAATACTCTTTATTAGATTCTATACTTTCAAGAATAGATATTAATTTAGTTAAAGAGATTAATATCGCTAATCCTGCCCTTGTAAATAGTGAAAATGTACAAGAAAAAGAGACAACAACTCCAGAAATTAAAACAAAAGTAGCTTTAACTCCAAATGAAGTTCAAATGCAGATAAATGAAATATTAGCTCAAAAAAAGATTGCATTTGAGAGAAAAAGTTCAATAATTACAGAAGATACAAAAAGTTCAATTGTTCAAATTGCTAAGATTTTAAATGAAAATAAAACTCTAAAAGTTGAGATTGCTGGACATACAGATTCAAGGGGTGAAAAAGCCCTAAATGAGAAAATTTCTCAAGATAGAGCAAATAGCGTTAAAGATGCTTTAATCTCTTTAGGTGTTGATGCAAATAGATTAAGTGCTATTGGATATGGAGAGAGTTTCCCTATTGCAAAAGATGATGAAAATGGTTTATCAGAGATAAATAGAAGAGTTGAATTTAATATTTTAGGAGAATAAATTTATGTTAGAAATCGCTTCATTAATTGTAATAAATTTAATAATAGCTGGGATAATTGGTTTTATCATAGGTTTTATAGTAGGAAAAAATACTTTTCCTAAAATCAAATCCCTTGGAAATGATAAGTTGGATGATTTAAAAAGTGAAAAAACAAAACATTCAATAAATCCTATATTTAAGAAGAATTCAAATTTAGATTTTAAACCTTTGATTTTAACTACTCCAAAACCAACTGGAAAAGATAACCTAACAAAAATTAAAGGGATTAATACCAAAATAGAGATGGATTTGAATAATCTAGGTATTTATCATTTTGAACAAATCTCTAAATGGTCAAATAAAAATGCTGAATGGATAGAAGAGTTTTTATTATTACCTGGAATTGCAAGAAGTTACCAATGGATTGAACAGGCTAAAATTTTGAATACAGGTAAAGAGACAGATTATAGTTTACAAGTAGAAAACGGTGAAATAAAAGTAGATTAAATTTAATCTACTCTTTTATTTTTACAACATATCTTCCAACGGCTTTCCCTGAAAGTAAATGTTCATAAGCTATTTTTATCTCATCTAATGTAATTTCATTTACAATAGTGTTTAAACTATTTATTTTCCATCTACTTGCAAGTTTTTCCCAAGCAGCTTGTTTTTTTTCTAGTTTACATTCAACAGAATCAATTCCAATTAATCTAACACCTCTTAAAATAAAAGGGAATACATTTGTATTTAGTTGTGAAGATGAAGTAAGTCCACAACAAGTTACAACTCCATCATATTTTACTTCTTTTAGTGCGTTTGCTAATATTTGACCACCAACAGTGTCAATAACTCCTGCATATTTTTCGCTCAAAAGTGGTTTATTTGTATTTTCTTCAAAAACTTCTCTTAATATAACTTCATTTGCACCAATATTTTTTAAGAAGTCAATTCTGTCTTTTTTACCAGAAATAGCGACAATGTTGTATCCTAGTTTGCTTAATATGGCAATTGCAATAGAACCCACACCACCTGTTGCTCCTGTTACTAAAATATCACCACTTTCAGGTTTAATTCCATTTTCAATTAATTCATTTACACTTAATGCAGCTGTTAAACCAGCCGTTCCAAAAGTCATAATCTCTTTATCTGAAATTGAATCAGGGATTCTTGCAACCCAAGAAGCTGGAACTTTTACATATTGAGCATGACCTCCATTTGAGTTCATTCCCATATCATAACCAGTTACTAAAACCCTTTCTCCTACTTTAAAAATAGGTGAAGTTGATTCAAAAATCGTACCAGATACATCAATTCCTGTAATATGAGGAAATTTTCTAGTAACACCTGGATTTCCAATAGAGCTAAGAGCATCTTTATAATTTAGTGAAGAGTAAGTTACTTTTATAACAACTTCATTTTCTTCACATTTTGGTGTGCTTATATCTTGTATTCCAGATGTAAACTCTTTCTCACCTATTTTCTCAACTACAAAAGCCTTCATCATTTTCCTTTTTTTATGTTAAGTTTACTCTATCTAAAAAATATTAAAAGCTCAATAATTTTTATTTATTAATTTAATACAATAAATTCCAAAGGTACTTCAAAATCCATATAATCTTTAGTTATTTCTTCATCAAAACTTCTAAACTTTTTTGTGTCATATAAAGCATTTAAAGCAGCCTCATCAAGTCTTTTGATATTACTTGAGGTTTGGATATTAATATTCTCAAAAACTCCATTTTTTAGCACTCTAAAGCTAATTATTACTTTACCTTGTTCTTTTAATTTTCTTGATATAGTTGGATATACTTTATTTTTATTTATCTCTTCTCTCAACTGCGAAATATAATTTTTTATAAAAAGATTCTCTTTTATAATCTGATTTTCATTGTTTATATTTTCTTTAGGTTTTTCAGTTTCTTGAGCTTTTTTTTCTTCTTTATATTCTACAAACTCTTCTTTTGTAACAGTTTGATTTGAAATAGGTTTTACAGGCTCTTTTTTTATATTTTTTGTTTCACTTTTGGGTTTTTCTATCTCTTTTTTTCTTACAACTTCTTCTTTTTGAACTTCTTTTTTTGTCTCAATTTTTGAGAGTTGAAGCATCATAATCTCATTTGGAATTTGTTGATTGTATTCTGTGACATTAAGTTTAAAAAAGTTGATTATACTTAGGTGTAATAATAGGACTAAAATAAAGCTTATGGTAATTATAAATTTATTCATCAATTTATAATTTAGTGTTTTAATAAATCTTTTAAACTATCTTTTGGATTTTTGCCATCTAATATAAGTTTTACTTCATTTGCAATTGGAGTGTAAATATTGTGTTTATTTGAAAGATTATATATTGCTTCTGCTGTTTTAATCCCCTCAGCAACTTCACCTAATTCTTTTAAAATATCAATAAGATTTTTATTTGAAGCAAGTCCTAGACCAACCCTATAATTTCTACTCATTGTTGAATTTGCTGTTAAAAAAAGGTCTCCAGCGCCACTTAAACCTAAAAATGTTGATTTTTTAGCACCAAAGAATTTACCAAATCTTTCCATTTCCACTAAACCTCTAGCAATCAAAGAAGCTTGGGCATTTTTACCAAGATTTAATCCTTCGCAAATTCCACTTGCAATTGCTAAAACATTTTTGTATGCTCCTGAAACTTCTGCTCCAATCACATCAGAACTATAATAAGTTTTTATAAAATTTGGGAAAAAAGAATCAAATTGTTTAAAAAGTTTTTCTGAACTTGAATTTATAACTAAAGCACAAGGTAATCCTTGTTTAACTTCTGTTGCAAATGATGGACCTGAAATAAATCCTATATTTTTATTTGGAACAAAATCAGCATAAATTTCATTTAAAAATTGTCCAGTCGAAGCTTCTATTCCTTTTGAAGCTACAAGAATTTTTTGTCCATTAAAAACAAAATTTTCTTTTAACCAAGATCTAATCTCTTGGGCAGGAATAGCGATAATTAGGAATTTACACTCTAAAGCAGTTTTTAAATCAACAAAATTTTCAATATCCCTAAGAGTTCTTGAAGTGATTAGACATTTTTGTTTTTGTGAAAGTGCAAAATGAAGAGCTTGTCCCCATTTCCCTGCACCTATAACTGCAATAGAGTTATTTTTCATTATGATAGTCTTTGTTTTAATAAGTCATTTACTTTTGCAGGATTTGCACTACCTTTTGATTCTTTCATAGTTTGACCTACAAAGAAAGCAAATAGTTTATCTTTACCTGATTTATATTCTGCTACTTTATCAGCATTTGCAGCCAAAATAGCATCAATAATAGCTAATAAAGCTCCATCATCAGATACTTGTTTAAGTCCAAGTTTTTCAATAGCTGCATCAATATCTTTTGATTCATTTTCAAATAAATAATCAAGTACTTCTTTAGCAGCTTTTCCAGAGATTGTACTATCTTCAATTCTTTTTACAAGAGTTGCTAAAGTTTTTGCATCAATAATTGAATCTTCAATTAAAGCACCCTCTTTTAATCTAGCTAATAATTCAACAGTTAACCAAGTAACTGCATTTTTTGCACTAATTCCCTCAGCCATCATTTCATCAAAATATTTAGCCATTTCAAGACTTGCAGTAATAACTGATGCATCATACTCTTTTAGTCCAAACTCTTTTACAAATCTCTCTTTTTTCTCATCTGGAAGTTCTGGAATTTGTGAATATTTTTCAAGCATTTCATCTGTAATAATTACAGGTAAAAGGTCTGGGTCTGGGAAATATCTGTAATCAGCAGCATCTTCTTTCCCTCTCATAGATCTTGTTTCACCACTATTTGGGTCAAAAAGTCTTGTTTCTTGAACAATTTCTCTTGAATGAACACCATCTTCCCATGCTTCAATATGTCTATTTACTTCATAAGCGATAGCTTTTTCAATAAATTTAAATGAGTTCATATTTTTGATTTCACATCTAGTATAAAGGTTTTTATCACCTTTTGGTCTAATAGAAACATTTACGTCACATCT
>JAQUIV010000092.1 GCA_028681275.1 Aliarcobacter sp.
AACTTGGTGAAACATTGGTAGTTTATAATAGAAATATAGAAAAAATAAGAAATTTAGGATATGAAATAGTTTCAACTCCAAAAGAGATTCTTCGAAAATGTGATGTAATTTTTTTATGTTTATTTGACAGTGAGGCTGTAAAACAGATTTTAACAGGTGATAATGGGCTTTTATGTGAAAACTTAAAAGGTAAAACAATTATTGATTTAACTACAAATCATTATGAAGATGTTTTAGAATTTCATAAATTAGTTAATGATTTTAATGGAAATTATCTTGAAAACCCAGTTTTTGGTTCAGTTGCACCTGCACTAAAAGGTGAATTAACGGTTGTTAGTTCTGGTAAAACAGAAGTTTTTGAAGCTGTAAAACCAATTTTAGAAAAGATTGCAAAAGAGATTTTTCATCTTCCAACACCATCAAGTGCTACAAAAATGAAACTTATTAATAATCTTTGTTTAGGTTCATTTATGGCTACACTTGCAGAGTGCACGGCATTGGCTGAGAGTTGTGAAATTCCTAAAGCAAAAGCTTTAGAAATTTTAGGAGTTGGTGGTGGACAATCACTTGTTTTAAAAGCAAAAACTCAGAAATTAATAGATGAAGATTTTTCTGCTCATTTTTCAAATAATGCAATAAATAAAGATTTGCATCTTTTACAAGATTTAGCATATAATCTAAAATTACCACTTTATAGTGCGTGCCTCCCAAAAGAGCTGTTTTCTAAAATGAAGATGATGGGAAAAGGTGAAGAGGATTTCTCTTCGATTTATCAACTATTTAAAAAATAAAAGGATAAAAAGTGCCACATTTACAGTTTGAATTAAATAAAAAAGTATCAGATGAGTCAAAAGAGATTTTTGTAAATGAGATAAGAAAAACTTTTAGTGAAATTATGGACACAGGAACAGACCATATTGCTATTAGTTTGAGAGAATATGATAAATATAATCTTACTATTGGAAGAGCTGATATTAACGATGATATTTGTTTGATGAACCTTGATATTAGGGAAGGTCGAACAATTGAAAAAAGAAGAGAGTTGGCTTTAAAATATATGGAGATTGTAAAACATAATTTTGGAATAGATACTAAAAATCAATATATAACTTTTACAGAACATAAAGGTGAGGATTTTCATTTGGTTGAAAAATATTTAGCAACTTGGACAAGTGGAGAAGAGCCTCTTGCTTAAAATAGAAGAGTTAGATTTTAGAGTTGCAAAAACTGAAGATATACCAGTTTTATGTGAACTTCTTTGGGAACTTTTTTCCCAAGAAGTTGAGTTTACTCCAAACAAAAAAAGCCAAGAAAAAGCTTTAAAAAAAATCATAGAAGATGAAAACATAGGCGATATTTTTGTAGCAGTTAAAGAAAATAAAGTTGTTGCAATGGTAAATGCTTTATATACTATTTCAACAGCTTTAGGTGAAAAAGTTGCAATTTTGGAAGATATGGTAGTATCTCAAAATTATAAAAATCAAAAAATTGGCTCAAGTTTGATAAAATTTGCCTTAGATTATTTAGAAAAAAACTCATTTAAAAGGGTTACATTATTAACTGATAGTGATAATTTTAATGCTCATAACTTTTATAAAAAACACGGATTTATCAAATCTAGTATGGTTGTTTTTAGAAAATCTTTATAATTTTTATTCAATTTATTTAAAAGGAAAAAATCCATGTTAAAAGGGATTATTATTTTATTGTTGTTTCAATTTATAGGGGAATGTATAGCTAAATTTTTTATGCTTTTAGTTCCAGGACCTGTAATTGGAATGGTTTTACTTTTAGTTTTTTTATTACTAAGAAAAGGAAGTTTTACAAGTCTTGATAACGCAGTTGCTTTACATCTTAGATATTTACCACTTTTATTTATTCCAGCTGCAATGGGAATCATTACTCAAATTGATATTATAACAAGAGAGTTTTGGGCAATAGCAATAGCATTATTTATTGGAACTTTGGTTGCACTTGTATTTGCGGCAAAATTTATGGATTTTCTTACAACTAAGGTAGAAAAAAATGAATTATGATGCATTAATATCTTATATACATTCTACGCCACTTACTTGGTTGATTGCCACATTAGCAGCTTTTAAACTAGGAATAATTATTTATGAAAAATTTAATAAACACACTTTATTACAACCAATAATTATTGCTTATGTGATAATTTTATCGTTAATTGTTTTTACTAACACTTCATTTGAAGAGTATTTTAAAAGTGTAGAAATTATTCATTTCTTTCTTGGACCTGCAACTGTTGCCCTTGCACTTCCACTTTATAAAAATCTAAAATATGTAAAGTCGCTTTTTATTCCTATAGTTTTAACTCTGTTTATTGCAGGAGTTTTTTCAATAGTAATCGCGATTAGTCTTCTTTATATTTTTGGAGCAGAACTTCCAACGATTTTATCAATGACTACAAAATCAATAACTGCACCAATTGCCATAATAACTTCACAACAAATTGGTGCAATTCCATCTTTAGCTGTTGGATTTGTATTAATAACTGGAATTATTGGAGCTTTATTTGGAACAATAGTTTTTAAAATCTTTAAAGTGAAATATGAAACATCAAAAGGTTTTGCACTTGGACTTGTTTCTCACGGGATTGGAACTGCAAGAGCTATTGAAATAAGTGAAAAAGCAGCAGCTTTTGGAGCACTTGCAATGGGACTTAGTGGAATATTCACAGCTATTTTTCTTCCTATGATAATCACTTTTTTTAGATAAAGGACAATTTTGAAAGAAACACTTTTTGTATATGGAACTTTAATGCCAAATTGTCCAAATGGTCATGTTTTAGAAAATATCGTAGGAAAATTTGTTCCAGCAACTGTAAAAGGAAAATTAATCGATGCTGGTTGGAGTGCTAGTATGGGGTATCCGGGGATTAAATTAAATGAAAATGGTGACACTGTTCATGGATTTTTATTTTATTCAGACAATCTTATAAATCATTGGGATTTCTTAGATGAGTTTGAAGGAGAGGAATTTGAAAGAGTTGCTGTTACAGTTGAAAGATATGATGAGTTTGAAGTAGATACATTTATTTATGTTTTAAAAGCAAATGCTGAAGAGCTAAAAGAAGATATTTTATGATAGGAAATCTTGGAATCTTTATTATGGTTAGTTTTAGTTGAAAAAGAGAGTTTTAATCGTTGGGATATTATAGGTGCAAGTATCTGTATTTTAGGTGCTAGTGTGATATTTATTGGAAATCAAAAACTTGGATAGAGGAAAAATCTTATGAATTTAAATGAACATTGGGATAATATATTTGAAAATACAAAAGATGAAAAATTGGGTTGGTATGAAGATGATGTAAACCAAACTCTAAAATTCTTTGATTTTATAGATGATTTTAAAGAGTTAACTATTTTTATAACAGGTGCTGGAACTTCTTTGTTGGTTGATAATTTTGTTGGCAAAACAAAAGAGTTGATATTAAATGATATAAGTAAAAAAGCCTTAGAAAAATTAGAGTTAAAACACCAAACATTCAAAGATAATATAAACTTTTTTCATCATGATTTATCAAAAAAGTTTCCAGAAAATTTGAGCAAATCTGATATTTGGATAGATAGAGCTGTTTTACATTTTTTAGTTGAAGAAAAAGATATTTTAAAATATTTTGAGAATTTAAAAAATAGTTTAAAATCAAATGCTTATGTTTTATTTGCCGAATTTTCACTTGAAGGTGCAAATAGTTGCGCTTCTTTGCCAATAAAAAAATATAATTCACAAGAATTATCAAAATATCTAGGTGAAGATTTTGTTTTAATAAAAGAGGAAAATTATACTTTCATCAACCCTTTTGGTGGGCAAAGACCGTATATTTATGCTTTGTTTAGAAGAGTAGACAATCAATGAGTTATTAATAACTCATTGACCCTGCATTTAATAAACCAATAGAGATTGATAAAAATGCCATTAAAATTCCAACAGCTACAACACCATCTGAAATTTTTGTTTTAAACGAGTATTTTCCTCCAAGTCTAGTTACAATAAATGCAAAAATTAATTGAATAAGTATTGCAACTCCTCCCCAAATAGCGAAATCTACATAAGATACAGAGTGAACTAATGCACTATAAAGTGGAATTGAAACTCCAATAATTGCCCCACCAAAACCTAAAGCTGCTGCTATATTATTATCTTCAAAAATAAGTTTATAGTCATCATAAGGTGTAACAACCGCATATAAATAAAGAAAAACTATTACTAAAACAAGAGCTGTAAAAAAGAAGCTAAGAAAGCCTATGAATAATTCTATTTCCATTTTTTAATCCTTTTTTTTCTTTGAATATTAGCTAAAAGTAGCTATATGCCTTATTATGATAAAATCTTTTTTATTAAAAAATAGGAGTTTTGATGCCAACTTGTCCACTTTGCCAAAATATTTCAACACCATTTTACAAGGATGAATTTTATGAATGTGTTTGTTGTGGCGGAATATTTCGACCAAAAGAGAAGTTATTAGACAATCAAAAAGAGAAAGAAAGATATGAAAGTCATACAAATGATAGTGATGATTTAGGTTATCAAAACTTTGTCTCTCCAATTACAAATGCAGTTTTAAATGAGTATAAAAAAGAGAATTTAGGACTTGATTTTGGCTGTGGAAAAGACTCGCCAATAGTTAAAATCTTAAGAAAAAATGAATATAAAATATTTGAATACGACCCATATTTTTTTGATGATAAAAAACTCTTGGAGCAAAAGTACGATTATATAGCTTGTTGTGAAGTAATCGAGCATTTTTATAATCCAAAAAAAGAGTTTGAACTTTTGAAATCTTTATTAAAAGAAAATGCAACTTTGTATTTGATGACGGGAATTTATAGGGATAATATTGATTTTTCAAAGTGGTGGTATAAAAATGATTTAACCCATGTTTTTATTTATAGGGAAAAAACTTTTGAGTGGATACAAAAAGATTTTGGGTTTGAAAATATGAGTATAGAAAAGAATTTTATAAAACTTAAAAAAGCAGAAGATTAAATCTTCTGCTTTTTTAATGTCCTCCCATAACTTTTTCTATTTCATCTGGTTTATCGTGAATTCCAAATCTATCAATTATTGTTTTAGAAGCTTCATTTTGCCCAAATATTTCCACATTTTTAACTTCTTTTTTTAGTTTTATAACCGATTTATCTAAAGCATAAACTGCTGTTACATCCCAAAAATGAGCCCTTGAAACATCTATTATTACTTTGTCTAAAACCTCTTTAAAATCAATAATTTCATAAAATTTATCTGCACTATTAAAAAAAACTTGTCCTACAAATTTATAAGTTTTTATACTTTTATCTTCATTATAATTTATATCACAATACATAAAATGTGAGATTTTATTTGCAAAAAATAGCGATGCAAATAAAACACCTGTTATTACTCCAAGGGCTAGATTATGTGTATAAACTGTAACGCCAACAGTTGAGAGCATAACTATATTTGTAGAAAGTGGTAAAGTTTTTAGGTTTTTAATTGAACTCCAATCAAATGTTCCAATAGAAACCATAATCATCACTGCAACCAAAGCAGCCATAGGAATAATAGAGATAATATCACTTAAAAATACAACCATAATTAAAAGTAAAAATCCAGCTATAAAAGTAGATAATCTTCCCCTCCCTCCTGATTTTATATTAATAATTGATTGCCCAATCATAGCACATCCAGCCATTCCACCAATACATCCTGAGGCGATATTTGCTATTCCTTGACCTCTTGCTTCAACTTTTTTATCACTTTTTGTATCTGTTAAATCATCAATTATAGTTGCTGTCATAAATGACTCTAAAAGTCCAACAATCGCTAAAGCAAAAGAATAAGGAAAAATGATTTTTAATGTTTCAAAATTTAAAGGAATTTCTGGAAGTAAAAATATAGGTAAAGTATCAGGAAGTTGTCCCATATCTCCCACATTTCTCACATCCCAACCAATAAAATATACAAAAATAGTTAAAACAACTATTGTTACAAGTGGTGATGGAAGAACTTTTCCAATTTTTGGAACATAAGGAAATAGATAAATTATTCCAAGTCCAACAGCAGTTAGGGCATAAACATGCCAAGTTACATTTGTAAGTTCTGGAAGTTGAGCCATAAAAATCAAAATAGCCAAAGCATTTACAAATCCAATTACAACAGCTCGTGCCACAAAACTCATAAGTTTTGCAATTTCAAGATAAGCTAAAATTATTTGAAAAAATCCTGTTAAAATGGTTGCGGCCAATAAATATTGAAGCCCATGTTCTTTTACAAGTGTAACCATAACTAAAGCCATAGCTCCAGTTGCCGCACTTATCATTCCACTTCTTCCACCAACAAAAGCAATAACAACAGCTATACAAAAAGAGGCATAAAGTCCAACTTTTGGGTCAACTCCTGCAATTATTGAAAAAGCTATTGCTTCGGGAATTAGTGCAAGGGCTACAACTAATCCTGATAAAATATCTGCTCTAATATTTGAAAACCACTCATTTTTTATGGTTTGATACATAAAAATCCTTATATTTTTTGATTGTTTTTAATTGTAAGTATTATTGATTTTAACAAAATATTCCTTAAACACTAAAAGTAAAGAGTTTTACTCTTGACTTTCATATTTTTTTCTTTTATACTTTCAAAAGTAAAGAGTATAACTCTGAACTTATTGGAGTCAAAATGAAACTTATAGAAGATGAAAAGTATTATAAAATGTCTGAGTTAGTAGAACTTACAAGTCTAAG
>JAQUIV010000093.1 GCA_028681275.1 Aliarcobacter sp.
ACATTAAAAAATGCTATATCTTTATCTCCAAGTGTGAAATGAACTTCGTTTATTCTTCCTTCATCCAAAATATCCACAGTAGGGCAGTTACACTCAAAAGTAGTTTCAATATCTGTAAATAGGGCTGTTCCACTTCTTCCTTTTATTGCAGACGCACTTGCTGTCATTGTTTTGAACTGTTTATTAAAGATTGTTTTTGGGATTTGTTCTTTCATAGATTTTGTTTCTTGAAGTCCTAAAAGATGAATATCATGTTCATCTACCCATTTTAAAGCCTCTTTTTTATCTACGGCTCTCACACCATTTACATTCCATGAGATAAATTTATATCTTGCCATTATTTTTTATCTTCCTTTTTTTCTTCTTTTTTTTCTTCTTTTTTCTTTTCATCTTCAATTAACATTTTAGGAGCAATTGGAGCAATAGGTTTTTTTATATCAATATTTTTAAAACCAGTTGTTGTAAGTGAATCAGTTTTTCCACCATGCATATCGATTTTTCCTGAGTTTTGTTCTGTATAAGTAGAATTTGCAAATAAAATATTCGTTAAAAATATAGTAACAATTAGTAATCTTTTCATTATTTCTTCCTTTTAAAAGAAAATATTATAACCCCTTTTTTGATAAATAAGCCTTAATAGGGTATTTTACGCTACTTTATTGTTAGGATGATTTTTATGGATGAATTGATTTTAGGACTAATTACATTTTTTACTTCTACGATTGCTGGAATTGTTGGAGTTGGTGGAGGTATGATGTTAATTGTAATTTTACCTTCATTTTTACCTTTAAATGCTTTGATACCTATTCATGGTTTGACTCAAGTTTCAAGTAATTTAAGTAGAGCAATATTTGGATATAAAGATATTCAATATGAAGTAATTCCTAAATTTTTATTAGGTTCTGCTATTGGTATTGGGATGTTTGCATCAGTTTTAAATCTAATTTCCCTTGAATATGTTCCTTTATTTATTGGAATTTATATTTTATTATCTTTATGGTCAGAAAAATTTAATGAAAAAATCAAAAAATATGAGAGTTATTTTCTTGCAGGTTTTTTCCAAACAGGTCTTTCTATGGTTGTAGGAGCTACTGGACCTCTTACTATGACACTGTTATTCAAAGATTATGAAGATAAAAACAAAGTTGTAGCAACTGGAGCTGCACTTATGAGTATTACTCATATTTTAAAAGTGTTCGTATTTATGTATTTTGGTTTTGTATTTTTTGATTATATTGGAGTGATTGTTGCCATGATTATTGGTGCAATTACTGGAAGTTGGGTTTCAACAAAACTAAGAGATAAAATAGATGGTAAAAGATTTACTATGATTTTAAAAGTATTACTTTCAGCTTTAGCTATTCAAGTTATTGTAAAAGTATTTTTATAATTTAATATAAATGGATTTCTATATTAATTGAAATTCCTTTATATTCTTTTTCCTCATGTGTAAGAGTTGTATTTTTTGCATAAACTCTTCCTTTTAAATGGTAAGTGATAATTTGATAAACCATATATAAACCAATTCCAGTTCCAATAGCTTTGTGTTTTGTAGTAAAATAAAGCTCAAACATTTTGTCTAAAACATTTGAATTTGCTCCTCCTGCGTTATCTGTTATTGTGATTTTTAAAAGTTTATCTTCTATATTTGTTTGAATCTTAATAATTTTATTTTCAACCTTTTTTTGTTTAAAAGCATCAAAAGAGTTATTTAAAATATTTAAAATAACCTGTATAAATTCACTCTCTTTTCCCTCTAAAATACAATTCTCATCTTTTTCAAATTCAACTTTAACTTCATTAACTTCTAGTTTTATATTAAATAAATTTACTGCTTTTTCAATAGTTGTTCCTATTTCAAAAGTAACAATTTCTTCATTTTTATCAAAGAAATTTTTTAAATCGTCTATTATATTTGAGAGTTTTTGAGTAGTTTCAAATATCTTTTCAAATGATGAATTTAACTCCTCTTTTGATGGTTCAGCGTATTTGAATTGTAATAACATACTTGAAGATAAGGAACTAACAATTGATAAAGGTTGTCTCCATTGGTGGGCAATATTTTCCAAAAGTTCTCCCATTGATGCCATTTTTGATTGTTGAGCCAAAAGGTTTTGATACTCTTTTTCTTTTGTAATATCAAGTTTAATTGCTAAAAATTCAACTATTTTATTATGTTGGTCTTTTATTGGAGTAATTGAAGTTTTTTCATAGGTGATTTTTCCATATTTATTTCTATTTATAAATTCACCACTCCATTTTTCACCATTGTTTATTGTACTTTTTAGATTATCAAAGAATTTTTTATCAAGTAGTCCAGAGTTTAAAATAGATGGATTTTTACCGATAGCTTCTTCTTTTGTATAACCTGTTGTTTTTTCAAAACCTTGATTTACATATTTTATATTATGTTTTTCATCTGTAACTATGATTATGTTATCACTAATATCTAAGGCACCTTTGAATTTATCTAAATCCATTTTATTTTTTAATACACTATACGCATAATAGATAAATAAAAGCATTGAAACTACCAATAAAATGATAAAAATGATTATTGAATTTTTGATATTGTTAATAATGTTTTGCATATAAATTTCAAAAATATTATGTAAACCGTTTATTTCAGTAAAGAGTTTTATCTTTTCATTAATCTGTGTTTCCATAGATAAAAGATTTTGAATTTTTGATATTTTTTTATAAAAAGTTGCAGTTTTGTAAGTATCATATTTGTTGTTATTTAAAATATTAGAAAAAATATTTTGAATAGAAGAAATAGTTGATTCTATTTCATCATAATCTTGAGAGTTTAATTTTGCGTGTAATCTTGATATTTCAATTATCTGATTATTTAATTCAAAATAGTTATCTATTTTTTTATTGGCATCAAATAAATTAAATATTAAAGATGACATAATTAATAAAAACATAAAAACAATCAAAGAGAGTGACTTCAAAATATTCCTTAGTATAAAAATATTATCTACGATATACAAATTATACAGAAAAAGAATTTTTCATAATAAAATTAGTTGTATAAATAATATTATTATAGGAAAAAAATTAAATAAAGAATTTTAGAAATAGCAGTATAAATAGTGTAGATATAAGAGTTTGTAGTGTAATAATACTCGACATCAAAGAAACATCACCATCTAATTGCCGTGCAAGAATAAAAGAACTTGGAGCCGTAGGAAGTAGGGCAAATAAAACTAAAATAGAAATCATTATATTCTCTAATTCTAAATAGTTTCCAAAAACAAAAATTAGTGCTGGTAAAATCAAAAATTTTGCTATTGAACTAATAAATAAATCTTTTTTTGCACTTTTTATATCTTCTAAAACCAAAGCATAACCAATAGATAAAAGTCCTAAAGGAAGTGCTGCTTTACTTAAAATTTGAATTAAATTTTCTATACTTATTGGAATAGGTATTGATAAAAAATTTATGCTACCACCAATAAAACATCCAATAATCAAAGGATTTTTGATAATAGATTTAATCAAATAAGCAAAATCTAGTTTGTTGTTCTCTGAATATAAGGCAAAAATAGAGATACATAAAATATTTATAAATGGAATTGCAAAAGTTAAAATAATTGCTGCTAAAACTAGACCTTGACTTCCAAAAATAGATCCACTTAATGCTAAAAATACATAAGTATTAAATCTTATTCCACCTTGTATGACAGAAGTAAAAGAGCTGTTTTTTGTTGGGAAAAATTTATTAAAAATTATCAATAAAATCATTGTGGCAAATATTGCTAATAATGAAGCCAAAACAAAATTAATACTATTATCATAAAATTTTGCTTTAGAAAGTTCAAATATCAAAAGGGCAGGCATTAAAACATAGTAGGTTAATTTATCAGCCATTGGCCAAAATTCAAGGGAAGGAAATTTTATCTTTTTAAAAAAATATCCAATTAAAATAAGTCCAAAAACTGGAATTAAAGCTGAAAATATATGTTCCAAAATATTTTCAACTATTTACTAATATTTTAAAAACAGCTTTTATAATTTTTTTATTTTCACCCATTTTTATGCAAGGCATATGTGCATCATTTGGATAAAAAATTGCTAGTTCATTCTCTTTGATTTTTAATATAGAAGAGTTCTCAGATTGAGCATATTTTGCATAATCTAAATCTTCTTTATAAGGAGTTGTAACAAGAAGATTGTTTACATTTTCAACTTCCATTATTTCATCACCCTCAAACATATATTGAATGTCAATATATGTTTTGTGTGATTCAAAAAAACAATCTTCTTTATCTTTTGTTATATAAGCTTGTTCCAAAACAAAACAGTTTTCATCTAACACTATTTTATTACATTCACCAACTTTTGTGTTTACAAGAGTTTTGTATTCATTTGAATTTTTATCTTGCAACTTTTCAATATAAGCAAAAGCTTTTTCAAATTTAAAATCGCAAACTTGTGATTTTAAAGTCTCTAATGTACCAAATAGTGCCATTTTAATTCCTATTTATTTTTTAACATACCTTTTAAGATTATCTTACCACCTTCAACACCTGGTTGGTCGTAAGTATTAATTCTTAAGAATTTACCAACAATAGAAGTTAATAATTCATAATAAAATAGAAGTTTTCCTATTTCATATTCACTGATTTCTTCAATTTCTATAATATCTATTGGAATATCTTTTTTGTACTCTTTAACAGAAGCTATTGTTGCATCTGCTTGTAAATTAATTAACTCTTTAAAATTAAGATTATTAACATAATCAAGTTCCTCTAATCCCTCTAAAGAAATAGGAGCAATTTTTGTATTATCTTTAAAATCTTTAATTTTAATAAAAGTTACTGTTTTATCCCTTTGTCCTTCAACGATTAATTGTAAAAAAGAGTGTTGATCAACAGGTCCTAAAAGTCCAATTGGTGTTAAACCTTGGTTTGTGTTATTAACATCAACTTTACCAAGACTCTCTCCCCAAAGTTGAACATACCATTTATTAAATCCTTCAAGTAGTTGAGAATAAGAAAAAATAGCATTCATATTATAAACATCTTTAAACTCATAATAAGTTCTAGCTTTTTTAATAAGATGTTTAAATAGTTTCTTTTTATCAAAAAATGAATCAGAACTTTTTCTAGCACCTTTTAATAACTCATCAATATCAAATCCAGCAAGATATAAAGGAACTAATCCAACATTTGATAAAACAGAAAATCTTCCACCTACATTTTTAGGAATGTCAAAAAAGTTTATATCATTTGCTCTTGCAAAAGTGTTTAATTTACTATCATCTTCTGTAATTATCAATAAATTTGATTTATCAATTTTTGTAATAGACATAAGATATTTAAAAATAGAGATAGTTTCTATTGTAGTTCCAGATTTTGAAATAACAATAAAAAGCGTATCATTTAAATTTA
Organism: Aliarcobacter sp.; assembly: GCA_028681275.1. Classification (GTDB taxonomy): domain Bacteria; phylum Campylobacterota; class Campylobacteria; order Campylobacterales; family Arcobacteraceae; genus Aliarcobacter. Next base: position 5,400 of record JAQUIV010000093.1, read on the forward strand.
ATTGAGCTAATGTTCCATTTAAATTTACAGGGTCTGTACTTTCAAAAAAGAAAAGTTCTTTTTTTAAACATTTATTATGTTGTTTGTTATACTTCATGAAGTTATAAATTGCATAAGTTCCTAAAGTACTTCCACCAATACCAATAATTGCTATTTGTTTTTGTGGAAAGTTTAAATCATCTAATCTAGTTTTTAAAACTGTTGTATCAACATAAGGAAGAGAGTAATAACCTATTACTTCTCTCTCTTTTTTTATCTCTGCAAAAATTTCTTTGTCACTTAGTGATACTTGAGGATAATACAGATTGTTTTTCACTTATTTTGCTCCAGATGCTTTTTTAGCTGCTGCTTCTTTTTTTGTTTCTTTGTCGTAAAAATAGTTTGTAGCTTTTACAAATCCATCAATACTTCCACAGTCAAATCTTTGCCCTTCAAATTTAAACGCTAAAACCATTCCATTTTTAGCTTGAGTTAAAAGTGCATCAGTGATTTGAATTTCTCCACCTTTTCCTGGTTTTGTTTCTCTAATGATATTAAAAATATCTGGAGTTAAAATATATCTTCCAATAATTGCTAAGTTAGATGGAGCAACTTCAGGTTCTGGTTTTTCAACCATGTCTTTTACCATATAAATACCTGGTTCAATTTCATTTCCTGCAATAACACCATATTTATTAGTTTCAGATTTTGGAACTTCTTCAATAGCAACGATAGAACAACCATATTTTTTATATAAATCAACCATTTGTGCTAAAACACCTTTTGTTGGAGCATCACATAAGTCATCTGCTAATAAAACAGCAAATGGTTGATCTCCAATTAATGTCTCACCACATAAAATAGCATGACCTAAACCTTTCATTTCAATTTGTCTAGTATAAGAGAATGTACATTTAGTAATAACAGATCTAATTTCTGTTAAATAATGTTCTTTACTAGTACCTTTAATTTGATGCTCAAGTTCATAAGAAATATCAAAGTGATCTTCAATCGCTCTTTTACCTCTTCCTGTTACAACAGCCATTGTATCCATACCAGCAGCAAGTGCTTCTTCTACTCCATATTGAATAAGTGGTTTAGTTAAAACTGGTAACATCTCTTTTGGTGTTGCTTTAGTTGCAGGTAAAAATCTTGTACCATAACCAGCAGCAGGGAATAGACATTTCTTAATTGGTGTGTGTTTATTGCTCATTTTTATTTTCCTTGTAATTGTTCAAAATTATGTTCTAACAAATTTGTGACTGTTATTATATGGAATTTTTATTAAAAATTGTGAAAAAATAGTAAAAAGCAATTAAATTAATATATAAAGTG
>JAQUIV010000094.1 GCA_028681275.1 Aliarcobacter sp.
ATTCGCTAATGCTTGTACTTATCATTCCAACAATTGTAAAAGTTGGCATTCCTTTGGTAAAAGTTGATTCTACATCGATACTTATTGCATCAAGGGTATCTAAAGAAGCTGATTTTATAATTTTCATAAATTAACCATTTAAATAATTTTTTTTATTATATCATAGCTTTTAATTTTAATAAAAAACTTTTCAACTTCTCCTGCTATAATTAGCAAAAAATTAGGAATTTTACAAATGTCATCACTTATTAATTGCCCAGAATGTAATCATGAAATATTATCAAGATTAGGTACAGTTTGCCCAAATTGCGGTTATACAGTAGGATATTTTAACGGAGATAAAAAAAGAAAGGTTTATGGTAAATTTTTTGCTTTAACTGTTTTTATCCCTTTTATATCTTTTATTACAATTTTATTTGCGTCTCAAAACAGATATACAATGTATGCAGGAGTTGCTATATTTTTCTATTTAGCAATAAAATCTTGTCCTTTATTATTTAAAGAAATTTTTTTCACTAGATTTGAAAAAATATTTTTTTGGACAATTTGGATTTTAGCGAACAGTTTAATGTTTTCAATGATTTTTAATATTTTAAGAAAAGGCTTTCAAGCCTAAAAGACAAAATAAAAGATAGAAATTATTTTTTATCTTTTATCTTTTTTTTCCACTCTTTTTCAAATTTCTTTCTTTTAATTATTGATAAATTTTCAATAAATAAATGACCTGCAAGATGTTCCATCTCATGTTGCCAAGCAACAGCTAAAAAATCTTCACATTCCATATTTTGTTTATTTCCATATCTATCAAAATATTCTACGATAATATGTTGAGCTCTTGTTACATCTTCACTAAATCCAGGAACACTCAAACACCCTTCTGTAAATACTAAAGTTCCATCTTTATGTGTAACAACAGGATTTATTGCTTCAATTAAATCTTCTTTTTCTTGAATATCTTCTTCATTTGGTAGATTTATAATCAAAACATTTAAAGGAATTGCAATTTGAATAGCAGCTAATCCAACACCATTTTGTGCCATCATAGTATCATACATATCATCTAAAAGAGCGTGCAATTCAGAGTCGAATTGCTCCACATCTTTAGATTTTAATCGAAGTAATTTATTTGGATAAGTTATAACTTCTCTAATCATAAAAACTTTCTTATTTATGTTTTGCTATAACTTCGTCAATTAATCCATAAGAACAAGCTTCTTCTGCACTCATGAAATTATCTCTATCTGTATCTTTTTCAATTTGAGAAATATCTTGACCAGTTTGTTGTGCTAAAATTGTATTTAACACCTCTTTTAATCTTTGAATCTCTTTTGCTTGAATTAAAATATCAGTAGCTTGACCTCTTGCTCCACCTAATGGTTGGTGAATCATTATTCTTGAATTTGGTAAAGAATATCTTTTACCTTTTGCACCAGAACTTAATAAAAATGCTCCCATAGAAGCTGCTTGTCCTATACAAATAGTACAAACATCTGGTTTGATATAATTCATAGTATCAAAAATTGACATACCACTTGTAATTACTCCACCTGGAGAGTTGATATATAAATAGATATCTTTATCTGGATCTTCAGCTTCTAAGAAAAGTAACTGTGCAACAACTGTTGAAGATACTGCATCATTTATTTCTCCACTTAACATAATAATTCTATCTTTAAGAAGTCTTGAATAAATATCGTAACTTCTCTCCCCTCTTCCTGTTTTTTCAACTACATATGGTATATAACTCATAATTAATCCTGTATTATTATTTTCCTAATTTTTCATCTAATAATTTAGATATAACTTTTTCTTCAATCATAGACATTTTAATTGCAGGTAGGTATCCAGCTTCTTGATATTGTTTTACAACTTCTTGTGGATTTTGTCCCATTTGCATTGCCTCATAATAAAGAACTTGCATAACTTCTTGATCAGATACTTGAACATTTTCAGCTTTAGCTAATGCATCAATAATGAATGTAGCTTTTACAGAATTAACTGCATCTTGTTTTAATTCATTTCTCATCTCTTCAACTTTTGAAGCATCTTCTCTTAAAGCACTAATTTCGTCTTCTGACATTGTTCTTACTTTATTGTTTAAAGCATAATTGATCTCTTGATCAACTACTGAATTTGGTAATGCAAATTCTATTCTCTCAACTAAAGTTTCTAAATATGCAGGTTTTAATTCTTCTGAATAATACTTTCTCATAATTTCAGATTTCATTTGCTCTTTAATTTTTTCTCTTAAAGTATCAATAGTTACATTTTCTTCACCTGGTAACATTCTTTTTGCAAATTCGTCATTTAATTCAGCAGCAACTTTTTCTTGAATTTCATGTAAAGTTACTTTAAATGTAGCTTCTTTTCCAGCTAAGTTTTTAGCTTGGTAAGATGTAGGGAAAGTTACAACAACATCTTTTTGCTCTTCATATTTCATACCAATTACTTGATCTTCAAATCCTGGGATAAATGAACCAGAACCTACATGTAATGGATATTTTTCAGCTTTTCCACCTTCAAATGCAACACCATCAACAAAACCTTCGAAATCAATAACAGCATGATCTCCCTCTTTTACTGCTCTTTTTCTAGCAATTTTTTCTAAAGGAGCTGAAGATTTTGCAATTTCTTCTAATCTTGCATCAATCTCTTTTACATCTACTTCTTTATTTTCAACAGTTGGAACTAAAGATTTATAATCACCTAAATCAATAACTGGTTTACAAGCAACTGAAATTTCTACATCAATAGAACCATCTTCTTTTTTATCAAATTTTGAAATAGTTGGTTCACCAATTAAATCAGCACTTGCAATATTTAACTCTTTTAAAGCTGCATCTAAAATTTTTCTTAATGCTTCTGCTTCTGCATCTTCTCTTAATTTATCAGCAAATCTTTGTTTTACAACAGCAACAGGAACTTTACCTTTTCTAAAACCTTGAACATTCATTGTTTTAGCAGCTTGTTTTGCTACTTTGTCTAAATTTGATTCTACTACTTCTTTTGCAATAGTTGCAGTTATAACCGCATTTGCTCCATCAACTCTATTTGCGTTAAATTCCATTAAATTTACTCCGATTGTTATAATTTTAACGCTGATTTTATCTAAAAATTACTAAGCCTTTAATAAAACACCGTTTTTAAAGAGGGTTGTGTGAAAATTTGTATAGTTAAAGGGAGTTTTTTTGAGGAAAGAAATCAAAAGATTAATAATCTTTTGATTTTCTCATTTGTAAAAGTTCTTTTTGAACAGAGATGTTTATCTCTTCATTTGCATCAAAATCTAATGAATAATTTCTTCCATCGTAATCAACAGAATTTAAAATTATTTTCATAGCTTCAAGTCTTGCTTTATGTTTATCATCACTTCTTACAATATGCCAAGGAGCGCTTCTTGAAGTTGTTCTTCTTAACATTTCATATTTTTTTTCAGAAAATTCATCCCATAAATCTTGAGCTTGCATATCAACTTCAGAGAATTTCCATTGTCTTAATGGATCTTCAATTCTTCTATCAAATCTTCTTTTTTGTTCTTCTTTTGAAACAGAAAAATAAAGTTTAATTAAAATCATTCCTTGTCTTACTAAATCTTGTTCAAAATTTACAATATCTTCCATAAAAATTTCATGTTCTTCAGGTGTACAAAATCCAAAAATTGGCTCAACCATAGCTCTGTTATACCAGCTTCTATCAAATAAAACTATCTCTCCACCTGTTGGGAAACGCTCAATATATCTTTGTAAAAACCATTGATTTCTTTGAGTTTCTGTTGGTTTTCCAAGAGCAACTACTCGGTAATGTTTGTTATTCATATATCTAGTAATTCTTCTAATTGCTCCACCTTTTCCAGAAGCATCTCTTCCTTCAAAAAGAATAATCATTCTTTTATTCTCTTTTTCAAGCCAATTTTGAAGTTTTATTAACTCAATTTGATATTTTTTCAAAGCATCTAAATCATAAATTTTTTGAATCCCCTCTGCTAAAACTTGAGGATTTAATTTTTCATAATTACCTAAAATTGATTTCAAAAGATCATTCTCTTCTTGCAATTTTTTTAATGTCTCATCATCTTTAACTGGCAATTTCTTTTCCTGTACTTTAATTTTTTTCTCAATTTTTATTTCAGGTTTTGATAAAATTGAGTCTTTAAAAGCTTTAAATAAATCTACTGCTTCTTTTTTTGTCAAATTATCTTTTATTGTAAATCCTAAAACTTTTACATATCTTTTTCTATCATGTTGAAATCTTGCAATGTATTTATTACCAAATTCAGGATGACTCTCTTTTGAAATGTATAGTCCGCTAATATTTGTTTTTTCAAAATCACCTAAATTCATTTTAATCTACCCTCGCTAATTTATGATCATGTTCCATATTTTCAATCTCTTGTGTACCACTTATTAATATCTTTTTATCTATTTTGAAAAAATCTTTATTATCTATTTTTTTCTCATATTCAAGATTTGATAAAATGTGTTTTATACAATTCAACCTAGCTCTTTTTTTATCATCACTTCTAATTACTGTCCAAGGGGCATTGTCTGTATTAGAAGCCATTAACATAGAAAATTTAGCAATTGTATATTTATCCCATAAATTTTGAGACTCTTTATCAACTGGAGAAAGTTTATATTGTTTTAAAGGGTCGATTTCTCTTTTTTTGAATCTTTTGGCTTGTTCTTTTTTTGAAACTGAAAAATAAAATTTAAATAAAATAATTCCAGACTTAACTAACATTTTCTCAAATTCAGGAACTTCTCTTAAAAATTCATGGTGTTCTTCTGTTGTACAAAATCCCATAACAGGCTCAACACCTGCTCTGTTATACCAAGATCTATCAAATAAAACTATTTCACCCGCACTTGGAAGATATTGAGTATATCTTTGAAAATACCATTGAGTTCTTTCAATATCACTTGGTTTTTCTAAAGCAACTACTCTTGCTCCCCTAGGATTTAGATGTTCTGTAATTCTTTTAATAGTACCACCTTTTCCAGCAGCATCTCTACCTTCAAAAATCATCAAGATTTTTAAACCTTTTTCTTTTACATGATTTTGAAGTTTTAAAAGTTCTATTTGAAGTCTTGTTAGTTGTTTTTCGTACTCTAAAGTCTCTTCTCTAACCCAGATTTGAACTTTTTTAGTCCCATCTTCTTCTTTTTTTTCTAGCTTTTCTCTTTTTCTACTTTTATCTTTATAATTATGTTTTATCGATTTTTTACTATCAATTACTTCCATGTCTGAAAATTCGTGATCAATAATATTTCTTTCGTGCCCCGTCATCTAATCTCCTATGAAAGTCTCATTTTGTAATCATTATAACCAAAATTTTTTACTATTTGATAACTATTTTCATCATGTTTTATCACAATTGATGGTAACTTTATTCCATTAAATGTAGTTGTTTTTACCATTGTATAATGAATCATATCTTCAAAAATGATTTTATCTCCAACTTTTAAAGGCTCATCAAAAGAGTAATCTCCAATAATATCACCAGCTAAACAAGTATTTCCACCAAGTCTATAAGTATGTTTTTTCTCAAGTGCAAGACCTGAATTTCTAACCATTGCTCTATAAGGCATTGCAAGAGTATCTGGCATATGAGCTTCAGCACTTGTATCTAAAATAACTAAATCCATACCATTATTTATAATGTCAAGTACAGTTCCTACTAAATAACCTGTTTGCCAACCAACAGCTTCACCAGGTTCAAGATAAACTTTTAAGTGTGGGTATCTTGATTTAAAATCTTTTAGAAGTTTAATCAGCCCTTCCACATCATAATCAGCTCTTGTAATATGATGTCCACCACCAAAATTTACCCATTTTAGCTTGTCAAAATATTGAGAAAAGTTTTTTTCAAATGCAGCTAAGGCACCCTCTAAAGCATCAACATTTTGTTCACAAAGTGCATGGAAATGAAAACCATCTAAATACTCTAATAAAGACTCATCAAAATTTGATTTTGTAGTTCCAAGTCTTGAAAATGGTGCACAAGGATTATATAAATCAACTTCAACACTAGAGTATTCAGGATTTAATCTAATTCCTAAAGATACTTTTCCAAAAGCTCTATCTTTATATCTTTTTAGTTGATTAAAAGAGTTAAAAACTAAATGGTTTGATAATGAAATAATTTCATCAATTTCATCATCTTTAAAAGCAGCAGAATAAGTGTGAACTTCTCCACCAAATTCCTCTTTTGCTAAAATTGCTTCATGAAGTCCAGAAGCACAACAACCTTTTAAATATTTTTTACATAAATCAAAAGTTGACCATAATGCAAAACCTTTTAATGCTAAAAGAATATTCACATCAGCTTCATCTTGAATTCTTTTTAGAAGTTTTAAATTGTTTTCTAAAAGTTTTTCTTCACATACATAACTTGGGCTTGGTAGTTTATCAAAACTATCTACTATTAAATTATTAGTCTTCAAGTGGCTCAAAATCCTCTTTTTTTACACCACAAGTTGGACATTCCCAATCTTGCGGTAAATCTTCAAATGCAGTTCCTGCAACAATTCCAGAATCTGGATCACCCAATGCTGGGTCATAAATATAATCACAAATCGTACAAATATACTTTTGCATTTTAAATCTCTTTATAGATTGTAGAACTAGATTACAGTTCTAAAATTTTCCAAGGTAA
>JAQUIV010000013.1 GCA_028681275.1 Aliarcobacter sp.
AAAGGTTTTTCAGGCATACAATATTGACATCTAAAGTTGCATCTTTCAGTTACAGAAACTCTTAGATAATCAACTTTTCTTCCAAATCCATCTATTAACATTTTTTACCTTTTGTCAAAAACTTAATTTAATCTTTGCCATGCCTCATCTAAAGTTGAAACTCTTTTTGAAAATAATAGATATAAAGCCACATTAAATTTTGCAAGTTTTAAAATCTCATCATCTGGATTATTTACAATATTTAAAGACTCTTCCAAAGAGATATTTTCAAACTCTCTATCATAAAAAATCCCATAATCTTTTAAAGAAAAACTCTCTTCAACTATGTTTTTATCTATCATTTTCCAATATTTTCCATCCTTAAACACTTCAGGACTTCCCTCACTAGCTTTTACGACAACTACTTCTTTAAAATATGGAGCAAAAATATCAAGATATTTTTGTACATAAGGTTTATGAAATGCCGTAGTAACACCATATTCACATAAAGCTGGATTTAAAAGTTTTTCAACTGTATTAAAAGCTGTTCTTAAACCCAACTCATGTCTTAATGTTGTTAAATTACTTAACTCACTTAGGTATTCTACTCTATCAAAAAAATGTAAGTATTGATTCGCGTCAATATTTGCAAAAATATCTTTTGTTGTAATTCCAACTTTTGCGGGTTGTAAAAAATCCCCTGAAATAACTAAATTTAATCTTCTAATGTCACTATTTTTAGCATAAAAATCTTCTAATATTTTTCCAAATAAAGGAAATAAAAATGGATTATCACATCTTCCATCAAATGAATATCCAAGTTCAATTGAATCTTCTACTTTTTTAAATTTCATAAACTTTCGTAAAGCTTCAACACAACCACTTAACTCTTCATTTGATTCAAGTTTTGTTCTCCAACCAATCAAAAAAGCCCCTATTTGTGCAGGTGTAACTTTATTTAATAATATTCGCTCTATTGCGTCTGCTGTTTCTTCTTTAGTTAAATCTCTATTACCTTTTACACCCGTTCCGACTGCTTTTATATATTTTTTAAAACTCATTATAAACCTTATTTTATATCTATTAATTTTTAATTTACTGGAGACATAATATACAATAGATTAAATAAAATTATATATATTATACAAGTCTCTAAGTAATTTATATTTTTTTTTTACTATAATTGAGAAAAATTATTCTTATAAGGTAAAATAATAATATGCCAAAAGTATATTTAACAGGCGCGGGACCTGGAGATGTTGAACTTCTAACATTAAAAGCAGTTCGAGTTATTCAAAATGCAGATGTATTAATTTATGATAGATTAGTAAATCCAGAAATTTTAGAAATGGTAAAAAAAGATTGTGATTTAATTTATGTGGGAAAAGAAGATAAAAAACACACTTTACCCCAAGATGAAATAAATGAACTAATTTATCAAGCATCTTTAAAATATGAAAATGTAGTAAGACTAAAAGGTGGAGATCCTTTTGTTTTTGGTCGTGGTGGTGAAGAAGCTCTTTATTTACAAGAAAGAGATATTAAATTTGAAATAATCCCAGGAATAAGCTCAGCAATTGCAGTTCCAGCATATGCAGGGATTCCAGTGACTCACAGAGGAATAACTACTTCTTTTAGAGTAGTAACTGGACATGAAAATCCTAAAAAGAAAATCTCTCAAATAGAATGGGAAACATTTTTGAATGATGAAACTATTGTTTTTTTAATGGGTTATCATAATATTGAACTAATTTCTTCAAAATTAATAACTTTGGGAAAAAGAAAAGATTATCCTTGCGCAGTTATTTCGAAAGGAACAACAAAAGAGCAAGAAGTAGTAGTTGGAACTTTAGAAAATATAGTGGAAAAATCAAAAGGTTTACCAACTCCAGCTATGATTGTAATAGGTGAAGTTGTGAATTTAAGAGAACAAATTAGATGGTTTGATTGATTGTTACTTTTTTGCTTATTTTAAAAAATTAATATTTTTATTTAATTTTTTTTTAATATATACACTTTTTATACATTTCTTTTTATTAATATAACAATATGACTATTTAGGAAAAAGGAAATAAAAATGAGTATACATACAGCAGATTTATGCGATGAAAATAAAGATAAAAAAATAGCAGTTTTATCAGCAAAATTTAAAAATTATGGTGGATTAAAAGAGTTTAGTGGAGAGATAGTAACTGTTAAACTTGATAAAAGTAATTGGCGATTATTAGAGATGTTAAGGGATGAAGATGGAAAAGGGAAAATTGTTGTAGTTGATAATGCTCAACAATTTTATGGAGTTGTTGGTGATAAACTAATGACTTTTGCGAAAAAGAATAATTGGAAAGCAATTATTTTAAATGGTTATGTAAGAGACATTGATGAAACTAAAAATATAGATGTTGGATTATTAGCAATTGGAACTTGTCCCCTTAGAAATTTCGAAGTTACAGATTCACAAAGAGATATTGAATTAAATTTTGAGGGTGTAACTTTTAATAATGGTGATTTTGTTTATGCGGATAATGATGGTGTTATCATTACAAAAAACAGATTAATATAAATATATTTTTTAAGAACACTTCTAAAGTTAAGTGTTCTTAGTTTTCAGATGTTTTGGTATTGTAGTAATAACCTATTCCTTGCATATTTTTCAAAAAATTATCAGGAAGTTTTTTTCTTAAATTTTTAATAAAAAGCCTCATCGCATTTGATGTCATAATTGAATCATCATCACATATTGCATTTTCAAGCTCTTCATAACTTATCACCCTATTTTTTGTAATAAGTAATTTTAGAAAAATTGACTCTTTTTTTGTCAAAATAAACTCTTCATTTCCATTTGAAACAATAGATTTACTTGAGTTAAAAATCCAATTTTCATTTAAATTATATATTTTATTATCATCATAAGATTTTACAAAAGATTCTAGTGCTTCTATTAAATTATCATTTGTAATTGGTTTTACAATATATTTAACAAGATGTAGTTGAGTAGCTTCTAATAAATAATCCAAATCAGTATGTGCTGAAGTTACAATAACTCTTGTTTTAGAATCATTTTCTCTAACTTTTTTTATTAAATCAAGACCAGTTTCATTTCCCATTTTTATATCTGTTATTATTAAATCTGGTTTGTTTTGGATATATTTTTTGTAAGCATCACTTGCATTTTTTGCAGTTATCACTTCTTTAAAAAGATGCTTTAAAATCTCTTCTATATTATTTCTAATACCATCTTCATCTTCTGCATAAAGTACACTAAAAGCATTAAGTTTATTCATAAAATTATTTTTCATATTTTTAAAAAGCCTTATTAGAAAACATATGTTATCATAGCGAATTAATGCTAATTAAGGGTTTATTTTGAATTTTACAATGGAAAAAAAATTATCTAAAGTTATAATTTTTACTTTTATAATAATCATGTCATCAATGATATTTGCAATCTCATATTTTTATGTTTATAACACCTATGATGATTTTGAAGTAGAAATGGATAAATTTGTTCAAGAGTATTATTTAAATAAAAAGAAAACCCTTAAAAAAGATGTAAATACGGTTATTGATATATTAAATTACAATATTGTTAAATCAGATTTAAATGATGCTGAATTAAAAATGGATGCTGTTAGATTATTAAATAATATAACTTTTGAAGAGAATAAGAGTAACTATTTTTTTGCATATGAAATTTTAAATATGAATGGTGGAGATGATTTTGCAAGATTAGTTGTAAATCCAAATCGACCAGATTTAGTGGGACAACTAATATCTACAAACTATAAAGATACTGATGGAAAAAAGTTTAGAGAAATTTTCTTAAATGATATTAGACAAAAAGGTGAGTCTTTTACTGAATATGCCTACAATAAACCAAATTCAAAAGATGCAAATTATAAACTCTCTTATTTCAAATATTATGAAAGATTTAATTGGGTTATTGCTGTTGGAATCTATACAGATGATATAGAAAAAGAGATTCAAGAAAAAAGAGAGAGCCTTAAAAAAAGAGTAAAAAAACAAGTTGTTCAAAATGTAGTTTTATTTTTAATGTTTTTATCTATTGCTATTTTAATTTCAATTGCTATTTCACAAAAAATTGATGATATCATGAAAAGTTATGAAGATAAAGTAAGAACAAATGCAAAAGAGTTGGAAGATTTAAATCAATCTTTGGAGAAAAAAGTAAAAGAAGAGATTGAAAAGAATAGAGAAAAAGAGCAACTTTTAGTACAAAAATCAAAATTCATAGCACTTGGAGAAATGATAAGTAATATTGCCCATCAATGGAGACAACCTTTATCAGAACTATCTTCTATTCTAATGTTTATAAAATTTAAATATAATATTGATGCTTTAGATAAAGAAACTATGGATAAAAAATCAAAAGAAGCTGATAAAGTACTAGAATATATGTCTCATACAATTGATGATTTTAGAAACTTTTTTATGCCTAAAAAAGAGAAAGAAGAGTTTTATTTATTACAAGCAGTTCAAATAGTAATAAATATTATTTCAAGTACTTTGGCTAACTATAATATAAAAATAGAGATTCAAATTGATGAAAAAATCAAAATTACAACTTATTTGAATGAATATAAACAAGTATTATTAAATATTTTTAGTAATGCAAAAGATATTTTGATTGAAAAAAATATACAAAATCCACAAATAAAAATTCATGCCCATGAAGATGAAAATTATGTTGTTTTATACATTGAAGACAATGGTGGTGGAATTTTAGTTGAACCAAAAGGTAAAATATTTGAACCTTATTTTACAACAAAAGAAGATAGCCATGGAACAGGAATTGGGCTTTATATGTCAAAAATAATTATTGAGAAAAATATGAAGGGTAGATTAAGAGTAAAAAACATAAAAGATGGTGCACAATTTGCTATTTTTATACCAAAAAACAATATAAATAAAAAACTAACTCATATAGTTAAGGAATCATAAAATGAATAAATACTTTAAAATTTTAATAGAATTAATGATAGTGTTAGTTCTTCTAATATTGGTTATTTTGGGTTTATTTTTTGCCAATGTTACAAATTTTAGTTTTGATAATTTTACAAAAGAAGAGACTCCTAAAACTATAAAAAAAGATTCAAGTGAACCCTCAAATGAACAAATAAATAAAATTAATGACTCTTTAGAGCAAAGAGAAGAGAGAATTAAAGCCTTAAAAGAGGTAGGGAAAAAACTGGGTGGTTAAGAAACTAGCTATTTTGTTTTTAATAAAATAAAAACAAAATAGGCACCTAAAAAACTCATTGGTGCAAATACATAATTATGTAATTGTACAGTTGAGACTAAATAAGCGAAAAAATTTAATATAAAAACAAAAATTATAAATTTTAATATCTTGTCTTGTCGTTCTTCAAAAAAACTTACTTTTATCATTTCTAGTTTATTTATAACTGCAATTAAAAAGAATATATTAATAAACATAGAAAATAAGGACATTCTAGTGTTATATCCAATTGTTATATTAAATATTTGAAGTAAAATCATAAATGAAATAATAAAAAGCGAACCATATTTCGCGATGCTATCTAAATCAAGAAATTTTTTTAAGCAACAATTTGAAATAGGTCTTAAAAGATTTAACTTCTTTTTTTTCATTATCAATCTACTCTATTAAGTATAGTTTCAACATCTAAATCATCTTTTTTAATGGGTTGCATAGTTTTTAATTCAAATTCAACCACTCTTTTTTCATTCATTTGATAAGATTTACTAGAACCAAATCCACTAGAATACAATCTATCTTGTGGAACTTTGTATTTTATTAATTCTCTTATTACATTGTTTGCTCTCGCAGTAGAAAGCTCTAAAGCATCTTGATATTTAGAATTTTTAACTTCAGAATCTTCTGAAAAACCTTTAACATTTATTTCTGTATCATCAGGCATTGCTGAAATAAGATCAGCAATTCTACTTAAAAAAGCTGGGGCAAATTTACTTGATATTTCTGCTTTTCCCGATTCAAATAAAAGTTGTGCAGGTAAAGACATAAAAGTTCCATTTATTTTTTCCTGAAGACTTCCACCTTTTTCTCGTTTATTTTCCAATTCATTTAATTGAGACATAGCCTCATCAAGTGCTTGTTTTTTACCTTCTTCCAAATCTTCATTTTCTTTATCAGTCATAGATTTTTCAGTATTTTCTTGTTCTTTTAATGTATCAGCAGCACTTTCAAATCCATAGATTTTTAAAAACTCTTCTTTTAATGCTTTTTGTTTTTCAATATTTACAGAAGCTAAGGCATAAAGTGCAATAAACAAGGCAAGTAATAAACTAAGAAAATCGGCGAAAGGAACAGCCCACTTCTCACCGGCTGGACATTCACATTTTGGACATTTTTTAGCCATCAATTAACCTTTTGTAGGCATTGGTGTAACCATTTTAGTTAGTTTTAACTTTAATTCTCCAGGTACATCACCCCTTGCCATAGCTTTTACTCCAGCTAAAATTAATTGTTTATCTTTTATTAAAAGATGAGCTTTTGCTTTCATCTTATTTCCCCATGGTCCTAAGAACATATAAGCCCCAGCGATTCCTGTTACGGTTGCTGTAAATGCTCCAGCAATACCAGCTGCCATTTCTGCTGGATTATCTAGTTTTTGTAAAGCTAGAATTAATCCAAGTACCGCACCAATTAATCCCATAACGGGACAAGTTTCACCTGCAAGTAACCAATAATGAGATGCACTATGGTAATAATGTTCTGTTTCTTCAATGATTGCTTCTAAAGATTCTTCAATTTGTTCCTCTTTTGTCACATCTACAACCATACTTAATGCTTCTTTTAAAAATTCATCGTCGATTTCTTGAATATCTTTTTCTAAAGCTAAAACTCCAAACTTTTTAGCTTTTATTGCATAATCTATAAGTTCTTCAATTCTTGCTTCAAAATTTACGGGAGATTTTTTAAAAACCATTTTTAGCTCTGTAAATGCAGCTTTAATAGCATGAGACTCTGTTCCAGTAGCAGCAGCAAACATAGCAGTTGGAATAACAATAATTAAAGAGGTAATATGAATAACATGGGCAGGATTTCCACCCTCCATTAAGTCACCTATTGAAATAGATGCTAATGCTCCTAACATACCAATAATTACTGTTAAATCCATTATTAAATCCTATTAAAAAATTGTGTAAGTATACATTTTTTATTATTGAAGTAACATAAATAAGCATTCATTTACAACAAAAATTATATGAAAAAAGAAGATAAAAGAGAAGATAAATAGGTCTAAATTTAGAAAACTAGTAAGAGATAAACTCTTACTAATTTTTTATCCAAACATTAAATTTGGAAGCCATAAAGAGATAACAGGAATATAGGTTACGAGCATTAGCCCAATTAATAATATACCAGTCATTGGTAATGATGCCACGATAACTTCTTTTAAACTAAGTCCCGTAATACCACTTGCAACAAAAAGATTAAGCCCAACAGGTGGGGTTATCATTCCTATTTCCATATTTACAACCATAATAACACCTAAATGAATAGGGTCAATTCCAAGTGCTACTCCAATTGGAAGTAATAAAGGAACTGTAATCATAACAACAGAACTAGGCTCCATAAATTGTCCCATAAATAAAAGTAAGATATTTACAATTAATAAGAACATCAATGGACCAACATTCGCTTCTAAAATCATTTGAGTTATATGTTGTGGAATTTGTTCATCTGTTAAGAAATGAGCAAACAACATAGCATTTGCAATGATAAAAAATATCATTGAACTTGTTTGTGCTGAATCTAAAATGATTTTATATAAATCTTTAAATTTTGTATCTTTATAAACAAAAACAGAGATGAAAAAAGCGTACATAACACTAAATGCACCAGCTTCAGTTGGAGTAAAGATACCTCCATAAATTCCACCAATAACTATCACAATAATCATTAAAGCCCAAAAAGCATTCTTAAATGCAATAAATTGTTCTTTAAAACTTGCTCTTTTTTCACCTTTGAAACCACTTCTTTTAGCCAAAAAGTAAGTTGCAATCATCATCATCGCACCTATCATAAGACCTGGAATTACCCCTGCCATAAATAGTTTTCCAATAGATTCATCAGCTGTAACTCCAAATACAATAAATACAATTGATGGAGGAATCAAAATACCTAAAGTTCCAGAAGTTGCAATTGTTCCAATGGCAAATTGTTCATTATATCCTGCTTGTTTAATAGCTCCATACATAACAGAACCAATAGCTGCAACTGTCGCTGGAGAACTACCACTAACAGCAGCAAAAATAATAGATGCTAAAATAGCAGCTATTGGAAGTCCACCAGGAAGATGTCCAACTAAAGTTTTTGCAAATTCAATAATTCTAGCAGCTGAAGAACCTCTTGACAATAAAGCACCAGCCAAAATGAACATAGGAATAGCCATAAGTGTATACTTATTTAAACCATCGAAAATTTTAGATGGAATTCCCATTAAATCCATATCTGTAAAGAAAAATGATGTTAAAAGTGTTGTTGCTCCTAAAGCAACAGCAACAGGTACACCAAAAAGCATTAAAGCAAAAAGTAAAATAAATAAAGTAGCAATAACCATATTATTTTTCTCCTTTTATTTCATTTATGATAACTTCATGCTCATTAAATAGTTCAATTTCATGGGCGCTAGTTTTTAAAAGTTCAACTAATTTTTCAGCAACTCTATATGCTGCTAATGCAAAAGCAATAGGAAGAACAAGATGTGGTATCCACATAGGAATATTTAAATCTACACTCATCTCTCCAAAATCTACTAACATAACAACTAGTTCATATCCAAAATACGATAATAAACCAAGATAAGCCACAGAGATTAAATTAGCAAGAATTAAAAAATATTTCATAATAGCAGGTGGAAATTGTGCAATAAGTAAAGTTACAGAAATATGTGCACCTTGTCTAAATCCATAAGCCGCTCCAAATAAAGCAGACCAAATAAAGAAATAGTTTGTAAGTTCTCCAGCCCAAGTAAGACTCATGTCAAAGCCATATCTTAATACTACATTTATAAATGCTAATAAAACCCCCAATGACAGTCCAAGGACTGCCATTGTTTGATTAATCGTACCGACAATAACGTCGATAATCTCAAAAAATTTTTTCATATTCCAACTTTATTATTTTGTATCAATTGCTTTTTTGATTAAATCTTCACCAATTACATCATAAAATTGAGGATACACAACTGACATAGCTTTTTTCCACTCTTGTTTTTGTGCATCATTTAATTCAATAATTTGAAGTTTATTAGTCTCTTTTGCATATTTTGTTAAAGATTCCATCATTAAAGCATCTTCTTTCATAGACTCTTCTCTTTCAAGTTTTGTTGCTTCTTTCATAGCTTGAGTCACATTAGCTTGTAAATCTTTTGGTAATTTATTCCAGAACTGCTCATTCATAACAACTAAATATCCTAAATATCCATGACTACTTAAAGTAAGACTAGATTGAACTTCGTGGAATTTTTTTGTATAGAAATTTGATAATGGATTTTCAGTTCCATCAACAACTCCTTGTTGAAGTGCTGAATATACTTCTGAAAATGGTAAAACTTGTGGATTTCCACCAACAGATTTAAATTGTGCTTCTAAAACTTTTGAACTTTGAATTCTAAATTTTAAACCTTTAGCATCTTCAGGTTTTACTAAAGCTTTTGTACTTGAAGAAAAATGTTTAAATCCAGCATCCCAATAATCAAGTGCAATCATCTGTTTTTTTTCATCAACTTTTGATTTTAAAATTGCTCCAACTTCTCCATCCATTACATTATAAAGGTGAGCTTTATCTCTAAAAACAAAAGGTAAATCAAAAAGTTGCATTTGTGGAGCAACACTTGTAAACTTCGATAAACTTGGCATAATTACTTGAACATTATTCATAACTAATGCTTTTACTTCTTCACCATCACCATATAATTGTGAATTTGGGAATACTTGAACATCAATTTTTCCACCAGTTAATTCTTCAACTCTTTTTTCGAAGAAATCAGCTGCTTTACCCTTTGGAGTACTAGCACTTACAACATGACTTACTTTCATTGTATAATCAGCTGCTAAACCGCAAGTTGCAATCATTGCTGCTGTAATTGTTCCTAAAACTAATTTTTTCATATCCATCTCTCCTTAATTTTTTTGGTATAGAAAAATTATAGTAGAAAGTTATGTAACTATTATGTAAAAAAAATTGTTTAGCTAACTATTATATTTCTTCCATTATGTTTTGCTTCATATAAGTTTGTATCTGCTGTTTTAAAAATCTCATTATAGTTTTGATTTTGTTCATTTAAAGTCGCTAATCCCATACTTATAGTAATTTTTATTTCTTGATTATCTAAAATTAATGTATGATTTTCAACTAAATCTTTAAGTTTAATTGCTAACTCTTTTGTTTTTTCTAAATCTGTATTTGGAAGAACTATTGCAAACTCTTCTCCTCCAATTCTTGAAAAAATGTCTATCTTTCTTATATTATTTTTGATTAATTTTGATAAAGAAATAAGCACCATATCCCCTGCTTTATGACCGTAAGTATCATTGATTTTTTTGAAAAAATCAATATCTAACATAATAAAAGATAAATTTGAACCATATCTTTGAGCTTTTTCTATCTCATTTTTAATACTATTTTCAAAATATCTTCTATTATAAATTTCAGTTAAAAAATCTGTTGTTGCTAATAATTTTAATTGTTCATTTGCATCTTCTAATGATTTCGTTTTTTCATTTACCCTATTTTCTAACTCTTTTGATAATTTTTTTAATTTAAAATTGCTTTTAAGAAGTAAAATATTTTTTTCTTTTATTTCTTTCAATAACACCCCAAAAAATAGTATTAATACCACTAAAGTTGCAATAAATTCTTGTAAATATAAAGTATTTAAAGTTGCGTTAAAGATAGAAAAAGGTCCTTGATGATGTATCGTAAAATAAACAATTATACAAATAACTACCATTGCTAAATTCATAGAAAATACTATTCCCAAACGATATGTAAGCCATAAAAAAATCAATAAAAAAATCATAGGAGTTGATGGTAAAACCGACAGTTTTAACTCACTTGAAAAAATAATAAAAGCCAAAATAATAGTAAAAAGTATCATAGAGATATTTTCAAGTTTTATTATTCTTTCAAATGAAAATGATTTATTTTGAGAAATTAAAGTTATTAAAGGTACCAATAAAAGTAAACCTAAAGCATCTCCAAAAAACCATACTCTCCAAAATTCTAAAAAATTAGTTTGAGATTCTATTTGTGTAACATAAACTAAAGCTCCAAAGATTGCACTTATTGATGGAACTATTGTTAATGCAATAATTATAAAAGATGTTAAATATTTAATATTTTTAAAATTTATTGTGTTTTTGTTAAATTTTTGAATTAATAAAGCAGCTACTAATCCCTCAAATATATTAATCAGCCCAAATTGTAAAGATTGAACAAAAGTAAAACTTCCTAAATCTGCGATAACTTCTGATATTAAAAAAGTAAAAATATACCAAATCCACTCACTTTTCGCTCGTAATAAAAAAGTAGATAAGATAACTGCGTTGGGTAGCCAAACTATTGCTATTCCCTCTGGCATAGTAATATATGAAATACTTAATTTTCCTAAAACTATATAAGATAAAGATATTAAAAACATTGTTGAAAATAATTTGATTTTAGAAGATTCCAAAAAAAGACCTTTTTGTATTTAAATAAATTATAACACAAATTATTTATAATTCCATTTCTAATTAAAAATAAGACAATTTCTATCTTAATTAAAACTTAATTTACTTGACATGAGTCAATTCTTAATCTCTTTTTTATAGTTACAATTCATAGTTAAAGAATTTATTTCATAAAGGAGAAATCATGTCGCTTTCAAGAAGAGACTTCCTAAAAAGCTCGGCAGCAGCAAGTGCAGCAGCAGCAATTGGTATGACAGTACCAGCTGATTTACAAGCACAAGCAAATGTTGCTGAGGGTGGTTGGAGATGGGACAAGGCAGCTTGTCGTTTCTGTGGAACTGGTTGCGGGATTATGCTTGCTACTAAAGAGGGGAAAATCGTTGCAGTAAAAGGTGACCCAGCAGCACCTGTAAACAGAGGTCTTAACTGTATTAAGGGTTATTTTAATGCAAAAATTATGTATGGTGCAGATAGATTAAAACAACCATTATTAAGAGTAAATGCGAAAGGTGAATTTGATAAAAAAGCTGATTTCTCACCTGTTTCTTGGCAAAGAGCTTTTGATGAGATGGAAAAACATATAAGAATTGCTCTGAAAGAAAAAGGTCCAGAGGGAATTGGAATTTTTGCTTCAGGTCAATATACAATTATGGAAGGTTATGCAGCTCAAAAAATGATGAAAGCTGGATTTAGATCAAATGCAATTGATCCAAATGCAAGACATTGTATGGCATCAGCGGTAACTGGTTTTTATCAAACTTTTGGAATAGATGAACCATCAGGTTGTTATGATGATATTGAATTAACTGATACAGTTGTAGCTTGGGGTTCAAATATGGCAGAAATGCACCCTATTTTATGGTCAAGGGTTACAGATAGAAAACTAAGTGATCCTGAAAAAGTAAAAGTTATAAATATTTCTACTTATAGACATAGAACTTCTGATTTAGCCGATATTGAAATCATTTTTACTCCAAATACAGACTTAGCTTTATGGAATTATATTGCAAGAGAAATTGTATATAATCACCCAGAATCTATTGATTGGGACTTCGTAAAAGAACATATTGTATTTGCAGCAAGTCCTGTAAATATTGGTTATGGTATGAGAAGAAGTGATGAAAAATCTATCAAAGATGGAAAATATACAGATTTAGAGATGCAAACAATTTCTAAAGAGATGGAAAAAATAGTATCTGAAACAGAAGCACCAGCACTTGCTCCTTATGGATATAAAGCTGGTGATAAATTAGTAAACAAAAATACAGGTTTAGCTCATTGGGAAATCTCTTTTGAAGAATACAAAAAATCTTTAGAGCCATATACTCTTGATTATGTTGCAAAAATTTCAAAAGGAAATCCTGATGAAGATATTGAAGAGTTTAAGAAAAAACTTCAAACTTTAGCTGATTTATATATTGAAAAAAATAGAAAAGTTGTATCTTTCTGGACAATGGGAATGAATCAACACACAAGAGGAACTTGGGTAAATACACTTTCATATAATGTTCACTTTTTATTAAATAAACAAGCAAAACCAGGTTCGGGAGCGTTTTCACTAACGGGACAACCAAGTGCTTGTGGAACTGCAAGAGAAGTTGGAACATTTACACATAGACTTCCTGCTGATATGATGGTTGATAATCCAAAACATAGAGATATAGCTGAAAAAGCTTGGAATATTCCAGCTGGTACTTTAAATCCAAAAGGTCACCAACATATTATGAAAATCCATAGAGACATCGAAGATGGAAATATCAAATTTGCTTGGGTAAATGTTTGTAATCCATATCAAGATACAGCAAGTGCAACACATTGGATAAAAGCAGCAAGAGAAATGGACAACTTTATCGTAACTAGCGATGGTTATCCTGGAATTTCTGCAAAAGTATCTGACTTAATTTTACCATCTGCTATGATTTATGAAAAATGGGGTGGATATGGAAATGCTGAGAGAAGAACTCAACTTTGGAGACAACAAGTAGTTCCGGTTGGAGATTCAATGTCTGATACATGGCAATGGGTTGAACTTTCAAAAAGATTTACAGTAAAAGATTTATGGGGTGAACAAACGCTTGCAAGTACAAAAGGTGAAATAAAACTTCCAGATGTAATTGCAGCAGCTAAAGCTATGGGATATGATGAAAATACAACTATGTATGAAATCTTATTTGCAAATAAAAAAGCAAAATCTTATAAATTAGATCAAAAAGACCCTGTTCAAGCAGGTTATGATAATAGTGAAGGTTTTGGAGATTCAAGAAAAGTTCTTGGAAGTGATGGGAAACCATGGAAAGGTTACGGATTCTTTATTCAAAAATATCTATTTGAAGAATATGCTGACTTTGGTAGAGGTCATGGACACGATTTAGCTGACTTTGATACTTATCACAAAGTGCGAGGACTTAAATGGCCAGTTGTTGATGGAAAAGAGACACAATGGAGATTTAATACAAAATATGACCCTTATGCTAAAAAAGAGAGTCCAGATAGTGATTTCGCATTTTATGGAACATTAGCAAAAGAGTTAGCGCAAGGTGATTTACTTGGAATTAAAGACCAAACTAAAAAATCATTAAAAAATAAAGCAAAAATCTTTGCAAGACCATACATGGATCCACCTGAAATTCCAGATGCTGAATATCCAGTTTGGTTAAGTACAGGAAGAGTTTTAGAGCATTGGCATAGTGGAACAATGACTATGAGAGTTCCTGAACTTTATAGAGCAGTTCCTGAAGCACTTTGTTATATGCATCCAGAAGATGCAAAAACTTATGGTGTAAAACAAGGTTCTTTATGTTGGGTTGAATCAAGAAGAGGAAAAGTAAAAGCAAGAGTTGAAACAAGGGGAAGAAATAGACCATCTCGAGGTTTAGTATTTGTTCCTTGGTTTGATGAAAAAGTGTTTATCAATAAAGTTTGTTTAGATGCAACTTGCCCACAATCAGGTCAAACTGACTTTAAAAAATGTGCGGTAAAAATTTATCAAGCATAAATTTAAAGACAAAATAAAGATGAAAAGATGAAAACAGAACAAAACCTACCAATAAGTGAAAGAAGAAAATTTTTTCTAACAATTGCAAGAGCCACTGGTTTAGCAATTCTTGGAGGTTTAACTTGGAGTGCTTATGTAAGTGAAGTAAAAGCTATTTCATTGATACTGCGACCACCAGGAGCTTTGGCTGAAGATGATTTTTTAGCAACTTGTATCAAATGTGGAATGTGTGTTGAAGCCTGTCCTTTTGATACTTTAAAGTTAGCAAAACCAGGGGATAACAAACCCCTTGGAACGCCATTTTTTATACCAAGGGATATTCCTTGTTATATGTGTACTGATATTCCATGTGTTCCTGTTTGTCCAACGGATGCTTTGAATATAAAATCTGTACAAAATGAAGAAAAAAAATTAGATATTTCAAAAGCTCAAATGGGTGTGGCTGTTATTGATGATAGTTCTTGTATCGCTTTTTGGGGTATTCAATGTGATGCTTGTTATAGAGCCTGTCCTCTTTTAGGAAATGCAATCAGTATTGAATATTCAAAAAATGAAAGAACAGGAAAACACGCATTTTTAAAACCTGTTGTGCATACGGACGTATGTACAGGTTGTGGATTATGTGAAAAAGCTTGTGTCACACAAAAAGCAGCAATTTTTGTACTTCCAAGAGATATAGCTTTGGGGAAAGTGGGTGATCACTATGTTCAAGGTTGGAATAAAAAAGATGAAAAAAGAGTAGAAAATGCCACAAGCAATACTACAAAAACAAAAATTAGTAAAGATAGTGCAGTTGATTCTTTAAATAACTCTAAAGATATGGAGGATTTATTAAAATGATAAAAAAATATAGATTTTTAATAGCAAGAAGAATCACTCAAATATCTATTATGGTTTTGTATGTAATAGCAAATGTTTATGGAATAAATATTTTAATGGGAAATTTAAGTTCATCATTGGTTTTAAAAACTATTCCATTAAGTGATCCATATGCTGTTTTACAGATGTTTTTTGCAGGTGCAGTTATCTCATTTGATATTCTTTTAGGAGCTTTTTTTATCACTATATTTTATATGATTATTGGTGGTCGAGCTTTTTGTTCTTGGGTTTGCCCTGTAAATATGATTACAGATTTGGCAAATTATTTAAGAAGAAAATTTGGATTTAATTTAATTCAAAAAAAACAACCAGCTTCAAGAAATATAAGATATTGGCTAATTGTTATTAGTTTTGTTATCTCTTTTTTTATGGGTATTGCAGCATTTGAGTTAGTATCTCCTATTTCTATGGTTCATAGAGGAATCATTTTTGGATTAGGATTTGGCTGGGCAACAATGCTTGTAATATTTCTTTTTGACTTATTTGTTTTAAAAAATGGTTGGTGCGGACATATTTGTCCTCTTGGTGGATTTTATTCACTTGTTGGAAGATTTAGTTTAATAAGAGTTCATCACAATGCACCTAATTGTACAGCGTGTATGAAATGTAAAGAAGTTTGTCCTGAAAGCCAAGTTTTACACATGGTTACAAAAACTTCTATGCCTGTGTTAAGTGGTGAGTGCACAAACTGTGGAAGATGTGTAGAAGTTTGTGATGATAATGCTCTTAATTTTTCAATAAAAAATTTAAAAAAGGAAAATGAAAATGAAGTTAGGTAAATTAGCTTTAGCAATAACAGTAGCAACAACAATATTATTTGCTGCAAATACAAAAAATGTTATAGATGATGATTCAATTGGTCTTAGAAAAGTAGATTTATTATCAGAAGATAAAGCTGCTCCTGATGAGACAAAATATGGTACTTCACAACCAATGAGTGGATACAAAATAGAAAGAGCTTACCAAAATGCTCCACCTATGATTCCCCATGATGTTGAAGGAATGTTAGAGATTACACCAGATAATAATATGTGTGTTGGTTGTCATGATGTATCAGTTGCTGAATCTATGGCAGCAACTCCAATTCCTAAATCACACTATATTGATTTTAGACCAAAACATAAACTTGAGGGTGATAATTTCGTAAAATCAACTGATGATATGAAAAATGAAGTTTCAATAAAACCAATTGAAACAATATCTCATGCAAGATTTAATTGTACTGCTTGTCATGCTCCTCAAAGCACAGGTGGATTAGCTGTTGAAAATACATTTAAAGCTAATTACACAAGAAAAGATGGTAGTTCAAAATCAACTTGGAGTGAAGTTCTAACAGATGATTTAGATACTTTAAAGAAAAAATAATGGAACGAAGAGAACTTTTTAGTTCTCTTTTTTCATCTTTCAAAAAAGATGAAAAACAAGAGAAAATAATAAGACCTCCATATTTTAAAGATGAAGATATTTTCTTTACAAACTGTAAAAATTGCGAGGGTATTTGTGCAACAGTGTGTGAAGAGAATATTATATTTATTCAAGAAGATTTTACACCTAAACTTGATTTTAGCTCAAGTGGTTGCACCTATTGTGATGAATGTACAAAAGTTTGTCCAAATGAAGTTTTAAATTTAGAGAATAAAAAAAATATAAATGCAAAAATAGAAATAGATATTTTAGCTTGTTTATCGTGGAATAAAACCATGTGTTTTTCATGTAAAGACCCATGTTTAGATGATGCTATTGATTTTTTGGCTATGTTTAGACCAAGTATAAATGACAAATGCACTTCATGTGGTTTTTGTATAAAATCTTGTCCAGTAAATGCTATAAAAGTTATAAATTAAAAAAGGAGTTTTATGAAAATATTTAAATTTTTAACCATCTTTTTTTTATTGATTTTAAATATCTTTGCAAAAGATTTAACTCCAAATTATTCACTAATAGCAAGTGGTGGAGTAACTGATTTGGTTTTAAAAAATGAAAATTTATATGTAGCAACAACTGCTTCAAGTGTTGATATTTTAAATATAAATACAAAAGAAAAAATCAACTCAATAAAAGTTCCAAAAATAAAAGATTTTATGAAAGAGACCATTGAAGCTAGAATTTATAGTATTGATGTTTTAGAAAACAGTGTTTTGATTCTTTCTCAAGGTGAAAATGGTGGAAGAAATATAGATATTTATAAAGATGGGAAATTAAATAAAATCATAGAAGATAAAGATAGATTATTTATAGCATATGCCAAATTTATAGATGAAAATCATATTATTTATGCCCTACTTTCAAATCAAATTTATCTTTATGATATAAAAAATAAAAAAGTTGTAAATGAAGTTCAAATATCTCAATCAAAATTCTCAAACTTCAAATTAAATGAAGATAAATCAAAAATTGTAGTTGCCGATGAAAGTGGTATTTTAACTCTACTTAACACAAAAGATTTAAATCCAATAAAAAGATTTGATACTTTAAATTTGGATAATGTTTTTCAAGTTGATATGAAAAAAGATATATTTATCACAGCAGGACAAGATAGAAGATGTGTTATTTATAGTTTAGATGAAAAAATCTCTTATTATAAAGAAGCCTCTTTTTTGATTTATAGTGTTGCTTTAAGTCCAAGTGCTAAATTAGCAGCATTTGCAAGTGATGAAGAAAATAATGTAACTATTTTTAATACAACAACAAAAGAAAATTTATATAAATTAACACAAAATAAAACCACTTTAACAAATATTTTATTTATAAATGAAAATGAAATTTTTGTTTCAAGTGATGATGAAAAAATAAACTATTATAAACTTAATTAAACAAAGGATTTAAAAATGAATATTTCAAGTATTATTGTACAAACTTTACCAAAATACCTAGATGAAGTAGTAACTAGCCTAAAAAATTGTGATGTGTGTGATTATCATATGCATGATGAATTAGGAAGAATAATTATTACAATTGAGGGAAATGGTGTTCAAGAGGAACTTAAAAAACTAAAAGTTATTGAAGCAATTCCTTATGTTATGAGTGCAGATATGCAAATGGCATATAGTGAAGATGAATTAAGTTCACATATGGAAGTTTTAGAAAATGCAGACCTTGTACCAAAAGTTTTAAATGACAAAAATATTCAATCACATGAAATTGTTTACAACGGAGATTTAAAGAAAAAAGATTTAGAGGGATTTGCTAGAACATTTGATAAA
The DNA here is from genome assembly GCA_028681275.1 of Aliarcobacter sp. GTDB lineage: Bacteria > Campylobacterota > Campylobacteria > Campylobacterales > Arcobacteraceae > Aliarcobacter. The sequence goes on from JAQUIV010000013.1 coordinate 18,757, forward strand.
ACAGGAAAATAACATGGAATTCTTAAGTGGAAATTTTTTATGTGAAACTATTGTTCCAAAAGAAGAATTAATCGTTTCAAGAACTGATTTAAAAGGAAATATCACTTATGCAAATGATACATTTGCTCTAATTTCAGGATATGAAATAGATGAATTAATAGGAAAAGCACACAATATTTTAAGACATCCTGATATGCCAAAATCTATTTTCAAGGAACTTTGGAAAGATATAGAAACAAAAGGTTCATGGAGTGGAGTTGTAAAAAACAAAAGAAAAGACGATGGTTTTTATTGGGTTTATGCAGAAATTTCTGGTGTTTTCAAAGATGGAATTTTAGTTGAATATAAATCAATTAGAACTCCTATTTCTTTTGAAGAAAAAGTAAAATATCAACTTCTTTATGACCAAATCAAAAAAGAAAATGGTGAAACAACAAGAAGAGTAATCTACTCTTAACCTGAACAATTTGTATCAAAATCCAATTTTGGTACAAGTTTTTCTTTTTTTGTAAATATAATTTTTACATTTCCATCTTTTAACTCTTCAACTTCATAATCAAAATAAGCTTCAATTTTTGGAAATAATCCCATTGGAATTTTGTGATTTATCATTATTAATTTTTTATTTTCATCCAAAAGTTGTAAACCTGCCACAGCATTTATCATAGGTTCAGGAACAGCTGTCGAACTTGAATCAAAGTAATAACCATTTTCATCTTGGTAAAAAGGAACTGTTGAATTATCTACTTCGATTGGTTTTGCATTTTTAGGAATATTCATTTTTTCTCTTTAATTAAAATATCTATCATCATAACTTGTTTTATAAAAATCTTCAATATAAAATAGTAAAATTTCTTATGAAAAAACTTATATTAACAATATTACTAATAAACATAAATCTTTTTGCTTTATCAGCAGATATTCAAAAAGCCATCGCCATAGCAGTTTTCCATGAAAATGGAAAAGGGGAAAAAGTACAGCATCTAAAAATTACAGAAGAGAACTATGAGGGAACTTGCTTTTCAAAAATTGCTGTATTTGGGAAAATTGAACATAAAAACATTAAAGTTAGAATCGGTGATTCTTTAGGTTATTTTGAAAATTCTATTCCTATTTATAATGTTCAAAATATTTTAATAGGTTATGAACTAACTTTTAGACATTTTAATGTTTCAAAAGGACTTTTTGAAGTTAGTATTGATGGAAGAATTTATGATAGCAAAGTTTTTGTAAGATAATTTAAATATTAAATTAATTAAAAAATTTAATAAAATTTTTATAATCGTAGCATCAAAATAGCATTCTTTAAGTTTCAAGCTTGTATAATTCTCTCAATAAGAAGTTTTATCTACTTATCTCTCCTTAGTTAAAAATTATGTCTTTTGTGACGGTTTTTTTTAAGATAAGACTTCTTTTTACTTTAAAATAATCAAATACTTTTTTATGTCTCTAATAAGTTTTACTTTTATCTATTTTATATTTTTATTCAAAACTTAAATTGTACAAATAAAAAAAGGGGAAGTTTTAACAACTTCCCCTTTTTTATTTCTAAAGAAAATCTAATTACATATATTTTTTAAGAACTTCTGGAATTGTTACACTTCCATCTTCATTTTGATAATTTTCCATAATAGCTACTAAAGTTCTTCCAACAGCTAAAGATGAACCATTTAAAGTGTGAGTTAAAGTATTTTTTTTGCCATCTTTAAATCTGATTTTTGCTCTTCTTGATTGGAAATCTCTTGTATTTGAAATAGATGAAATTTCTCTAAATTTGTTTTGTCCAGGTAACCAAACTTCTAAGTCAATAGTTACAGCTGCCCCAAATCCTAAATCTCCTGTACATAATTGTACTTTTTGATGAGCAAGTCCAAGTGAAGTTAATAAATCACTTGCGCAAGATACCATTTTTGTAAATACTTCATCAGATTGTTCAGGTTTTGTAATTGCAACCATTTCAACTTTATCAAATTGATGTTGTCTAATTAATCCTCTTGTATCTCTTCCAGCGCTTCCAGCTTCTTTTCTAAAACAAGGAGTGTAAGAAGTAAGTAACATAGGAAGTTCACTCTCTTCTAAAATCTCATCATTAAATAGATTTGTTAAAGATACCTCAGCAGTTGGGATTAAATATAAATCTTCACCCTCAATTTTAAATAAATCATCTGCAAATTTTGGAAGTTGTCCAGTTCCTGTAAGTGTATTTGTATTTGCCATAAATGGAACATACCACTCTTCAAAACCTCTTTCTCTATTAAAATCAAGCATATAATTGATTAAAGCTCTCTCTAATCTTGCACCTTGACCTTTGATAGCTGAAAATCTTGATTTTGCTAACTTAACACCTCTTTCAAAATCTAACCAACCATTGTTTAAATCCCAATGTTCTTTTGGTTCAAATGAAAAAGTTGGTTTTTGCCCAATTACTTCTAAAATTACATTTTCATTTTCATCAGCTCCAACAGGAACGCAATCATCTGGAAGATTTGGAACACCTAAAATAATAGAGTTTAACTCTTCTTCTAAAACTCTAACTTCTTCTTCTAATTCTTGTTTTTTATTTTTAAGATTGTTTATATTTTCTTGTAAAGCTGAAATATCTAAGTTCTCTTTTTTGTATCTTCCAAACTCTTTTGAAAGAACATTTTGCTCAGCTGTTACATCTTCCATCTCTTGTCTTTTTTGTTTTGTGTTAGATGCAAGAATTTTTAAGTTATTTAGTAGTTCATTATCAACACCTTTTTTTTGTAAAGCCGTTGTAACATAGTCAAAATCTTTTTGTAGTAGTTTTATATCTATCATCTTTGCTCTTTGTTTTATTTTTTGTGCATTGTAGCTAAAAAAACTCTACAAAGAGATTAGATGATAAGTTAAATTTATCCGTTCATTTCCATTTTTATAATTACATTACCATCAACATATTCTGTTTTAAATTTATGTTTGTGGCAAAAATCTTCATTCATAATTATACACATTTCATTTGCTTTTTCTAATGCTTCATCTATTGTATCAAATTGTGTTTCTTGTTCGAAATCTGAATTTCTAAAACAACCACATGCTTTTTCAACTATTACAGCTGCCATATTATCTCCTTTTAAAAATTTTTGAATTGTATCATAAAGAGATTAGAATTTTCTTTTGCTAAACTTATTCCCATTCAAACTGAAAAGTTGTATGAACTATCTTATATTTCTCTTTTAATTCATGGTTTATTTCATGTAAAAGTTGTTCATAATTTTCTAATGATTTTTTATCTATTTTTACATGAGCTGTCATATTATACATATCTTGAGTTATTTCCCAAATATGAACATCATGTAATTCTAAAACTTCATGGTGTCTTTCAATAAATTCTTTAACTTCTGTAATATCTAAAGGTGAACTCTCCATTAAAGTATTAACAGAATTTTTCAAAATATCCATCGCCCATTTAGCAATAACACAAGCTACAATAACAGCTAAAATAATATCTACAAAATACCATTGAGTAAAATATATAACCACATAACCTATAATAATTGCAACAGAAGATAAAGCATCACTTAACATATGAACAAAGGCTGATTTTAAATTAATATTATCTTTATCCCCTTGCATCAAAATAACACCCGTTACAATATTTATAACAAGTCCAATAAATGCTACTATCATTGCTGTTTTTATATCAATTATTTGAGGATTAAAAAATCTTAAAACTGCTTCATAAATAATCCAAACAATTGATAAAATAATAGTTATTCCATTTACAAAAGCTGCTAATACTTCAATTCTGTAAAACCCAAAAGTTTTAGATATTGGTGCTTTTTTACTTGCAATTATTATGGCAACCAATGAGATAATCAAAGCAAATGAGTGTGTAAACATATGAATTGCATCTGAAATTAAAGCTAAAGAGTTTGATAAGAATCCATAAAAAAACTCTAAAAACATAGTAACCAAAGTAATACTTAAAGCCCATTTTAAAACTTTTTTATCTGTTCCTCTATGATCGTGAGAATGCCCATGTTCATGCTCGTGGTCATGGGCATGAGAACAACTCTCATTATGGTGATGATGGTGTTCATGGTGATGATCATTTTTATCATTCAAAAAAGGTTTATGATCATTTAATCCAAACTTACAATTTTCCATTTTATTTTCCATATATTTTAAAATTTCCCAATAATATAGGAAATATGCTTTATTTTTACACTATTTTTTCAGCTTTTATCCTCTTAATTTTGGTTATAATCGCGCCTTTATAAAAAAGGGGAATTATGTTTGAAGTTATAATTTTGTCATTTGCACTTAGTATGGATGCTTTTGCTGTTTCTATTGGACTTGGAATAAAAAATAAAGGTGATATAAAAATCTTAGCTTTGAAAGTTGGATTATTTTTTGGTATTTTCCAAGCTTTAATGCCATTTATTGGATACCTTGGAGGAATCGGACTAAAAGAGTATATTCAAGGGTACGATAGTATCATCGCTTTTGTATTATTGCTACTTATTGGTGGGAAAATGATATATGAAGCCTTAAATGAAAATGTAGAAGAAGAGATAACTCAAATATCAAATAAAATTTTATTAACCCTAGCAATTGCTACAAGTATCGATGCAATGGCTGCTGGATTTACTTTACATCTTTTTGATTTAAATGTTTATTTATCTTTATTTCTTATTGGTATTATTACTTTTATAATGAGTTATATTGGAGTTTATGTTGGACAAAAAGGTGGAGATAAATATGAAACAAAAGCGGAACTTCTTGGTGGAATTGTTTTAATTCTTATTGGATTTAAGATTTTACTTTTTTAGAATTTTGCTAAGTTTAGATATAATTTAAATAAAAACAAGGATTATGATTTGAGAATTTTATCAGGTATTCAACCATCAGGAACAATTCACATAGGAAACTATTTTGGAATGATTAAAAAAATGGTTGAATCTCAAAATGACGGGGAGTTATTTGCTTTTATTGCTTCATACCACGCATTAACTTCTGTAAAAGATAAAGAGTTTTTAGAAAAAAACATTTTTGAAGCCGCAGTAAACTTTTTAGCTCTTGGAATGGATCCAGAAAAATCAACTTTTTGGGTTCAACATGATGTTAAAGAGGTTTTAGAACTTTATTGGCTTTTATCAAATCATACTTCTATGGGATTACTTGAACGAGCTCACTCTTATAAAGATAAAACAACAAGAGGTATTCAAGCAAATCATGGTCTGTTTTCATACCCTGTTTTAATGGCTGCTGATATTTTATTATTTGATTCAAATATAGTTCCTGTTGGAAAAGACCAAATCCAACATGTGGAAATGACAAGAGATATTGCAACAAGTTTTAACCACACATATGGAAATGTATTAGTTTTACCTGAAGCTAAAGTTGATGAAATTGTTGCAACTGTTCCAGGAACTGATGGAGCTAAAATGTCAAAATCATACAATAACACTATTGATATGTTTGGATCTGCTAAAACTATTAAAAAACAAGTTATGAGTATAGTAACGGATTCAAGAGAACTTGATGAGCCAAAAGAGTGGGAAAATTGTAATATTTATGCTTTATGTAAACTATTTATGAATGAAGATGAATTAGCAAATTTAAGACAAAGATACGCAACACCAGGTGAAGGTTATGGACATTTTAAAATGACACTATTAGAAAAAATAAATGCACACTTTGAACCTTATGCACAAAAAAGAGAACATTATTTAAATAACCCAAAAGAGGTAAAAGAAATTTTAGCTTATGGAGCTTCAAAAGCCAAAAAAATTGCATCTGCTAAAATGGAAATCATTAGAGATGCAGTTGGTTTAATATAAAAGGTTTTCAAGATGTTACCTACAATTGAAGAGATTGCTGTTAAAACTATTATCTCAATAGAAATCGATAAACCTTTAAAGGAAGCCATTAACAAAATGGCTTCATCAAATCATAGAAATATTGTAGTTATCGAAAATCTTCCAAATAATCACAAAAAATTCTATCTTCTTACTATTAGCGATTTAATCGAATATAAACTGGGAAATGTAAATGAAAATGTTTTATTAAAAGATTTACATCTTTCAACAGCTAGAGTTTTACCAAAAGATTTAAATATTTTAAATGTTCTAAATGAAGTTGATTCTACTGATAAATATATGGTTATTGTAGAAGAAGATGAGTTAGTTGGAATTTTATCTTACACTGATATTATAAATAACATTGACCCAAAAATTTTGATGAAAAGACAAACTATTGGTACTTTAATTTTACAATATAAAGCAACAACAGCCTATGAGAATACTTCAACTATTCAAGCTATTAGATTGATGAAAGATAATAATAGTGATTCAATTATCATAATAGATGATGACCATAAAGCTCTTGGAATTTTTACAACAAAAGATTTTATAAATCTAATTCATTTAAATTCAGATTTACATAAACCTATTAGTATTTATATGACAACTCCTGTTTGTACTTTAAGTGAAACTTCTACAATTTCAGAAGCAATAGATTTTATAAGAGATAAACACTTTAAAAGAATAGTTGTTACAAATGAAAATGATGAAATCACAGGGATTCTTACACAAAAAGAACTATTAAGAATCATTTATAACAAATGGATAGATTTTATAAAAGAAGAGGGAAATAGAATCTCAAAAATGAATGAAGAGTTACTTTCAAAAACTACAAAACTAGAAGAAAAAGCCTCTTTCGATTTTTTAACAAAACTTTATAATAGAAGAAAATTTAATTCATTTTTAGAGTATGAGATTTCAAAAGCAAATAGATACAAAGAACAACATCTATCTTTATTAATTGTAGATATTGACTATTTTAAAAATGTAAATGATACATTTGGTCATTTAGTAGGAGATAATATTCTTCAAGAAGTAAGTAAAATTCTAACTGTTTGTTCAAGAGATTCAGATATTGTAGCACGTTGGGGAGGAGAAGAGTTTGTTTTAATGCTTCCTCAAACAAATATCGAACAAGCTTTTTTTGTAGGTGAAAAATTAAGAGCTACCATTGAAAAACATAAATTTGATGATGTAAAACATATAACTTGTTCAATTGGCGTTGGGCAGTTTCATCAAAATGAAGATAAAGATACACTATTTAAAAGAGTAGATGCAGCTTTATATAAAGCTAAAAATAGTGGTAGAAATAGAGTTGAGATGGAACATATTGGAAATATATCTCAAAAATGAAGTTATAAAAGATTTACTTTTATAACTTCGTTTATATTATTTGATATATCTTCAACTCGTTTTTGCCAAAGTTTAGCAAACTCTTTTTTTTCTTCATTTGAAGCATTTCCTTGCAAAGATTTTTGCATTAAAGAATTCATATCTTCATGGGGTTTTACACCTGAAGCATCATAAAAAACATCCACACTTTTTAAAGTATCCATTCTAGTAAATCTAACATTTGCACCATTTATCTCTTTTTCAAATTTCATTAAATGGTTCCTATCAAATTTTCCAGCCAATCCTTTAAATCCATTTGTTGTGGTTGCTCCCGTGATATTCATAATCACATTTCCAATTACTCCAGAAACACCTATATTTTGAGATTCTCTAAACTCAACTAAAATTTCTCCTCTTTTAGGAACTTCATTCTCATATAAAGCTTCTAAACCTTTAAGTGTCATAAGATAAGCGCCTAAAACAGTAGGACATGAATGCCCTGCACTTTTTACAACATCTAAATATGAAAATTCTATTATTCCATCTTCAAAAGCACCTAAAAAAGAGGCTAAATCATCTTGTAGTTTTATTGTTGGGATTTTATTAAAAAATTGTGGGTAAATCATCATAAGTCAAACCTTTGTGTTGGCATTTTGCTCTAACACAAAAGTTTGAGTATTTTGTATTAGGCTATTTTTTTACAAATAAAGATTAATTTATCAGCATCTTCATCTGTATGTAAATTAAACTCTTTTATCTCTTGAATTTCAAAACCACACTCTTTTAGAAGTTTCGTTAAAAACTCTTTTGAGTGGTATTCTTGGATTATTGAATCTTGTTCTTTTGAAAACATTCCATTTTCTTGTTTTTCAAAAAGAGTAATATCCGTTTGAAGTTTGTTGTTTTCAAAATTTGCATCAATAGCAATAAATTTGTCTTCAACATCAATAGTAATACACCCTTGAGCAACTTCTTCAAATCCGAAAAGTGAGTTTACATCAAAAATAAAATAAGCACCTTGATTTAAAACAAGATTTGTCTCTTTGATAAATTGTTTTAACTCTTTTTTTGGAATGTAATTTAATACATCAAAAATAGCTGTTGCACAATCAAATTTCTCTTTCACTTCGCCTAAAGCTATTGCTTGTGCATTTAAATTTTTAGCTTCACAAACCTTGATTTGTTCAACACTTAAATCAATTCCAAAATATTTCTTTTTATTTACTTTTAAATTTTCTAAAAAATATCCTTGACCACATCCAATATCAATGATATTATCAAGTTCATTTACCATTACAAATCGTAAAAACTCTTTATGTAAAGTATAAACTTCCTCTTCAAAATCTAAATAAGGCTCAACTTTTGCGTATAAATCTAATCCCATTATATATGTGCTTCTATTCTTTCTTTTAAGTCTAAAATTAAATCTTTTTTAGCATAAAATGAGTTTTTATTTGCTATTAAATGTGCTGAACTTTCCATAATTGTTGGTCCAATTTCTAAACCATTTTGTTTCATTGTTTCACCAGTTTCAACAATATCAACAATACAATCACAAAGTCCAAC
>JAQUIV010000095.1 GCA_028681275.1 Aliarcobacter sp.
TTAAAAGCAGTTAATATAGTTTTAAGTAGATAAAAAGGAGTTCTCATGTCGTTTGATATTTCTAAATATAGAGAAATGTTTCTTGAAGAGGCTGAAGAGCTTTTTGAATCAGCAGATAATGTTTTATTAGTAGCTGAAAATAATGGTTCGTTAACAGATGAAGAAATGGGTCAACTTTTTAGGGATGTTCATACTCTAAAAGGTAGTGGAGCATCTGTTGAATTAGCACTATTTGCTGAGTTTACCCATGATGTTGAAAATCTAATGGATAAATTAAGAAACCATAAAATTGAGTTTATTCCTGAAATGGCTGAAACTTTAATCGATGGGCTAGATGTTATGAAAGAGATTTTAGATCTTGAAGTAGCAGATAATTTAACTAGAGAAACATTTACAAAAATGACTTCTGCGTTATTAGAAGAGATTAGAGCTTATTCAAATGGAACTGCAACAGTTGCAAAAAAAGTAGAAGTAGAAGTTGCAAAACCTGTTGAGATACCAAAACCAGTTGAAGTAAAAAAAGAAATACCTTTGGTTTTAGATAGTGATAATTTTGGTTTTTTTGATGATGATTTAAATGAACAAAGAGACAATAAAAATAAAGCTTATGGAATATTTGCAGATGATGATATAGATGAAGTACATCAAAATTTTGGTTTCTATGATGATGAATTAGAAACTATTTCAAATAATACAAAAGATGATGATAATAAAATTTCTGAAGCAGATAAAGAAAATTTTGGTTTCTTTGATGATGTGCCTGAACTTACTGCTGATTCTGTTATGGAAACAAATGATATAAAAGAAGAAGTAGTTGTAGCTAAAAAAGAACCTATTGAAGAATCAGTATCGAATAATGTACCTCAGAGAAAACAAAGAGTAAAAGAAGAAGATGATGATGCTTCTGCTAAAAAAGCAGCTGTTCCAAATAATAACAATAGTATCAGGGTAAATCTTGATAAAATCGACTTATTAATGAATAATGTTGGTGATTTAGTTATTACAAATGCAATGCTTACACAATTTTCATCAACAATAGAAGAAACAAAAACAAGAAACTCTGTACTTGAAAGATTAGAATTACTTGAAAGACATATTAGAGATATGCAAGATTCAATTATGAGTATTAGAATGGTTCCTATGGAATCAATTTATTCTAAATTCCCAAAAGTTGTAAGAGATATCTCTAAAAAACTTGGTAAAAAAGTTGAATTTAAACATTATGGAGATAATGTTGAAATTGACAAAGCAATGATTGAGGGATTAACAGATCCATTAATGCATATTATTAGAAATTCATTAGACCATGGAATTGAAACACCTGCTGAAAGAGAAAAAACTGGTAAACCAGAAGTTGGTTCTATTAGTATAACAGCAGAACAAGCTAACGGGCAAATGATTATTACTATTGAAGATGATGGAAAAGGTATTAATTCAGAAAAAGTAGCTCAAAAAGCACTTGAACAAGGACAAATTGATGAAAATCAATTTAATACTATGAGTGATAATGAAAAAGCTTTATTAATTTTTGGAGCAGGGGTTTCAACAGCTGATCAAATTACTGATATTTCTGGTCGTGGTGTAGGAATGGATGTTGTTAAAACGAATATTCATAAACTTGGTGGAGCTATTAAATTAGATACACATATTGGTGAAGGAACAACTATCACTATTATGTTACCACTTACACTTGCTATTTTAGATGGTTTAGATATTAAAGTAGGTAATCAAAAATATATTTTACCTCTAAGTTCAATTGTTGAATCTTTACAACCAACATCTGAAATGATTAAAAAAATTGGTGATGGAACTCAAGACTTATTAATGTTAAGAGAAGAATTCATTCCAGTTGTTAAATTACATCAATTATTTGGTCTTGAAAAAAGTTTTGAAAAACTTGAAGAAGGTATGTTAATAGTTGTAAAATCTGGTAATACAAAAGTTGCAATATCTATTGATGAATTCTTAAATCAACATCAAGTTGTTGTAAAACCTTTAGATAAAAACTTTAGAAGTGTTCAAGGAATTGGAGCTGCAACTGTTAGAGGTGATGGAAGTATTGGTCTAATTTTAGATGTAGTTGGAATTATTAATGCTCAAATAAAAGTTGAGAGAGATATGAGTGTAGCAAAAAAAGCGTCTTAAAATATGAAATATACGACTCAAGATGTACATAACAAAGTAAAAAAACTTCTTTATTCTCTAACAGGAATTACCCTTTCTGAGAATAAAGATATTATGATTTCTAATAGAATTGATAAATTAAAAAGAAACTGCCATTTTTCTGGTGATATAATGGAGCTTTTAAACTCTATTGAACAAGGGAATAATGTAACTGAATTTATCAATTCATTTACTACTAATAAAACACACTTTTTCAGAGAAGATTTTCATTTTATTGATTTAAAAGATAGGGTATTACCTATGTTTGCTGCTAGTGGAGAAAAAATTAACATGTATTGTTCAGCTTCTTCAACTGGTGAAGAGCCTTATTCTATGGCTATGACAGTTTTAAAAGCTAAAGAAGAGTTAAATAAAAGTATAAATGCTTCTATTATTGCTACTGATATAGATACAAATGTTTTACAATATGCTGCAAATGGTATTTATAGATACTCTAAATCTTCAAAAGAGTTTCCCGATTGGATTAGACCTCAAAACTATTTTAAAAGAAGAGTTCAAAAAAACCTTGCTGGTGAAGAAGTTTTGATAAAAGTAAATGATGATTTGAAAAAAATGATTACTTTTCAAGTAATGAATTTAAATGATAATTCATATCCTTTCTCAAAAAATCAATTTGATGTAATTTTTTGTCGAAATGTTTTAATATATTTTTCAGTTGAAGATCAAAATGAGATTCTTAAGAAGTTATTTAGACATCTTAAAATTGGGGGAACTCTTTATTTAGGGCACTCTGAAAATCCTCAAGATTTAGTTCATTATGTAAAAAGAGTTGGACAAAATATCTTTGTAAAAGAGAAGGAAATTGTATGATAGTTATTGGGCATAAAGATGGAAGTATTGAAAAAACTTCAGCAGTTAGATTTACCCAAAAAACTAAAGGTTTTCCTACACATACTGTAATTGGTGGTGAATTTGCAGTTGGAAGTGATGTGGAACAAATTGCTTTTAAAACACTGTTAGGTTCATGTGTAGCAATTATGTTTTACGATAAAGTTACAAAAATAAAAGGTATGAATCATTTTTTATTACCAAAAACAAATAATACAAATGACGATATGAAATATGGTCTTTATTCTGTTGAGGCAATGCTAAATGAAATGTACAAATTAGGTTGTAGTAAATCAAATATGGTTGCAAAAATATCAGGTGGTGCTGATATTATGCAAATAAATATGTCTGCACAATCTATTGGTTTTAGAAATGTAGAATTTGCTAAAGATTTTTGTAAATCTGAGGGATTTAAATTGATTAGTGAACACACTCGTGGTGAACACGGAAGATTAATTTTATTAGCTAATGATTTTGAAACATTTATTAAAGTTACTCAAAAATCAGAAACTGATAGCAAAATCTTATCTGAAGAGAAATATTTACAACAAGAGATTACAAAAGCACCAGTTATCAAAGAATATGTTGGAGCTGTGGAATTATTTGGTATTGATAACAAAGCTGCTGAACCAGAAATGGAAATAGAACTTTTCTAAAAAATAAGTAGGGTGGTAAAATAAAAGTGTACACTGTTTTAGTAATAGATGATTCGCCCTCAATGAGAAGAATTATAAAAGATATGATTAATTCTATTGATGAATTTGAGGTTGTTTGTGTAGCAACTGATGCATATGATGCAAGGGAAAAAATCAAAGAGTATGAACCAGATTTAGTAACTATTGATATAAATATGCCTAAAATGGATGGAGTTACATTTTTAAGAAATTTAATGAGACTTCATCCAATGCCTGCTGTTGTAATTTCAGGTGAGGGCGTTAGAGGAAATGATATTTTTGATGATGGTGCTGTTGGATTTATTCCAAAACCAGATACTGGTGAATCTATGCAATCTTTTCAAGAAAGAATAAAAGATACACTATTAAATTTAACATTTCTTTTAAAAAGATATACATTAAAAAAACCTGTTGCAACAAAAAAAGATTTAAAATTAAATTCTCCAATAGAATATAAAGTACATCCAGATGAAGTAATTCCATTAAGAGCTGCTAAATTTGCTGGAATGAAATTAATAGCAATTGGTTCTTCAACAGGTGGGGTTGAATCTTTACTTAGAGTTTTCAAAAGATTACCTGGTGATTTACCTCCAATTTTAATTACACAACATATTCCTTATGGGTTTTCAAACTCATTTGCTCATAGATTAAATGATAATTCTGAAGTAGAGGTTTGTGAAGCGAAAGATGGCATGACTTTAGAGAAAGGGCATGGTTATTTAGCTCCTGGAAATATGCATCTAACTATTGAAAAATATGGAAATGAATATAGAACAAAACTTTTAGATACAAAAAAAGTAAGTCAGCATAAACCTAGTGTTGATGTATTATTTAGATCTGTTAACAATACAGTTGGAGGTGCTGCTATGGCAGTAATGATGACTGGTATGGGTGATGATGGAACAATTGCAATGAAAGAGCTTTTTGATAATGGCGCATATACGGTTGCCCAAAATGAAGAGAGTTGTGTTGTTTTTGGAATGCCAATGAAAGCTATTCAAGCAGGAGCAGTAAAAGATATTGTTCATTTGGATGAAATAGCTGATTATATTATTGAGTTTTCAAAAGGAAGAAAGAGATAGATTCTCTTTCTTTTATAATATTTAGTATTGAAAACTATAATTTTCAAACTAAATTAAATATATCTTCTGATATAATCCTTTTTTTAATATTTTATTAAATAGGAATAAATATGAGATATGAATTAGATTTTATGAATAGCTTTGATAAAACTTTTCTTTTTTGGATTGAAAGATTTGTTCGTAATAAACTTACAACCCTTTCAAATAGACAAGTTAATGATAAACAAAAACTAGCATTAATTATTCAACAATTAGTAAAGGGAACAAAATCTATAGATGAACTAGCAATAATCGTAAAAGAGGCTAGAAATATAGGTTTAGCTGGAGTCAATACATATTTTAATCCCCTATTTAAACTATACAATTTTACACTTAATTTAGGTCTTGGTTCTATGAAAGAAATTGATGAAGAGTTATTGAGTGATTTCTTAGCCAGCGAAACTAGTGCTTTATCTGATGCTACTAAAAAAAACCATAGAATTGCCCTATTATCTTTATTTTCTTATATAGACAAACAAAATCAAAATGAAGATGGAAGTTCGTATTTATTTAAAATTGAACTAAAAAATTGGGGAGGATTAAGTGGGAAAAGTGGTACTAAACTGCCCTCTTTTATGAATAAAGATGAAATTGATAGATTTTTAAGTGCTATTGATTCTTTTGAATTTACAGATAATACAGGTTTTAGAAATAGACTTATTATTAAAATGATTATTTACACTGGTATTAGGGTTAGTGAAATTTTAAATTTAAGAATCAAAGATATTTTCAAAGAAGATAATGTTTATATGCTTCAGATTAGAGGAAAAGGAAATAAACCAAGGGTTGTAATGATAAAAAGTTCAATTATTGAAAAAGAGTTGCAAAATTGGTTGGATATGAGAGTTTGTAATAGTGATTTGCTAGTTTGTAATCAAAAAGGTGAAAGACTAACTCAAGCTTATGTAAGCAGAATTGTTGAGAATATTTTAATTAGTGCAGGTATAAGAAAAGAAAAAAATGGCGCACATATGTTAAGGCATAGCTTTGCAACACTTTTATATCAAAAACATCGTGATTTGATTTTAGTTCAAGAAGCTTTGGGACATGCTGATATTAATACAAGTAGAATCTATACCCATTTTGATAAAGAAAGACTGAAAAAAACCACAGAGATTTTCTAAAGTTCTAAAAAAAGCTCTTTATTTTGGGCTTTTTCTTTGTTTTCTAAAAGATGTAAAAGATGATTTATTACCAAATCTTTTTCATCTATAACATACTCATTTTTTAGCTCTTTTTGATTTTTATATTGAATTTCTAATATTTTTTTATCTTGATAAAATGCAAGTTCTAAAAATGGTCGAAGAATAAAAAACTTCAAAAAAGAGGGAATAAAAGTTTTTAAAAAACTCACATTTACAACCATTTGAACTTCACCTTTTTTTATTGGCACAAAAAAGATAGATACACTAAAAAGAACTCTATTTTGTTTGAAATACTCTATTTTTGCAAAACCTAGATTTATAAAAGTTGCTATATTTTTATCTATTCCTGAATCAAAAAGTTTATTTATTAAACCATTTTGTTTATCAACTAAATCATAAATAGTTTTAAAAGAAAACTCATCTGATTCTTGAGTTATATTCATCCTTTGTTTACTACTGCTTCTTAATAATCCTTTGTGAATATAAGGTGTATGAAGTGGGTCAAGAAAGTTTTCTATTGTATGAATAAAATCTGATTTTAAAGATTTTATATGCATTTTATTTGAGTAGTTTT
>JAQUIV010000096.1 GCA_028681275.1 Aliarcobacter sp.
TATCCAATAGATATTTGTTTTTTAATAAAATTTTTGAAGAAATGAAAGCTTTGTGAAATTCGTAATTTGATTTTAGCATTATATCTATCACTAAAAAGAGTTTATAAAGTTGCATATTTAAATATATCTCTTTTATTAGAAATATTTTTGTTATTAAAAGCTTGTCACAATAATAGTTAAAAGCACCATTTTGTCGATATAAATAAAAAATAGCTAGAACTAAAAAAAAGAAAATAAGAAAAATTAAGAAAAAATAATTCTCTAAAATATACTGAGTCTTTAGTAACATTTTGGTTGCAAAGGGAAGTTCTTGAGTTGTTTGAGAAAAAATCATTTGAAACTTTGGAATTACAAAAAAGAAAATTGATATTAAAGATAAAATAAAACTTATAATTAAAATCATTGGATATGAAATAGCCTTAATAAAATTTCTTTTAATTTCATAATTTTCAAGTAATAAATTACTTAAAGCTTTGATATTTAAAGTTATATTTCCATTATTTAAAGAGAGTTTCAAAAAAGCAAATATTAAATTGTTTATTTTAAAATCATTTAAATTTTCTTCTATTGGTTTTGCATTTGAAAAGCTATATTTTAAAAGTTGTAAAAAAGCAATAATATTTTTATCTTTTTTATTTTTAATCAAAATATCAAGGGCATCACTAAGATTTATATTTGCTTGTAACATTAGATTTAATTCATAAAAAAGTAGATTTATTTTTTTGTCGTTTATTCTTTTTTTTCTAAAAAATTCAAAATCAAAATAGTTTTTATACTCTTTTATTTCTATTATATTTGTGGGTAATTTTTCATTTGAAAGATTTGGTGTTTCAAGAATTATCTCTTTTATTTCATTTTTATCTTGATATTTGATTTTATATTTTTTCATCAAAAACAAGCAACTTTATAAACTTCATCTAAAGAAGTTTGATTTTGTTCTACTTTTTGTTTTCCATCATCTAAAATTGTTTTAAAATTGATATTTTCAAGATAAGTTTTTAGTTCATTTATATCTGATTTTTTAAATATCATTGAAGAAATTTTTTCATCAATTTTTAAAACTTCAGCAATTGTTGACCTATCATAATATTTTGTGTAGTTGCACTTTGGACATCCAACAGAGCCACAAAATTTACAATAATTCAAAACCAATCGTTGAGCCATTACAAGTTTTAAAGTACTTGAGATTAAGAATGGGTCAGCTTGTAAATCTATAAGCCGTAAAATCGTCTCAACGGCACTATTAGCATGAATACTTGCAATTACCAAATGTCCCGTTAAAGAAGCTTGTAAAGCAATATCTAAAGAGAATTTATCTCTAATTTCACCAATAAAAATAATGTCAGGATCTTGACGAAGAATGTTTTTTAATACAAGTTCAAAACTAAGACCAATTTTAGAGTTTATTGGAATTTGGCAAATTGAATCAATTTTATATTCTATTGGATCTTCAACAGTAATTATTTTTTTTTCTTCACAATTTAACTCTTGCAAGATTGAATATAAAGTTGTAGTTTTCCCACTTCCTGTAGGCCCTGAAATTAAAATCAAACCTTGGGTTAATTTCAAAGTTTGAGTTAAAATCTCTAATAAATTTTTTGATAATCCCAAAGTTTGAAGATTTTTATTTATATTTTTATTATCTAAAATTCTTAAAACTATCGATTCCGCTTCTAATGTTGGCATCGTTGAAACTCTAAAATCATATTTTTTATTTTCAATATTTAAAGAGAAGCGCCCGTCAAGTGGAAGACGAATTTGCGTCATATCCAAAGATGAAATCAATTTTATATAAGAAGAAATTAGTTTAAAAAACTCTTTTTTAAAAGCAAAAAAAGTTTTTAATCTTCCATCAATTCTAAATTTAAATAAAACCAACTCTTTATATTGTTCAATATGAATATCACTTGTTCGTAAATCTATTGAAAAAGATATTAGTTCTTGTAAAAATTTATCAATATATTTTTCAAAACTATTTTGAGAAATAGCTTTTGAAGCAAAAGAATATAATAAAAATTTTCTGTTTATATGACTTAAAATAAATAAAAGTTCCAACTCTTCAACTTCAATAAAACTTATTAACTTAGAAAAATCTTCTTTTATCGTTTGTAAATTTGAACTTTTACAAACAGCAATTTTTATATTTATATCATTTTCAAAAATTGGCACAATCTTATTATTTATAAAATAATTTTTATCGTATTTTTCAAATAAAGAGTAATCAATTAGACTTTTTAAAATACTCTTCATTGTTTAATTCCAATATTATTTTTCTATTTTCATTTTCTAACACAACAAAATCCTTTCCTATTTGTACAAGTTTTAAATCATCAATATTGTCATCTTTTTTAAGCCAAATATCATTTATAAAAACATAATCTGAAATAATCCCACTTATTTTATACTCCCTTGAATTTTGGCTATATTTTATTTCTTCATGTTTTATTTCAACTTCTTTTTTTATTTTTTTAATATAAAATCTATTTAAATCAATTTGAATTTCAAAAATATATTGATTTTCATCTTGTTTATTTAAAATGAAACTTTTGATTTTTGTGAAATTATTAAGATTTTCTATTTTTGTGATAAATTTTTGCATATTTTCTAATGTAGATTTTGCTTTTAGAAAAACTATCTTTTTTTCATTTGTTAGACTTATTATTACTATTTGATTTTTTGAAGCATAATCCTCAAGAGTTGAAAACAAATCTAAAAATGACTCCTCAAACTGATTTTTAGAATAATCAAAATTAACTTTTGATTGAATAGATAAATCATCTTTTGCCTCAAAGTTAAACAAAAAATAAAAAAGATATAAAAGCAACAAAGGAAGTAAATATAACTCTATTTTAGTTTTTAAAGGAGTATTTATAAATTTATCATTTAGATTATTTAACATATATTATTACTTCATAGATTTTTTCATTTTCTAAATAATTAATCTCTTGAGAAATTAATCTATCTTTTAAGTTGGTAAATAAATCATAAATATCAGGTTTTGAAATTGTCGAAAAATTTATTTTGATTCTATTTTCTTTGTATTCAAAAGATTTTAAATTTAAATTATACTTTTGTAATGACTTAATCAAAAAATTAAGATCTGTATTAAAAGAACTAAAAATATACTCATTTTTTAATTTATCAAATTCATTTTCTACAATAAAATTATTTTTAGTCTCATCTTTATTTTCCAAAAAAAAGACAAATGACATTAATATAACAACTAAATACCATAGATAAATTTTAAAACTGTAATCATCTTTTTTATTAAAATTTTGAACTCTATTTTTAAATGATTTTTCTAAATAACTATTTTTTAACTCTTCTAATTGTGAGTTATTTATAATCTTATAATTATCAATTTTTAATGTAAACTTTTTATTTATATACTCTATTAATTCGTTTATTTCAAAGTGAGATTCGATTTTTTGGAAGTAATAGAATTTTGTATTTTTATATAAACAAAAAAAATCATTTGTAAAATATAAATCAAATTTATTTAAATCATTTTTATCTAAATAAAACAGCTCAAATATCTGAAAAATTGCATTTTTATACTCTTTTGGGAAAACTAAAACCTGATATTGTTTTAACTCAAAAATAAAATTTATATGAACAAAATCATTTTTATTAATTTCAAAATTATTAAGTTTTAAAGAAGTAAAAATAAATTTCTTTAAATTTTTATTTTCTATTTCTTCGGAAACATCTATAAATAGGGATTTAATTTCATTTGTAGAAGCAAAATCTAACATAAATATCCATTTTTATAATATTTTTTATTATTTAAATGAGTATATTAAATTGTTGCTTAATTTAATTAATAAATTTTAAAATTATTTTTATCTAAAAAAGAGAGATTAAAAGAGAAAAAATTCTCTTTTAAAAAGTTACGTCATAACCTAGTTCTTTAAGACCTTGTTTGTTTTTTGTCCAACCTTTTTTAATTGAAACAAAAAGTTCAAGATAACATTTTTTGCCAGTTAATTTTTCAATTTTGATTCTTGCATCTTTTCCTATTCTTTTAATAGCAGTTGCATCTTTTCCAATAATCATACCTTTTTGAGTACCTTTTTGCACTATTATTGTAGCTTTAATTACATCAACTCCTGGTTTTTCATCAACTTTATTTATCATAACATCAGTTTCATAAGGAATTTCATCACTAATATTTTCAAAAATTGACTCTCGAATAAACTCTTTAAAAATATCTCTTAAATGTTCTGTTGTCATAATTTCAGGGTCAAACAAATATGGATGTTCTGGCAAATGTTTTACAACATCATTTAAAATATCAGATTGTTTTGTTTGTTTTTTAATTGAAATTGGAATAATAGCTTCATATTTATCACTATATTTTTCATACTCTTTCATTTTCTCTAAAACTTCAGCATTTGATACAAAATCTATTTTTGTAAGTAATAAAATATGTTTTACACCCTTTTTATTTTTTACTAAAAAGTCTTCATAGTGTGAAACTTTATCAGTAATTGGAGCTAAAAATAGAATTAAATCACAATCACCCATAGCTTTTAAAGCTTCATCAAGCATGAATTGATTTAATAGTTTTTCCGTTTCGTGAATACCTGGAGTATCCACAAATACAATTTGATCATCATTGTGCATTACAATAATATTTGACCTTTTTCTTGTTGCATTTGCCTTATGTGAAACCATCGCAATTTTTTCACCAACAAGCCAATTTAAAAGTGAACTTTTTCCTGCATTTGGTCGCCCAACAACAGAAACATATCCGCATTTTGTCATTATTTACCTTTTTTATTTAATACAATATGATACCATAATTAAGCCAAATTTTATCTTCTTCTAAAATTCAAGCTTTGTAATAAATCATTTTTAGTAATAATCTCATTATCATTTAAATCAGCAATAGTTCTGGCAACTTTTAAAACCTTATTTATGCTTCTAAAAGTTAATTGATAATTTAATCTAGCCTTTTCTAAAATCTCTTTTGCTTCATCATCTAAAATGCAATATTTTTTTATCTCTTCTTCTGATAATTTTCCATTTAACTCTTTTTGGTTTCTACTTTTTTGTTTAATAAAAGCTTTTATTACATTTTCATGAAGTTCTTTGGAACTTACAATATTTTTATTATCATTAAAACTATCATTCATTACCACATATAAATCAATTCGGTCCAAAAATGGCTCTGATAAACGGTTTTTATATCTTTGAATTTCAAGTTCATTACATCTACACTCTTTTAAGCTTGATAATAAATTCCCACAAGGACAAGGATTCATTGCAGCTATAAAAATAAATTTTGTTTCATACATGGTTTTACTATTTACCCTTGAAATTAATATTTTATTATCTTCAAGTGGTTCTCTTAAAGCTTCCAAAATTGACTTAGAAAAGTGAGGTAATTCATCGAAAAACAAAATGCCATTGTTACTCAAAGCAATTTCTCCCATCTTTGCATTTGAGCTTCCTCCGCCAAATATTGAGGATTTTGTGCTTGAATGATGGGGTGATCGAAAAGCTCTAATTGGTGAAAAATCTATCTCTTTAAAATCCAAAGCTTGAAGTTTTGCTTTTTCTAAAATCTCTTCTAAACTCATGGGAGGTAGAATATACTGTAATCTTTTTGAAATCATAGACTTACCGCAACCTGGGCTTCCCTCAAAAATGATATTATGATTTCCAGCCGCACTAATCATTGCAGCATATTTAGCCATATCTTGACCTATTACATCAGAAAAATCATTTCCATAGTTTGTGTCATAATAAAAATCTTCATTTTTTACACTCAAAGTTTTATACTCTAAACTCTTTTTTTCATATAAAAAATTCTCTTTATTTTTTGATTTAGCAAAAGCAATCGCTTCTTCAAGATTTTTCACACTATAAATTTGTAAATTCTGAATATTTGATAATTTTTCAGCACTCTCTTGGCAAACTAAAACCTTTTTTATTAATCCTTGTTTTACCAAAGATAAAACTATTGGAAAAATAGAATTTGTCTCTTTTATTTTTCCATCAAGGGCAAGTTCACCAAAAAAATAAATATCTTCAAAATCAATATTTTTTTCTTCATAAAGTGCAATTTGTAAAGCAATAGCCAAATCAAAGTGGGTACCTTTTTTATTTATTTCAGAGGGTGAAAGATTAACTGTAATTTTTAGTGGTGGAAACTTAAAACCATTTGTTAATAGTGCGGATTTGACTCTGTCCTTTGATTCGCTAATGCTTGTACTTATCATTCCAACAATTGTAAAAGTTGGCATTCCTTTGGTAAAAGTTGATTCTACATCGATACTTATTGCATCAAGGGTATCTAAAGAAGCTGATTTTATAATTTTCAT
>JAQUIV010000097.1 GCA_028681275.1 Aliarcobacter sp.
AGTTGATTCAATAGTCATCTTTTGAATTTTAGTAATATCTAAAACCTCTTTACGACCATTTCTTTTTTTAATCATAATTCCCATTTAATACTACCTTATTTTTTAAAAACTCTATCGAAAATTTTGTCTACATTTTTTGTGTAATAGTCAAAATTAAAACACTCTCTTATTTGTTCTTCTGATAATGAATTTCTTAATTCTTCATCTGCTAAAAGGTATTGAAGATATAAAGATTCACCTTTTTCATTTGTTGTAGGTTTTCCATGTTGAATCTCTTCCCAAACTTTCATAGCATTTCTTTGGATAATTCTATAAGCATCTTCTCTACTTACACCTTGAAGTGGTAACTCTAATAAAACTCTTTGAGAGAATACTAATCCACCAGTTAAGTTAAGATTTTTCATCATATTTTCAGGCATTACAGTTAAGTTTGCAATTACACTATTCATTCTGTGTAACATGAAATCAGTTGTTATAAATGCATCTGGTAACCAAAATCTTTCAGTTGAAGAGTGAGAAATATCTCTTTCATGCCATAAAGCAACATTTTCTAAAGCTGGAGTTACATAAGCTCTAATCATTCTAGCAAGACCAGTGATATTTTCAGTTAAAATTGGATTTCTTTTGTGTGGCATTGCAGAAGACCCTTTTTGACCTTTTGCAAAATACTCTTCACACTCATAAACTTCTGTTCTTTGTAAATGTCTTACTTGAACAGCAAATTTTTCAACACTAGATGCAAGTAAAGCTAAAGCAGTTGCAAGTCTTGCATATCTATCTCTATGAATTACTTGGTTTGAACAAGGCTCAGGTTTTAAACCTAATTCAGCCATTGCATACTCTTCAAGTTCAAGTGGTGCGTGGGCAAAATTTCCCATTGCTCCTGAAATTTGTCCAACAGCAATTACTTCCATTGTTTGTTCAAGATTTAAAAGATGACGTGCAACTTCATCATACCAAACAGCTAAAGTTAAACCAAAAGTAATTGGCTCACCGTGAATTCCATGACTTCTTCCAACCATTAAAGTCATTTTGTGTTCTTGAGCTCTTTTTTCAATAGATTCCATTAACATTTTTACATCGTCAATGATTATTTTTAAAGAGTCTCTCATTTGAAGTGCAACACCTGTATCAACAGCATCAGAAGATGTCATACCATAGTGGAACCATCTTGATTCTTCACCTAAAGATTCAGATACACTTGTATTAAATGCGATTAAGTCATGTTTTGTAACAGCTTCGATTTCTTCAATTCTTGCAACTGAAAAAGTAGCGTTTTTTACTATTTTCTCGCAATCTTCGTCAGGAATTAGTCCTAGTTTATTCCAAGCTTTTACAGCTGCTTTTTCTACTTCTAACCACGCAGCATATCTTGCTTCTTGCGTCCACTTTGAACTCATTTCAACTCTTGCGTATCTTTCTACCATGTAATGTCCCTTGTTATCATCATTTTGTTAATTTTTATTAAAAATTGTTATTTATTTAAGTATGATATTGTATCTAAAAAGACAAAATCTAAAATTAAAAAATCTGATAAAAAATAGTAGATTTCTAAAAAAGAACAGGATAAAAATTTGCCATTCACACTAAAAAAACATAAAGCAATTGTAGGTAAAAAAATACAAATATTTCTAATCCATGAATTGGGACTAGACCCGAAAATAGGGCAAAGGCTAACTTCAAAAGGAAGAATTTTTGATGAAAATATGAACACTATAAATACGGGAGATACAATTCCAACGGAATATATTTATATTGCTGTTTTTGAGGGCATGACAAGGGGTTTAAAGCCATTAATTGAGTTTAATGATTTTGCTTTATTTGATAAACCAACAAACCTGATGGTTCATCCAATTTCTAAAAATACTCCTTATTCGTTACTTGATGAAATTAGATACCATTTTGGTGAAGATGCAAATTTAATCCATAGAATTGATGCTGAAACTTCTGGGCTTATTATTGTTGGGAAAAATAAACAAAGTGAAATTGCTCTAAAAGATATGTTTCAAGAAAAAAAGTATCATAAATCTTATTTAGCAATTGCTAGAGGTGAAATAAAAGAAGAGATTAGAATAGATAAAGGACTTGATAGGGAAGGGCTTGTTATTGGAGTTAGAATGAAAGTTTGTGATGATGGAAAACAGTCTGTTACTATTATCAAACCCTTGAAATACAATAAAGAAAAAGATTTAACTTTGGTGGAGGCTCTACCACTAACTGGGCGACAACATCAAATTAGAGTTCATTTACACTCTATTGGACATACAATTTTAGGTGATCCTATTTATGGGGTGGACGATGTTAATGCTGAAAATTATCTAAATAAAACTCTTAGTGAAGAAGATAGATTTGAAGTTACGAAATCCCATAGATTATGGCTTCATGCAAACTATTTAGAATTTACATACAAAGATGTAACTTACAAAATCTTCTCTAAAAACAAAGATCTTTACAATGAATTTTTAAATTAATTCATTGTAAAAAATAGTGACACAGCCACAATTGCAACTTCAAAAGAGACTAAAATAGCTAAATCTTTTTTATCAACATTTCTATCTTTTAATTTAATATCATACATTTAAGACCTCCTTTATTGATTTAAAGAACAATGGAAACAGTTACTTATATCATCACAAGCAGCACAAGCAGGTGCTGTTTTTCCTATACAATCGTATAAATATTTTTTCCATCGTTTATCTTCAGGTTTTAGTTTTGCTAAAGAGGTGAAGTGTTTAGTCATAAACTCTCCCATCTCTTTTCTACTTTCTAAACCTAAATCTGAATACAAATGCCCCATTTGTAATGAAGTTTTTGCAATCCATGGTGAGAGTTCGTTTTTTGCGTATTCATCATTTGCATGGGCTTGAAGAAGTATTAAAATTTCACTTTCCATTGCTAAATTAACTAAACTACTCATAACAAACTCCTATTTCACATCGCAAAAATCAAGTTCTAAAGAATCTGGTTTTTTTAATCCTTTATTGTTATCAATAAAAAGATTTTTTAGATTTTCTAAATTATTTATAGAACTTGGCAAAAACTCTAATTTATTATCTTCAACATCTAGTTCTTGAAGATTTTGTAAATCTCCAATTAACTCAGGTAAAGACTCCAATTTATTTGAACTAACAGATAACATTGTTAAATCTTTTAGTTCACAGATTTTTTCTGGAAGTTTTGTTAAAAAGTTATTATCTAAAATCAATATTTTTAAATCTTCTAACTTACTCACATCAAAATCCAATGATTTAAGAGCATTACCACTTAAATCAAGTTTTAAAAGCATATGATGAGACTCTAAAGATGGAAGTTCTTTTAAACTATTTCCCTCTAAAATAAGTGTTTCTAACTCTTTTATTTTTGATAAAGATGAAGGTAATGTACTTAGATGATTAAATGATAAATCTAAATAATAAAGCTGTTGCATATTTTCAAAAATATCAGGAAGTTCTTCTAACTCATTTGTTTCTAAAGATAGATACAAAAGTTTTGATAGTTTTTTAAAATCTTCATCTAAATTTTCAATTCTATTTGCAGCAAGTGTAAGTCTAGTAAGTGATTTTAAATCATAAAAACCTTGTGGTAAAGATTTTAATCTATTTACATTTAGATTTAATATCATAAGATTTGAAAGCTTACCCATTTCTGTTGGCAACTCTTCGATTAAATTGTTTTCACATTGTAAATTTCTTAGGTTTTTTAATTCACCTATTGCTTTTGGAAGTTTTCTGAGTTTGTTGTTTGAAAGTTTTAAAACACTTAGGTTTTTTAAAACTCCAATTGATTCTGGTAAATCTTTTAAATTTCTTTTTGATAAATCTAGGTGTGTTAATAATTCTAAATCATCACTATGAATAGAAAGTATAGGTGTTAAATCGTTTGCTCTAACCCATTTTACGAAATGTTCGATATCATAACTCATTCGTCATCCTTTAATCTATCATTTTTTGCATCAATTAAAAATGCAATCTCTTCATAGTCAACCTCTCCAAACTCTACCATGTTAAATAGAGCCATCAAAGGTCTTCTACAACAAGTCTGATTACAGCCAGTTACTAGTTTTTTTGCTTTTTTATATGGTAAATCAGTCTCTTCAAATATCTTTTGAGCTTGAATTACTGTCATTTCCCCACATTCACAGATTTGTTTTTCTTTTAAATTTTCCATTTATAACTACTTTAGATATGGATGTTGTTCTTGAAACTCAATAACTTCTTTCATTGCATTGTTTATATCTTCGCTTAATTTTGGTAATCTTACATAATCAGTCCAGATAGTGTCTTCAACGATGTCATGAACTTCACCTGCTAACTCAACAACTTTTCTTTTAAATTTAGCCAACTCTTTTTTTAACTCTTTTTGCTCATGTGTTAATTCCATATTTACTCCTTAAATTGCGTATAGATTATCTAGTACGATGTTTGGTTTGTCTTTCAAATACATAAGTTTAAAATCCCCATTGATTTTAAACTTATAGTTTTGGTAAAGCTCAACTATCTCTTTTATATTTTTTGGGGCATATCCATAAATTTTTTTTAATCCTCGATAATATAAAACTCCTCTCAAAAGCTTTTCAGCATCTAAAAAAGCCTCATTATCCATAATCCAAGGAGAAATTTTTATAAATCTTTTATTTACAACATAAGAGTG
The DNA here is from genome assembly GCA_028681275.1 of Aliarcobacter sp. Taxonomy (GTDB): domain Bacteria; phylum Campylobacterota; class Campylobacteria; order Campylobacterales; family Arcobacteraceae; genus Aliarcobacter. The sequence goes on from JAQUIV010000097.1 coordinate 4,651, forward strand.
TAAATATCCATAACCTGTTGAAAGTTTTAAAGAGTTTGAAAAAACACAATCTGTTTTTATATAGTCTTCTCTACTTAAATTAAATACCTTTTTATCAACTCTTCTTGATACTTCATCGTAGTGTTCACCACTTACTTGTTTTGCTGTTGAATTTGAAAAATTAAAAGCAACTGCTTCACCTGAATGGATAAATCTTACAAAATCACTATGTATTTTAAATCCTAAACTCTCTAACTCTTTGCTTTTCTTATTTTCAATTAAAATTAAAATATTTTCTTGGGAAAAATTTCTTATCAATAAAGAAATCAATCTTTTTAAAATATCTTCATATGAAGAGATTACTTCTATAACATTTACATATAAATATTTTTCAAAAGAGTAAGCACTTAAAACACCTACTATTTTTGAGTTTTCATATGCTGCAAAACAGTATTGAGGATAAGAGTTATATGTTTGTTTTAAAAGTTCAAAATCGAATAAAGGATTTTCATTAATTAAATCCTCCAAACAATCTTCGAAGCCTGTTTTTAAATATCCAATGAACATAGGTATAACTCTTTTAATTCGTTTGCACTTAAAACTTTTTTCCTATTTGTAACGATTTCTCGTACTTTTGGAAGAATTTTTTGCACAATTTCAAGATTTGGATTAATTCCAACAGCTTTTAAATGATAAACCAAAGTTGAACTTCCTGAGTGTTTTCCAATAGGAAAAGTTCGTTTTAACCCAACTTCATCTGGTGTAAAAGGCTCATAAGCTTGGTTTGATTTCATCATTCCATTTACATGAATACCAGACTCATGTGAAAATATGTTTTTACCAATAATTGGTAAGTTTGTATCTATTCTTCTATGAGAAGCGTTACTAACTGTTTTAATCAAAGATTTTAATGCTTTTGAATTTATGTGAACATCTTTTCCTAATAATCTCAAAGACATTAATACTTGCTCAAAACTAGCATTTCCTGCTCTCTCACCAATTCCAATAACAGTAGTATTAGCACTCATAGCACCAGCTTCATAACCAGCAATTGCATTTGCAGTTGCCATTCCAAAATCATTGTGAGTGTGCATTTCGATATCTAAAAGATTTGAAGAACTTAAATCTTTGATATTTTCATAAGTTTTATATGGCGTTAAAATGCCCACAGTATCACAATATCTAAATCTATTTGCACCAAGTTCTTTCCCCAATGTCATAATCTCTTTTAAAAAAGAGTTGTTCGCGCGACTTGAATCTTCTCCACCGATACAAACAAATAAATTTTCTTTTTTGGCTTGAATAATTACCTCTTCAAGTTGTTTTAATAACTTTGTTTTATCCCCGCCAAATTTAATATCAATCAAAATATCAGAAACAGGTATAGATAAGTCAACTGCTTTTAATCCACATTTTAAAGAGGCTTCTAAATCACCCATTGTAGCTCTGTTCCAGCTCATAATTTGAATAGGTAAATTAAGGGCAAGAATCTCTTTTAAATCATCTTGCTCTTTTTTCCCCATTGCAGGAATTCCCACTTCAAGTTCATCAGCACCAGCTTCACATAGAAGTCTTGCTATTTGAAGTTTCTCTTTAGTGTTAAAAGCTACGTATGGCGTTTGTTCACCATCTCTTAAAGTTGTATCATTAATAATTGGCATTATACTAACCTTTAATTTCGATAT
>JAQUIV010000014.1:0-10573 GCA_028681275.1 Aliarcobacter sp.
GAAGTAAAAGGAGTTGAAAATATTCCTACTTCAAACCCAAAAATATTTGTAGCAAATCACTTCACTAGAATTGAAGCTATGTTAGTTCCATACACTTTATACAACTTAACAAATAAAAAAGTTGGAGTAATAGCAGATGATTCTCTTTTTAAAAGTTTTTTGGGAACTTTTTTAACAAATCTAGGAGCTATGAAAAAAAGTGGGAAAAATAGAAATGAACATATAATTGGTGATTTAATAACCTCATGTAAAGATTGGATGATTTTTCCTGAGGGGATGATGGTAAAAGCAAAAGATATTTCAAAAATAGATAAAAATTTTTGTGTAAAAATAGATGGAACTTGCCAAAGGGTTTATACAGGAGCAGCTGTATTTGCTATGGCATCACAACTTTTTAGACAAAAATATTTTGATAAAAAAATAGAAGATTATGAAGAGTTTAGTAAAAAATATTTCATAGGTGATTGTAAAAATATAAATACAAACGAAACTTTAATTGTTCCTATAAATATAAGTTATTCAAGGCTTAGAACTGGTGACAATTTTTTGCTTGATATGGCAAAAAAATTGATAGATGATTTGGGTGAAAATTTCAAAGAAGAGATAGAAATAGAGAGTAATATTATTTTAAACTCTAAAATAACCATAAGAATTTTAAAACCTATTTCAACAAAAGATATTTTAAAAGATTTATATAAAAAAAATCTTCCTCAAGAGCAAATAATAAATCAACTAAGATATGAAATTACCCATAATTTTATGGATAAAATCTATGAATCTTTAACTATAAATTTTGACCATATTTTTATATTAATACTTTTTTTATACCCTAAAAAAAGCATAGAAATCAACTATTTTAAAAGATTAATTTATCTTAGTATTAAACAAATACAAAAAGAAAATCTTTTTATTGATGACAACATAGATAAAAATTTAATTCAACTAATCTCTTATGAAAAGTTTGAAAAATTTAATGACATTTTAGAAGTTGCAATAAAAGATGAGATTTTAACTATTGAAAGAAACAGATATTACATAAACAAAGAGTTATTACTTGACACTTATAATCACAATACAATTAGATTAAAAAATATTTTAAAAGTAATTCTAAACGAGATTTTAATAAGCCAAAAAAGTGTTGATATTGTAAAAAAATTAGTTCTAAATAAAGAAGAAACTAATAATCAAGATTTACTTTTATTACTTCAAAATCAAGAAAAACAAGAGTTTGAAGAGTCTTATGAAAAATATAAACATGCATTAAAACTAAAACCAAAAGATATAGGAACTCCAAAATTCTATGAAGCAAAAGATTCAAATAGTTGTGTAATTGCAATTCATGGATTTTCAGCAGCTCCAAAAGAGATGGAAAAACTAGCACTTTTTTTAAACTCTAAAAATCTAAATGTTTATACTCCAAGACTTGATGGACATGGAACAATATCAGAAGATTTAAAAACTAAAAGTTGGCAAGATTGGTACAATAGTGTTTCAAGAACAATTACAATTGCTTCAATAAAATATGAAAAAGTTTTTATAGTTGGTTTTAGTACAGGTGGATTATTAGCACTTTTAAGTACAAAAAAATGTTATAAAGAGTTTGCTGGTTTAGTTTGTATAAATGCAGCACTTCATTTAAATGATGTAAGAATAAAAACTTTATTACCAGCAATTTCATTTTGGAATGATTTAGTAAAAGCTTTTACGGAAGATAAATATCAAAAAGAGTATGTAGAGAATTTTTCAGAAAATCCAGAGATTAACTACGATAAACACTATATTGATTCAATAGAACAATTAAGTTTATTAATGAAAAAAATTAGAAAAAGTTTACATAAAATTCAAAAACCAATATTAATAATTCAAGCAAAAAATGACCCTATTGTAAATCCTACATCTGCTTATGAAATATTTGAAGAGATTAAATCAACAGATAAAACTATAAAACTTATAGATTCATCAAACCATGTGATTGTAACACAAAAAGATACTAAAGAGTTGTTTGGTTTTATTTATGATTTTATAGAAAGATTAGATACTAAAAAAAGTGATTAAAAAAGATAAAATATAGGAGTATTCCTATATTTTAAAAAAAGTGTTAAGCGATATTTGTATAAACAGCTTGAACATCATCATCATCTTCAAGTTTTTCTATTAATTTTCCAATATCTTCTTGTTGAGCTTCTGTGAATTCTTGAGGATTATTTGCAATTCTTTTTAACTCAGCTTTTGTAAGTTCGATTCCTAACTCTTCAAATTTTTGATTCATATTTCCAAAATCTGTATAATTTGCATAAGCTAAAACTAAACCATCTTCTTCTTCAATCTCTTCAAGACCAGCATCAATAAGTTCCAATTCTAACTCTTCTAAATCCATATTTGCAGGTTTTGTAAATTCAAAAATTGCTTTTCTATCAAAGAAAAACTCTAAAGAACCAGTTGGTACAACTTGTCCTTGTGTTTTATTAAAATACATTTTTACATTTGCAACTGTTCTTGTATTATTATCAGTTGCTGTTTCAACAAAAATTAAAACTCCATGAGGACCTTTCCCCTCAAAATTTACTTCTGAGAAATTTGCTGCATCTTTTCCACTTGCTCTTTTGATAGCAGCATCAATATTTGTTTTTGGCATATTTTCAGCTTTAGCATTTAAAATTGCTGTTCTTAACGCTGAATTCATTTCAGGATCTGGAACTCCAGATTTTGCTGCCATTTCGATTGCTTTTGCTAATTTTGGGAAAACTCTTGACATATTTCCCCATCTTTTCATCTTAGCAGCTTTTCTATATTCAAAGGCTCTACCCATAATAACTCCAAGTTTGTTTTTCAAAATTTTTGCCATTATATCAGGTTTGTGATAAATAATTAATAATTTACACTTAATCATTGTTTCTAAATATTTTGAATATAATGCCATCTATTAAAAAAAAGGACTAATTTGAAAAATTTTATTATTTTAATACTATTAGTAATTTTTAGTTTCGCAAATGAAAATAATACAACTAATAACGATAATATTGAAAATGAATTTGACTCTGAATTTTCAGAAAAAAAAGAAGAAGTATTTGATCCATTAAGTGGCTATAATAGATTGATGACTACTTTTAACGACAAAGTTTTTATGAATGTTTTAAATCCTGTTGCAGAAGGTTATGCTTATGTAACTCCTGAAACTATTAGGATAGGAATTAATAATTTTTTTGAGAATATTTTATTTCCCGTAAGATTTTCAAATAACTTATTACAATTAAAATTCAAAAATTCAGGTGAAGAGTTAGGAAGATTTTTAGTTAATACGCTTTGGGGACTTGGAGGATTTATGGATCCTGCTACAAAAGAACTTAATATGAAAACCCATGATGAAGATTTTGGTCAAACGCTAGGTTTTTATGGAGTTGGTGAGGGTTTCCCGATTGTATTACCATTTTTAGGACCATCTAATTTAAGAGACACCGTAGGACTTGTTGCTGATTCTTATGTGAATCCATTATCAACGACAGGTGATAGTGATTTAAGATATAAAATACCAAATAATATGGGACAACAAATTGCAATCCAAACATTTGATGCGGTTAACTCAACATCATTAAAACTTGGACAATATGAGTCGTTAAAAAAAGATGCTTTAGATTTATATCCATTCTTAAGAGATATTTATTCACAAGCAAGAAAAAAACAGATAGAGGAATAATGAAGTGAAATTAAAAAAATTATTTAAAGTTTTATTGCTAGTTTTATTTACAATAACATCTGCAAATGCTATGAAACAAGATGAAATACAAAGTGTTATGACAAAAAAAATTGATAGCGTATTAACAATATTAGAACAAAAGAATGTACCTTTTAGTAAAAAAGGTGAAGAAATTATCAAAATAATTGATGAAGTTTTTGATTATGAATTAATGGCAAGAATTGCCCTTGGAAAAGAGACTTGGGATACATTAAGTGAACAAAAACAAAAAGAGTTTACAAAAATATTTGAAACAAAACTAAAAAATTCATACATTGAAAAATTAGAACTATATAACGACCAAAAGGTAAAAATTATTGGTTTAAATCCATATAAAAATGCAAGATTACAACTTGAAACTGAACTATTAGGAAAAGAAGGTATTTATAAAATAAACTACAACTTTTATAATAAATCAAAAGATAGTGAACAATGGTTGATTTATGATGTTGATTTAGTGGGAGTTAGCATTATTCAAACATATAGACAACAATTTGCAGGTTTATTAAAAGAAAAAACTTTTGATGAAATGTTAGTTTTACTTGAAAAACCAAATACAAAATAATGATTAAAAAAATATATGATACTTTCATTTTAAAGTATCCATTTTTAGTTACTTTAATCTTAACTATTTTTGTATCTACATTAGCCTATTATTCAACAAAAGTAGAAGTTGATGCTTCTGCTGAAACTCTACTTTTAGAAGATGATAAAGATTTAAAATTCTTTAGAGAAGTTAATAAAACATATGATAATTCAAGTTTTTTTGTAGTTACTTTTTCTCCTAAAGGTGACTTACTTTCAAATGAAAATTTAGAAACTATAAAAAATATGACAAATGATTTTTTAAAAGTTCAAAGTATTGAAAAAGTAAATTCTATACTTAATGTTCCACTTCTTCAATCACCAATTCGACCAATATCAGATTTAGTTTCAGGAGTTGATTCACTAGAAATAAAAGAACTTGATAAAAATCTTGTAAAAAATGAATTTTTAACTTCTCCTTTATATAGCAATGCCCTTGTAAGCGCTGATTTTAAAACAACTGCTTTAATTTTAAATATAAAAAATGACCCAAAATATTTTGAATTATTAGAAAAAAGAAATGCTTTAGTGGCAAAACAAAAAGATAAAACTATCTCAAAAGATGAAGAGTTAGAACTTAAAAAAACTATTATAGAATTTAAAAATTATCGTAACTTTGTAAGACAAAATGATACAAAAGAGATAGAACAAATAAGAGAAATCATAAAAAATTATGAGCCAAATGGGAAGATATTCCTAGGTGGGGTAAATATGATAGCAAGTGATGTTATTGGTTTTGTAAAAAATGACCTTGTTATTTATGGATTTAGTTTAATTTTAATATTTATCTTTATTTTATGGTCAATTTTCAGAAAAATCAGATGGGTTGTTATTCCTTTATTTATCTGTTTTATCTCTATTGTTTCAACTGGTGGAATTTTAGGTCTATTTGGTTGGGAAGTTACGGTTATATCTTCAAATTTTATAGCTTTACAACTGATAATTACTATGTCAATAGTTTTGCATCTAATAGAAAGATACCGTGAATTAAATATAAAATACAAAAATGCAAGTCAATATAAATTGGTAATAAATACTGTTTTATCGAAGCTTGAACCATCATTTTTTGCCATTATTACAACAGTTGTTGGTTTTGGTTCTTTAATTTTATCAAACATTGAACCTGTTATAAATTTAGGTTTAATGATGAGTGTTGGTATTTCAACATCTTTATTTTTAGCTTTTATTACTTTTCCTATTATTATGATGTTAATTGGAAGAAAAGAAGAATATATAAAAGAAACAGACAAAAGTTCTTTCACACAAAAATGCTCTTTTATAGTTGAAAATTATGGTAAAACTATTATTTTAGTAGCTATTTTAACTTCTATTTTTTCTTTGTCTGGAACTTCAAAACTCTTTGTTGAAAATAGTTTTATAAACTACTTTAAATCTTCAACTGAAATATATAAAGGTATGAAAGAAATAGATGAAAATCTAGGAGGAACAAGTCCTTTAGATGTTATTGTAAAATTTAAAAGTGATGATAAAAAAGTTGAAATAAAAACTCAAAATCAAGATGAATATGATGATTTTGAAAATGAATTTAAACAAAAAGATGATGATAAACAATATTGGTTTAGTCAAGATAAAATGGATACGATTATGGCTATCCATGATTATTTAGAAACTATCCCAGAAATTGGGAAAGTTCAATCTTTAGCTACTCTTTTAAAAGTTGGAGAAATTATAAATAAAAATGAAAGATTAGATGGTATAACTTTAGCTTTAATGTACAATCAATTACCACCTGAATACAAAAACTTGATTTTATCTCCATATATTAATATCGATAAAAACGAAGCTAGAATCACTATGAGAATTATTGATTCAAACCCAAATTTAAGAAGAAATGAATTATTAACAAAAATTAATACCGATTTAAGAGAAATCATAAAAAATAAAGAAACAACATATCAACTATCGAATCTAATGGTTTTATATAATAATATGCTTCAGTCTTTATTTAATTCACAAATAGCAACTTTGGGAATTTCAGTTGCTATTTTATCTGTTATGTTTTTTTTATTATTTAAATCTACAAAAATAGTTTTAATTGCATTAATTGCAAATGTAGTTCCTGTTTCTTTACTTTTTGGAATTATGGGTTGGTTAGCAATTCCTTTGGATATTATGACAATTACAATTGCAGCAATTGCCATGGGAATTGCAGTTGATGATACCATCCATTTTATTCATAGATTTGAAGAAGAATTTAGAGTTGACCATGATTACATAAATGCCCTAAGAAGAGCCCATAATGGGATAGGTCATGCCATGTATTACACAACTTTAGTTATTGTTATTGGTTTTTCTATTTTAATGTTATCAAATCTTGTTCCAACAATCTATTTTGGTTTATTAACAGTTGCTATTATGATTGCTGTTTTAGCAGCTGATTTATTACTTTTACCGAAATTATTATTGATGTTTAAACCTTATGAAAAATTAAAGGAAATTAAAAAATGAATGTAGCTATTTATTGTGGTTCATCTTTTGGAAATAATAAAATATACGAAGAATCAACAAAACTTTTAGCCCAAAAATTAGCAAAAAACAATTTAAATATCGTATATGGTGGCTCAATTCAAGGTTTAATGGGAATTATTTCAAATGAATCTTTAAAGTTTAACAATAGTGTAACAGGTGTTATTACTCATGATTTGATAGATAAAGAGATTGAAAATAAAAATATTACAACTATTTACAAAGTTGAAACAATAAATCAAAGAAAAGAGAAAATGGAACAACTTTCAGATGCATTTATAGCAATGCCTGGAGGTTATGGAACATTTGATGAAATTTTTGAAGTTATATCTTCAGCACAAATTGGTTATCACAAAAAACCATGTGTATTTTTTAATATAAATGGATATTATGACCATTTAATAGCATTTCTAAAAAATTGTGTAAAAGAGGGTTTTATAAAAGAGACTTATGTGGATATGCTAATTGTTTCTGATAATATTGATGAAATAATTGAAAAAATATTGACTTATCAAGCTCCAAAAGCTAAATGGGAAAAATAAAAGTATTTATTGTATTTATAATTTGTTAACCTTTTATTTAATAAAGGTTAATGATGATAGTTTATAATTGCTTTATAGAGTTGATTAACTTAATTGCGATGTTAAGACTTATTTAACTTTAATTTCTCCTCCTAATAAATACAAGTCAAAAGGGAAGCTTTTAAAGCTTCCCTTTTTTTATACAATCTATAAAATTTAAATTTAGGAATTTTTTAATGAAAAAATATATTTTATTTGATAATGATGGTGTTTTAGTTCATACTGAACCTCTATATTTTAAAGCCAATATAAAAGCTTTAAAAGAGTATTTTAATCTCTCTTTAGAGTTTGAAGAGTATATGAAAATTATGAGCGAAGGAACTACTGTTTGGCAAAAAGCTTTAGATAAAGGTTATAGTCAAAAAGAGATTGAAATTGCTAGAAATAAAAGAAATTTATATTATCAAGAATATCTAAAAACTGAAAATATTTTAATCAAAGGTGTAAAAGAAGTACTTGAAAAACTATCAAAAAAATATAAGATGGGAATAGTAACTACTTCAAGAAGAGTTGATTTTGAAATAATCCACAAAGATTTAGGAATAGTTGATTTTATGGATTTTGTTCTTTGTGAAGAAGATTATGAATTTGCAAAACCACATCCACAACCATATTTAAAAGGTTTAGAAATCTTTGGTGCAAATAAAGATGAAGCAATTGTAATTGAAGACTCTACAAGGGGTTTAACGGCTGCTTATAAAGCAGGAATTGAGTGTGTTATTGTTAAAAATGAATTCACAATAACACAAGATTTTTCAAATGCAAGTTATTTTATTGATACTTTAAAAGAATTGGAAACTATTTTAAATTAGTTTCCAATTGCCATTTTAATATATTGGTCTAACTCTTCTTTAGGAATTTTTCCAACAAATTTTTTTATAAATTTTCCATCTTTTGAAAATAAAAACATTTCAGGAACTTTTTTTATATCACCTAACTCTTTTGCTAATCTAAAATTCTCTTCACCCATTGTGATTGGATAAGTAATTCCATGTTTTGCTATAAACTGAACTATTTCTTCTTTTGTTTTATCTTGTTCAAATAAAACAGAAACTATTTCAAAATTATCTTTGTATTTTTCTCTTACTTCTTTAAGTACAGGTATTTCTTCAATACAAGGTGGACACCAAGTTGCAAAAACATCAATTAAAATTGCTTTTTTACCTTTGAAATCAGCAAAATCAATTCCTTCTTCTGTGCTTTTAAAATTGATAACTTTTCCATCAATTGTAGTTAAATTAAATGTTTGAGAAACAAATTTACTCTCTTGTAAAGATTTTTTTGCAATTACACTATCATCTATTGTTGATTTTGTATCACAACCACTATATAAAAATCCAATAAACATTAAACCTATTAAAAAACTCTTTTTCATTATTTTCCTAACTTTGATAATTCTTGTATTAAATCTCTAGCTTCTTCTTTTTCAAAAAAAATATTCATTGATAATTCATAATTCACTTTTTTTAAGAATTTCAATTTTTCTTGTAATTGCAACTCTTTATTATCTTCATATTTTTCTAAAATTTCTAAAAGCTCTAGCCTATAATTTTCTACTAATTCCTCTTTTTTTATAGCTTTTGGTTTTACAGAATTTGTTTTATTATTTTTAAAATATAAATAAACTATTGTAAAAACAGCACTTAAAATAAGAGCAAGTATATATTCCATTTTATCTTTTTCCCATTTTTATTTATAGATTTCTGATTCAACTAAATCAAATAAATCTTTTTGAGATAATCTTTCTAATTTTTTTTCATTTACAAAAACAGTTGGTGTACCTTTTACACTTAAAATTCTTGCATCTTTTGCATCATTATCAATAATTTCATCTATTTTTGGATTTTTCATATCTTCTTTTAATTTATCGATATTTAAACCCTCAATTTGAGTTAGAAATGTCCAAATTAACTCTGGTTTTTCATTATTGTGTTCAGCCCATAAAGGTTGTTTTTCAAAAATAAGACTTAAAACTTCTTCATATTTATTTTGTTCCCTTGAAGCTTCAAGAATTTTGATAGCATATTTAGAATTTTTATGATTTGCTAAATATCTAATAACTAATTTTATATCTGAATAATGTTCTTTATAAACTTTTCTCATTATTGGATGAAAAACTGCACATGATTCACACTCTGGGTCTAAAAATTCAACTATTGTGATATTTTTTTTATTTTCACCAAATGAAACAGATTGCGCTGTTACTAAGGATTTATTACTAGAAGATATTAATAAAGTCTCTTTTTGAGTTTGATTATTTTTATAGAAATAAGCCAAACCTATGAATAAAACTATTAAAACTAACAGTGATATTCCTACTAATTTTTTATTTTGCATATTTATTTTTCCTTTTTAACATAATTAATAAAATAAGGATGGAAGTATAAGCAAAAAAAGATAACAAAGGAATAGTAATAAAACCAAACCAATTTAAATAATCAACAGAACATGGAACACCTTGAACACAAGGAGATAAATTTTCAGGAATAATTTTTAACATCAATAAATTATGATAAACCGAAATTATCCAACCAACAACAACTAAAGGGAAGGTATACTTAAATATTTTATCATCAGGAAATAACAAATTTATTGAAAATAAAAAAACTAAAGGATACATAAATATTCTTTGATACCAACACAATGAACAAGGAATAAAATTCATAATTTCAGAGAAAAAAAGACTTCCAAGAGTTGCAATTAATGAGATTAAAAAAGATAAAAAAATAAAGGTTGAACTCGAAGAGTCCAACCTGATAGAAGAATCAAAAGACATTAAAATTAAGCTCCCCCGCCAACTTCTGCTTCTAATTCTGCATGAACAGAACTTCTTGGAATTGAATCACATAAAGCAATAGATTCTTTTAAAGCTTTCATAAATTCTTCTATATTTTCATAAGGAATCTCAACTGCTGAAGTTTTAGTTTTCCCATGAGAATAAACTGCAATACTAACAACTGGACTACTATATTCACCGTAAGGTTTCTCAACATGCTCAATTTTTATCGTATCTTCCGTACTATGAGCTAACTTAAAAGTTTTAACTTCAATATGTTTTGATGGCATAATATACTCCTTTATTTTGATAAGATAATTGTAACAGAAAAAAATGATATAAACAAAGTATTTTTTTCTATTTAATTGAAGTTGCTGTTAAAAAAAGGTAATTTTTTCCTGTTAATGTAAC
>JAQUIV010000014.1:10673-19238 GCA_028681275.1 Aliarcobacter sp.
ATTCTAAAAAAAGTTGATTCTTCCCCATATTTTTCATTTTGTTCATCATTTATATCTTTATGAAAAGAATCGATTTTATTTAGCTTTTTAAATTTCAAAATAATAGTATTAAGTTTTAACTCTACTATTAAAATCTTACAAAATAAAAGTTCAGCCAAATCTGACCATGCTTTAAATGACCTATAAATGAACTCTTTTTCTTCAATAGTAACTTTTTCACCAGCATAATAATCTTTTTCTAAATCTGGATTTAATACTTCAATTAAAACTTCATTGTTAATTTTTAATTCATTTTCTAAATATAAAACTATTTCATACATTGATTCATTTATAAATTTTTTCATATATTTTCCATCTTATTTTTATTTAGATTATATAGTTTTTTTACATAATCCTCATATTGCAAAAAAAAATAAACAATTTAAAAACAAAATGATTATAAAAATGGTAATATTACGCCCTAATTATAAAAAAAGGAAACTGTGTTGAGATATATTATCTTAGGGCTTATACTTGCAGGGCTATTTCAAGTGTTTTTTTGGATGACACAAGATAATAGTGTTACATTAAAACAAAATGCGTCAGAGAAATTTGAATCACTCTCTTATGCTCCATTCGATGGTTATGATAAAAAAGTATTATCACCAGAGCAAATTCAAAAAGACATTGATATCTTGTTGAAATATACAGATAAAGTTAGAACCTATTCAACTGCTGATGCTAAAGTAATTTTAGAAGAAGCTTCTAAAACAAAAATGAAAGTTGATTTAGGTATATGGTTAAGTGGAGATTATGCTGAAAATTATCAAGAAATTCAAAGAGCTGTTAAGCTTTTAAAAAAATATCCTAATAATATCAACAATGTAATTGTAGGAAATGAAACACTACTAAGAACAGATTTAAATGAAGTTGAATTAATTGGTTATTTAGATTTCATGAGAGAGTTTACAAATAAACCAATTACAACTGCGGAAGTTTGGCATACTTTGGATAAATATCCAGAAATTGGTAATCACGTAGATTTTATTACTGTTCATATTTTACCTTATTGGGAAAAAATTCCTATCGAGCAATTTAATAGCTTCGTAATTGAAAAATATAGCATTATTGAAAAGTTATATCCAAACAAAAAGATAACGATTGGGGAGACTGGTTGGCCAAGTCATGGTTATAACTTTAATAGTGCAGTTCCTAGTATAAAAAATCAAGCAATTGCTATTAGTGGATTTATTGCTCTTGCAAAAGAAAAAAATTGGTCATACAATATAGTTGAAGCATTTGATCAACCGTGGAAAGGTTATGATGAGGGGAATGTTGGACAATATTGGGGAATGTTTACTTCAGATAGAGAGTTAAAATTCCGTCTAAATGGTGATACTATTTTAAATCAATATTGGTTTTATCAAATGATTGCTGCTATTATTATTGGAGCAATTTTAACACTATTTGGTCTTAGAAATCAAAGAGTAAACCTAAATCATGCTTTAGCTTATGGTATTGCAGCTCAAGGTATGGCATTTGGTATTGTTATGGATATTATTTATCCATTTATAAATTACATGAATTTTGGTATGTGGGTTATGTGGAGTATGGGAACATTCTTAATGATTCCGCTTGTTGTAATCACTCTAGCAAAAGCAAATGAATTATTTAAAGTTTCAATTGGAATTCCTCCTGAAAGATTAGTTCCACTTGATTTAAGATCAGAAAATATTCCATTTGTTTCTATTCACGTTCCAGCTTATAAAGAACAACCACATGTTTTAGCTGAAACATTAAGAGCTTTATCAAGACTAAAATATCCAAATTATGAAGTTCTTGTTATTATTAATAATACACCTGAAGAGTTCTACTGGAAACCAATTGAAGAGTTATGTGCAGAACTTGGTGAAAAATTTGTATTTATGAATATCACATGTACTGGGTTTAAAGCAGGTGCACTTAATGCAGCATTAGAAAAAACAGATAAAAGAGCTGAAATTATTGCTGTTATTGATGCGGATTATGTTGTTGAATCTCCATGGTTAGTTGACTTAGTTCCATTATTTGATGATCCAAAAGTTGCTATCGTTCAAGCTCCTCAAGATCATAGAGATGGTAATGAATCAATAATGAAAGCAGCTATGAATGCAGAATATGCTGGTTTCTTTGATATTGGTATGATTGATAGAAATGAAGAAAATGCTATCGTTGTTCATGGAACAATGGTTATGGTAAGACTAAGTTCTATGATGGAAGTTGGTGGTTGGGGAACTGATACTATCGTTGAAGATAGTGAATTAGGTCTTAGACTATTTGAAGCTGGATATATAGCTCACTATACAAATAGAAGATATGGTTATGGATTACTTCCTGATACATTTGAAGCATTTAAAACTCAAAGACATAGATGGGCTTATGGTGCTATTCAAATTCTTAAAAAACACTGGAAAGAGTTTAAACCATCATCTAAGTCATTAAGTCCTAGACAAAAAAGTAAGTTTGTTGCTGGTTGGTTCTTCTGGTTAAGTGATGCGATGGGTCCTATCATGGCTGTTATGAATATTATTTGGGTTCCTGTTATTATATTTGTTGGGGTTACGATTCCAACAATTCCTTTAACAATTCCTATTATTACAGCATTTATGGTAAATATTTTACATACATTCATTTTATATAGAATGAAAGTAAGAGCTACTATGAAAGATACACTTTTAAGTTCTATTGCATCTATGAGTTTACAACTTATCATTTTCAAAGCGGTTTATGATGGATTTGTAAAAGATGGTTTACCATTTAAAAGAACTCAAAAAGGTGGGAAAGCTAAAAAAAGTGATAATCCAATTAAATATGAAACTATTTTAGGGGTATTATTATTGATTGCATTCTTTGCTTTAATTTTTACAAACTTTACAGGAATTGTAGAAATTTATGTATTTGCTGCAACTATATTTATTCAAAGTATTCCTTATTTATCTGCAATTGTAATGAGATATTTAGAACTTTCTTCTATCAAAAATCAAAAACCTTAATTTAGGTTTTTGATTTTCACCCAAATCTGTCACTAAAAAGTAACTATTTTAAAATAAACTTGTTCATTAATAGAAAAATTATTGGACAAAAATGCAAACAAAAAAACTAATCTCTTATCTTACTTGTGAAAAATTCCAAAATGATATAGTTATACAAATTGAGAAAAGATATAAATCTACTATAATAAAAGATGCTATTATTGTAGATATTAAAGAAAATCAACAAGTTATTTTATTTAAATATGGTGTTTTTATTTGTTGGGATATTGAGTTTGAAAATATTAAATTTTTCCTTGATTTTATAAAAGATTTACAAATAAATAGTTTTAAAAAACCTATAATTGAAGAGTTTAACTATACTTTAGATGATGAATTTAAAATAAATCTTGATACTATTTATCTAAGTGATTCTTCAACTGCATCTAAAATAGCTATTTCTCAAGCATTAGCTCAAAACGTAAAGCTACAACAATTTGAAGAAGAAATCCTAACAACTATTGAAAATAACTCACATATTCCTTTACAGCTTTCAAATACTGGAAAAATTAAACTTACAAAAAAAGAGATTTCAAAAAAAATTGGTGAACTATTTTTGGTAAAAACTAAAATAAATCTCCATTATGATTTACTCGATACTCCTGAGTTTTTTTGGGAATATCCTCAATATGAAAATCAATATGAAAAAACAGTAAAATATTTAGATATAAAATCAAGGGTTGAAGTTCTGAATAAAAAAGTAGAGATTATTCAAGAACTTTTACACGTTTTAGGTGACGAACAAAAACATAGATATTCATCTTTTTTGGAGTGGATTATCATTATACTTATAACTTTTGAGATAGTTATAAACCTAAAAGACCATCTCTAAAAAGATTTTAAATCAGGAAATTTTTCTTTTAAACTATTCATAAAATTAATATCAGGATCATGTTTTATAGTTCTATATTTTGCATCTTTTTCCAAAAATAAAGGGTGTTTTTCAAAATTTGTATATTCATAATGTCCAATTAAATACTCGATTGTTTTATATTTATTTTTTAGATATTCGATTAATTCAATATTTGCTTTTAATTGTTCTGCTGTTAAAGATTTTCTAGCTCCTCCAACATTTTCAATTCCAATGCTTGAAAGATTTAAACCTATTACATGTCTTGCCATATAAGTTTCTGGCATTAATGAATAAATAGTCCCATCCAAATCTACTAAAAATTGAGCTGATACATTTAAATTTCCAGCTTTTTTTATATCTGTTCTATCTGTCAATAAAACTTCAGGATAAAATCTATCAAAAGACTCTTTTAACTCATCACTTGCTGTGTGATGAATAACTATTATTTTAGGAATTATATTTATATCTTTAACTTCAATTCCATATGAATTTTTAATATATTGTTTTGTCAGTTCTACCCTATTTTGGGTGAATTCAATTGGTTTTTGTTTTATCTCTAAACCATAAGAAAAATAAGAGAAAAGTAAGATTATTGTAGCTATTTTTTTCATTTTGTATTGTAACAAATTAACTTTAAATTCCATTTGTAAATTAAATGAAGAAAATAATATAATTGTATATCAATAAAAAGGAAACTTATGCCAGAGATAAAAGAAAAACTAAAAGATTTAGTTGAAAATGTAATGATTCCAGAAGTTGAAGATTATTTAGAAGATTTATATAAACTTTTAGAGACAAATTCTCAAACTGAAGATGACAAAGAAGCAATGGAAGAGATGGAATCTTTTTTAGTTGAACTTCAAAATGTCTTAGCAGTTATTGAAGAGAATAAAACGCCAGATAGTGAATATCAAAGAATTTATGATTATATTATGCAAAATTTAGAAGAACATGAACATGGACACCATGTAGAACAAGAAGATTAAAAAATCTACTTGTTTTCTAAACTTAACATAGCTTCTTGAACTAACAATCGCCCTACTTCAAAATGGGCATGAACGAACTTTTTAATATTTAAATCTTTTAATTGTGCTTTTTCATCTAAAGACTCTATTTTTAATAAAATATTTGCATCTTTATGAAAATTCAAAACAGCTTCACAAATCAATCTTTTTATATGAGTATCACTAACAGTGATAATTACACTTGAAGCTTCATCTACTTTTAATGACTCTAATACAGGCAATTTATCTAAGTGACCAAAATATGCCATATATCCTAATTTTCTTCCTAAAAGAACGTGTCTCAAGTCATCTGAAATGATTACAAAAGGTATTTTTCTTTCACTCAAATCTCTAGCAATTACTCTTCCTAAAATTGAAAAACCACAAATAACCACATGGTTTTTTGCAGCAATAGGTGTAATTTTATCTGACTCATAAAACTCAACAACAACATAAGAAGCTAATTTATAGATATTATTTACAATAAATGGTGTTAATATCATTGATAACACAGAAATTAATATTAAAAAACTAGCTGTTTCATGTGTTAATAGATTATTACTTGAAGCAAGTGCAAATATTGCAAATGAAAATTCACCAACTTGACAAAGAGCAAGTGCTGATTTTACAGCGGTACTTTTATCTGATTTTCTTCTAATTAATAAATAAACAACTAAAGCTTTAATAAACATAATTGCTACAAATATAGCTAAGATAATATGTACATTATGTAAAAAATATAAAGCATCTATTTTTGTTCCCACTGAAAAGAAAAATGCTCCTAAAAGCAAATCTTTATAACTTGATATATCCGATTCAACCTTTACACTAAAGTTTGTATCAGAGATTATCATACCAGCTATAAATGCTCCTAAAGAGTATGTAAATCCCATTTCATGTGCTAAAAGTGAAGTTCCAATTACAATAGATAAAACAGAACCTAAAAACAACTCTTCAATTCTTGTGTTTGATGCAAATTTTAAAAGCCAAGAGATAAGTTTTTTCCCTATTGTAAACATAAAAGCTATGATTATAAGTGCTGAAACAAAAGTTTTTGTTAAAACTTCACCAATAGACAAAGTATCATTTGTTAAAAATGTAATAAGTAATAAAATGGGAATTACCGCTAAATCTTGAAAAATCAAAATTGCAGTTGATTTTTCCCCATATGGTGTATGAATATCTTTTGAATGTTTTAAATATGTTAAAACAATTGCTGTTGAAGATAATGAAAAAGCCAATGAAACGATTAAAGAAACTTCAATACTTAAGTTAAAAACAAAAAAAGCTACTAAATAAATCAAAACAGCACTAATACTTACTTGTAAAAAACCATTTAATAAAAGTATCTCTTTCATTTTTTTGATTTTATCAAAACTCATTTCAAGACCAATGGTAAACATCAAAAATACTATTCCAAATTCTGCAATAAGCTCTAATGAACCAAGATCAAGTCCATTAAAATTAAAAATATAACTAATCAAAGTTCCTGTGATTATATATCCAATAATATGTGAAATTCCAAATCTTTTTAAAATGATATTTAAAATAGTTGCTATTGAAATAGTTAAAAATAGTGTAAATAAAATATTGTCCATCGGCATTCTTTCTTTTTATATGTATAAAAATTATATCTAATTGTGCTTGTTTATTTTATAATTATTTGTATATATTTTATTCATTAAATAAATCCATATTTTTTGATATAATTGCGCAAAGGATTTATATGAAAAAAACATTCCAACTAATCGTTGCAAACAAAAATAAAGATAGACAAGTTGAATCTATCAAAAATGAAGTAAGAAAATATATCAAAAGAGAAAGAACAAAAAGATTACCAGAAAACTGTAATTACTGGAATTTTGATTGTAAATTTGGTAAAACACAAGAGGAAGCTAGTGAAATTAGATTTGTAGATATTACAAAATCTATTGATATTGCTGCAAGTGAAAATCTTGATAGTTTTTATTTAGAGTTAATTGCTCGAGCAGAATTTAGAAAACCAAAAGAGAAAAATCAAGAAAATGACGAAGATGAAGAGATAGAAGATTAATTTTCTTCTATTCTTTTATCCTACTTTTTTAAACCTCTACACTATAAAAACAAGAAAAAATCTCATCTTTTTCCAAGCTAATTAAACCTTTTTTATCTTCTAAATTTTGATTAGAACTATCTTCATCAGCAACTCCAAACCAAGGTTCAATACAAATAAATGGTGCTCCACTAGTTTTTGACCAAATACCTAAATATGGGAAATTATCGAAATTTACTTTTATAAAATTTTCATTATTTGAATTTTTTAAAGTAAGAGTTTTTATATTTAAATCATTAAAAACTAAAGCATCATTTTTGAATAACTCTTCATTTAAAGCTATTTTATTATCTATTATTTCTAAATCTTCATGCTTATAAACTAAACCTTTGTCATTTAAAAAATATCTTTTTGTTTGTTTTATATTTTCAAACTGCAAAAAATAATCCTCTTTTTTTTCATCTTCTTTTAAAGTCCAGTTAAAAGCAGGATGAGCACCGATTGAAAAAAGCATTTTTTCATCTGATTTATTTATTACTTTATAGGCAACTATCAAACTACTTTTTTCAAGTTTATATGATAAATATAATTCAAAAGAAAAGGGATAAATTTCTAAAGTTTTTTCATCACTTTTTAATATAAACTCTATAAAATCTCCTTCATTTCTTACAAGTTCAAACTCTTTATCCCTTGCAAAACCATGTTGAGACATATTGTATTTTTGATTTTTATAAAAATAACTATCCTCTTTTAATCTTCCAACAATTGGAAAAAGTATTGGAGAGTGACGATTCCAAAACTCTTTATTTCCCTGCCAAATATATTCTAAATCTTCATCTATTTTTTGTAAACTATTTAGTTCAGCTCCAAATGATTTGATTTTTGCTTTTATATATTTATTTTTTATTTCATAATTCATTTTAAACCTAGTTTTATCTCTCTAATCTCAATTTTTGCAAATAGAGCATCTATTCTCTTTTTTTGCGCATCTAAAACACCTACTAACTCTTTTACTTTATTATTTTTTGTTTGAAATTCACTTGAAACTTCACGAAAAGAAGTAGAACTAATATCATATTTTTCTTTTGCTTCTTGTTGTGAAAAAACAGCAGTTTTTATTTTATCTTTTGCTTTTAAACTTACTTCTTTTAGTTTCTCTTCGCTTTCTTCACTTAACTTTTCAAAATATTTAATTTGACTTCTAAATTTATTTTTTCTTTTTTCCTCTTCATCAATTAAAAAATCAATGCTTCTATAAAACTCTAATCGCTCTTGTAAACTATTGATTTTATCCCTTGCTTGAGTATTTATTCTTCGACTTTCATTTACATTTTGAGCAACTTTTTTTTTGAAATTCTTTTGTTCTTGTTCATATTCTGTTGCTAAAAATTGTATCCAAATGAACTCTTTTATATTTTCTTTATAATCAAGAAGTGGAATTACTGTTAAATATACAAAATATTCTTCTGAATTTTTTGATAAATATTTCATTTTTCCTTCCCACACTTCTGCCTTATGAATAGTTGACTTTATTTCATCAAAAATCACCCTATTTATATCACTCATAACACTATGTTTTTTACCTATTAATTCATCTTCACTATAAGCTGAAACTTCACAAAATGATTT
>JAQUIV010000014.1:19338-25743 GCA_028681275.1 Aliarcobacter sp.
ACACTTCTGCCTTATGAATAGTTGACTTTATTTCATCAAAAATCACCCTATTTATATCACTCATAACACTATGTTTTTTACCTATTAATTCATCTTCACTATAAGCTGAAACTTCACAAAATGATTTATTCACAAAAGTTATTTCATTATTAAGATTTGTTTTTGAAACAATTGAAACTTCATTTACAAGAGATAAAATATCTTCTAAATCTTTTTGTATTGTCTCTTTAAATAATTGATTATATTTTGTGTGGCAAATTTTTTCTATTGAATCAAATATATCTTTTAAAGTAAAAGGTTCTATTAAAAAATCACTAATTCCAAGTTTGATTGAACTTAATAAATCATCAGTATCTATCTCTTTTGTAAATATAATTAATGACATATTTTCATCAATTTTTTTTACATCTTCCAAAATATTTATACCTTTTTTGTCTAACAGATACATTTCACTTAAAACAATATCAACTTTTTCTTTTGTTGATAAACTATTTTTATAATAATTTATAGATTCATCAATACTATTTTTAAAAATTACTGTGTTGAATTTTTCAATAAAATCTTGATTAAAACAAGTGTTATTTTCATTTAAAACAACCATAATATTTAACTTCTTAAAAAAAATATCCCTATTTAACATCTAAAATACCTTCTATTTTTTGCCACTAACTTGATTTTCCCTATGTAAAAGAACATCTTCTAAATTAACAATTTTTTGATTTCTTTCTGTAACTTCTGATTCAAGTTTTTTAATAAACTCATCTCTTAGTTTTATTTCATGGGACATTTTACTAATCTTTTTATCTAGTTTATCACTATGATCCACCAAATCATGGGAAGATTGAGAAATCTCTTTTATTTTAATATTAATTTCAAAGGTAAACATATCTTGACGATTTTTTATTTTTTTTATTTTATCTTCGACCAAATAAATTTCTTGAAAATAATTAGAATTTTCTATTTGTAACTCTTTTAAAATTTTCTCTTTTTTATCATGGTTTTGATATTTTGATAACTCAAAAGTTAATTCATCTATTTTTTCTTGAGCTTTTTTAAAAATCTTTTTTGTCTCTTGAAAATTGTATAAAACTTTCTTTTTAAACTCTCTTCTTTCGTTTTCTTCTTTTGTAGTAAGAAAATTTATACTTATAAAACGGCTTATTTCATCTTTTTCTTTTATTGGAAGTGTTGTGCAATTTACATAAAAAATAGAATCATCTTTTGTGGAATATTTGAAATTTCCTTTGAATTTCTCACCATTTTTTAGACTTTCTTCTTGTTTTTTGATAATCTCTTTTGGAACATCCAAATGATATATTTTTGTATAATCTTTGCCTATTAAATCAATATCATCATATTTTGACAACTCTTTAAAAAAATCATTTATATATAAGATTTTGCCATCCAAATCATATATATAAACAATTGCTACTTTATTTATGGTGTTAAAATACTCTTTAATCATCTCTTGATGATTGATTATTTCCATCTCTTTTCTATTTTTTTCACATACAGTTTCGATTTTATTTAATAACAAAATCACATCTAAAGGTTTTATAAAAAAATCACTAACACCATGTTTTATTGCATTTATTAAATACTCTTTTTCACTATATGCTGTACTAAAAATAAAAGGGATATGTTTATCTATTTTTCTTACATTTTCTAAAAATTCAATTCCATTCATAAAAGGCATCAAAATATCACTTACAATAATATCTATTCTAGTTTTAGATTTTGAAATCTTTTCTAAAGCCTCTTCGCCATTTTTTGCAATAATTACTTCTTTAAAAAAATCTTTAACACTCAAAAATAGTTGTTCACAGATTAGTTCATCATCTTCAACAAACATAATAGTAAGTTCTTTTAGAAAATCCTTATTAAACATGGCTATTTTTGTTATTTCCTTTTTTAATCATTTAATATAATACTATATTTTATAGATTTTGTATTAAAAAATATACAAAAATTAAATTATTTATTTGCTATTTATTTGATTTTTTAGTTTCTAAGAAAGATATTTTATAAAAAACACCTTTCTTTCATTAGTTAACATTAATTAGTTATTTTAGAATTTTTTTAATTTTTAAAGCCTCTAAAGTTATCTCTTTTCTTTTTGGCAAATCATCTTTTGATTTTGTATCTATGTTTGTGGCAAAAAACCAAACATCATCTTTTGTTTCAATGTAACCCACATACCAGCCATATTTCCCTTCCCAACCTGTTTTTGCTCGAATAATATAATCTTCATTTTTTTCATCAATCATTATCTCTTTTAAACTGTTCATATCTTCAATTTTAAAAGGCAAATCATTTGTATAGAATCGCTTTAGAAATTTAATTTGCTCAAAAGTTGTAATTTTTAAACTCTCATCTAACCAAAATCTGGTTATTTCATTTCCAATATTTTTATTTCCATAATCAAGGTTTTTTAAATATTTTTCATATTTTTCAACTCCGATTTTTGAAGCAAACTCTTGATAACACCAAACACAAGAACTTTTAAAAGCAGTCAATAAAGTTTGGTCTTTATTCCAAGATTCATAATCTCTTATTTTTTTATCCCAAACAATCACAGAATCTTTTGTTACAACACCTTCATTTAGAGCAATCAAACTGTTTGGAATTTTAAAAGTTGAAGCAGGACTAAAAAGCATTTCTGCCCTTTTGTCGTTATAAATATAGATTTTTTTTGTATTTAAAGATTCAATAACAATAGTTCCATCAACTTGTTTATTTTTGAATATATTTTCAAGTTCTAAATCCTTGGCAAATAAAAAAGAGTTCGTTAATAAAAGTAGTATAAAAAAGAGTTTGATTTTTTTGTGCATTTTGTAGTTCCTAAATTTCAAGTAAGGTATTCTATAAAATCCTACCTTACTTAAATATTTTTTGAACTAATTAGTTATTTTTAAAGCCAGAGTTTGTTCTTCTGTTTTTTGAAGTAGCTGATGTTTCACTTTTTTTTGAAGCAAATCTATTGTTATTTCCTCTTGGTTTTGCACTTGAAGATGAGTTATCTTCAACTCTTTTTTTACCAAAAGGTTTTTTAGAATTAGAATTTGTCTCTTTTGGTTTTGCTGTTCTATTTTGGTTTGAACTATTACCTCTGTTACTTCTGTTTCCTATTGGTTCAGCTTTGATATTTGGGTCAACTTTAAATCCTATTGTTTCAATTTTTCTGATTTTTTGTTTGATTAATTTTTCAATCCCCCATAAATAATCATGTTCATCAATACAAACCAAAGATATAGCCTCACCTGTATTTCCAGCTCTTCCAGTTCTTCCGATTCTATGAACATAATCTTCAGCGATATTTGGTAATTCAAAGTTTATTACATGGGGAAGATTGTCGATATCAATTCCACGTGCAGCTATATCCGTTGCCACTAGAACTCTTACATTTCCAGCTTTAAAATCATCTAAGGCTTTTGTTCTTGCACCTTGTGATTTGTTTCCATGAATCGCTGCTGATGTGATTCCATCTTTTACAAGGGCTTCACTAAGTTTGTTTGCACCATGTTTTGTTCTTGTGAAAACTAAAACTTGTTTCCAGTTGTTTTTATTTACTAAATGTAATAAAAGCTCTTTTTTTCTCTCCCTATCAACTAAATGAACACTTTGTTCAACTTTATGAGAAGTGCTGTTTGCAGTTGCTACTTCTATTAAAACAGGAGAGTTCAATAAACTATCTGCTAGTTTTTTAATATCATCTGAAAAAGTTGCTGAAAAAAGTAAGTTTTGTCTCTCTTTTGGTAAGATTGCAAGAACTTTTCTAATATCATTTATAAATCCCATATCAAGCATTCTATCTGCTTCATCTAAGATAAAAAATTCGATTTTTGTTAAATCTAAACAATTTTGAGAAACTAAATCAAGCAATCTTCCAGGAGTTGCGATTACAATATCAACACCTTTTTTTAAAAGTGAAATTTGTGGATTTATTCCAACTCCACCAAAAATAACAGCTGATTTAAAAGGAAGATATTTCCCATAAGTTTCAACACTTTGAGCAACTTGCGCTGCTAATTCTCTTGTTGGAGTTAAAATTAATGCTCTAACATGAGATTTTTTATCTTTTGAATAAGAAGTTTTTAATCTTTGTAATAGTGGAAGTGTAAATCCAGCTGTTTTTCCAGTACCTGTTTGAGCACCTGCTAAAACATCTTTTTTTGATAAAATCACAGGAATTGATTTTGACTGGATTGGTGTTGGAGTTGTATAACCCTCTTCTTTGATTGCACGAAGAATTTCTGCGCATAAACCTAAGTTTGAAAATGACATAAGTACCTTGTTTTGTTATGAACCTATCAAAAGTTGTGAACTAAAGTTACGATCTAGGTTGAATAATTTGAGTTTAGTTGAGTTGTAAATTGACTACAAAAACGAAGTCAGGCATAGACCGATGTATGCTGAAATTGTTGTATTATAGCATAAATAATCCAATTAAAATTTTATTTGGATTATTTGAACTAATTTCTTGTTTTACGCTTCTTCCGTCACATAAAAAGTAGTTTTACCATTTTTAGGGTCATAATTTACACCATCTTTTGAAATATATGTATTTATGATTTTTCTAGCTTTTTTAAATGAACTTGCATTTCCTATCTCTTCTCTTTTATCATCTGGTGTGATTACTGTTTTGTCGTAACCTTTTGCAAATTTTTTAGCAACACTTGCATCTTTAAATGAATATTTAACTATTTCAATATCTCTTTTTACATCTATTGTTGCTTTTTTCTTTTCATCTTCAAATCTTAAAATTCTATTTCCATTTGATGATATTTTCATTGTTGTTGCTGTTTCGATATTTTCTGTGTCTTCAACAATTACATACTCTTTTCCATTTATTAATAAAATTTCATCATCTAATTTTTTAATCTCTTTGATTATTGTTTTTTTACCTTTTGCCATTTATAAACCTTTATATTTTTTTGTATTGATTGCGTATTGTAGCCAATATTTATGCTCTATTCTTGGAATATATTTTTTTTGGCTATACTGTGAATCTCACAAATAAAAATAATACAAAGAAAGAACAAAAATCAATGAACTTATTATCAAAAAATAGCCCAGTAGAACAATCAATTTTAAAAATGAAAGCTGTATTAAAAGATGTTGGTTGTGAAGCCTCATTTTCACAAGAAAAGCACCCTTTAGAAAACTGCTTTTCAGTAAACTTAGCTTCAAATGAAGCTCCAAATCATATCTATTCAAATGGAAAAGGAACAATTTCTGATGCTTCAATAGCTAGTGCTTATGGAGAATATATCGAAAGATTACAAACTAACAACTTTTTTATAGATTTCCATTTACCAAATAGAAAATATTATCCAGATGAAGTTGCTTTTGATTTTGGAGGGGATTATTTAAATGCTGAATTAAAAAAAATCTATGATGCAGATGGTGAATTAGAACCTAAAGATTTAGTTGATTTTAACAGCGATTACATGGACAAAATCGTTGCGTTGCCATTTATCAAAGAATCAACAAAAGAAAAAACATATATTCCAATAAATATTTTAAGTAATCTATTTGTGAGCAATGGACTTGCAACTGGAAACACAGCAAATGAAGCAAAAGTTCAAGCACTTAGTGAAATCTTTGAAAGATATGCAAAAATCGCAATTATCAAAGAGGGATATGCACTTCCACAGTTTCCTGATGAAGTTGTAAAATCATTTCCAAAAGTTTATAAAGATGCACAAACTTTAAGGGATTTAGGTTACATAATTGAGATTTTAGATGCAAGTTTGGGTGGAGTTTTCCCTGTAACGGCAATTTCACTAATAAATACTAAAAATAATACACTTTTTGTATCTTTTGGAGCGCACCCTATTTTAGAAGTTAGCCTTGAGAGAACTATGACTGAACTTATGCAAGGAAGAGATTTAACAAACCTTGATGCCTTTGAAATTCCTACTTTTGATATGAGTTTAGTAGCTGATAGTTTTAACTTAGAAGCTCATTTTATTGATTCAAATGGAAAATTAGGTTTCCCATTTTTAAGCTCTAAAAAAAGTTTTGAATATGCTCCTTGGAAATATGAAGGGAACGGAAGTGATGATGAATACGCATTTTTACTTGATATTTTAAAATCTCAAAACAGAGAAATGTATGTAAGAGAATATACATATTTAGATTTTTATTCTTGTCAAATGATTGTTCCAAATTTTTCAGAAGTTTATCCACTAGATGATATGGTTTATAACAACAAAAACAATGGAAAACTAATCCGTGATATGGTTTTAAACTTTGAAAAATACGATATAAACGAAATTTTAGACACTGTTGATAGTTTAGATGATTCTTTAAATATGCAGTTATATATTGGTGTTATTTTTGAAGAAAACTTCACAATGGGAGATTTTAAAGCTCAAATGTTACTTCTTTTAGAAGAGTATG
>JAQUIV010000015.1:0-17611 GCA_028681275.1 Aliarcobacter sp.
TACTTTCTAAAACTAAAATTTTTACGGCTTTCAATGTTTTCTCCAATTTTACAGTTGAAGTATTTTAGAAAAAATCTATTAATTATCTGTTAGTTAAATTAGAAACTTTGGAAAATTATTATCAAGTGATAAATACTAATCTTAGTTTTAAGTTTTATAGCGTATGATTGTTGTAGATATTTTATACAATTACATAAGGAGAGAAACATGGCTGGTAAGTGTCCGTTTGGTTTTGGAAAAAGTAATCCTATGGTAAGAAATGGTGGTACATCAAATAAAGATTGGTGGCCAAATCAATTAAATCTCAAAATTCTTTCTCAACATTCAAATAAAGTAAACCCTTTAGGAGATGATTTTAATTATTCAAAAGAGTTTCAAAAACTAGATTATAAAGCATTAAAAGCTGATTTAGAAACTTTAATGACAGATTCTCAAGAGTGGTGGCCTGCTGATTATGGTCATTATGGACCGCTGTTTATTAGAATGGCTTGGCATAGTGCAGGAACATATAGAACAGCAGATGGTAGAGGTGGAGCATCAACAGGTAGTCAAAGATTAGCACCACTTAATAGTTGGCCTGATAATGCAAATCTTGACAAAGCTAGAAGATTACTTTGGCCTATTAAACAAAAATATGGGAATAAAATCTCATGGGCTGACTTAATGATATTAGCTGGAAATGTAGCAATTGAATCTATGGGATTAAAAACATTTGGTTTTTCAGGTGGAAGAGTTGATGTTTGGGAGCCAGAAGAAGATATTTATTGGGGAGCTGAAAATACTTGGCTTGGAGATAAAAGATATAGTGGGGATAGAGAGTTAGAAAATCCTTTAGCTGCTGTTCAAATGGGACTTATTTATGTAAATCCTGAAGGTCCAAATGGAGAACCTAATCCTATTCAATCAGGACTTGATATTAGAGAAACATTCAAAAGAATGGCAATGAATGATGAAGAAACCGTAGCTCTAACAGCTGGTGGTCACACTTTTGGAAAATGCCACGGAGCAGGAGATGCGTCAAATGTGGGAGTTGAACCAGAAGCGGAAGGATTAATTGCTCAAGGTCTTGGATGGTTAAGTAAATTTTTAAGTGGAAAAGGCGATGACACAATTACAAGTGGGATTGAGGGGTCTTGGACACCAAATCCAACTAAATGGGATAATGGTTATTTTGATTTATTACTTGGATATGACTGGGAATTAACAAAATCTCCAGCTGGTGCTTGGCAATGGATTCCCAAAAATGTAAAAGAGGAACATTTAGCCCCATCTGCTCATAATCCAAATAAAAAAGTTACAACAATCATGACAACAGCTGATATGGCTATGAAAATGGATCCAATTTATGGAGAAATTTCAAAAAGATTCCATAAAAATCCAGACCAATTTGCCGATGCTTTTGCTAGGGCTTGGTTTAAATTAACACATAGGGATTTAGGACCAAAATCAAAATATGTTGGACCTGAAATTCCAAAAGAGGATTTGATTTGGCAAGACCCAATTCCTACGGCTGATTATAAAATGATTGATGAAGAAGATATTAAAATCTTAAACGAGAAAATTTTAGCTTCTGATTTGTCTATTTCAAAATTAGTCTCTTTAGCTTGGGCAAGTGCAAGTACATATAGAGATTCAGATAAAAGAGGTGGAGCAAATGGAGCTAGAATTGCTTTAGCTCCACAAAAAGATTGGGAATCAAATAGTTTTTTACAACTAGATACTACTTTAAAAATATTTGAAAATATTAAAAATGAATTTGATAGTAACAACAATCAAGGTAAAAAAGTCTCTATTGCTGATTTAATTGTTTTAGGTGGAAATGCTGCCATTGAAAAAGCTGCACTAAATGCTGGATTTAATATAAATGTTCCATTTAATGCAGGAAGATGTGATGCAAGTGCTGAACAAACAGATGTAGATTCATTTAATCATTTAGAGCCTATTGCTGATGGTTTTAGAAATTATCAAAAAAATAAATATACAGTAAGTGCTGAAGAATTATTAATTGACAAAGCTCAACTATTAACTTTAACGATTCCTGAAATGACTGTTTTAGTTGGTGGAATGAGAGTTTTAGGTGCAAACTATGACAACTCAAAATTAGGTGTATTTACAAATAATGTTGGTGTTTTAAGCAATGATTTTTTTGTAAATTTACTTGATATGCAAACTATTTGGAAAGAGACATCTGAACAACAAGATAGTTTTGAAGGAAAAGATAGAACAACTCAAACTTTAAAATACACAGCAAGTAGAGTTGATTTGGTATTTGGTTCAAATTCTCAATTAAGAGCTGTTGCAGAAGTTTATGCACAAGAAGACTCAAAAGAAAAATTTGTTCAAGATTTTGTAAATGCTTGGACAAAAGTGATGAATTTAGATAGATTTGATATTATAAAATAGAAGATATAGCAGTTTTAAACTGCTATATCTTTTTTGTCTGAATTAAATCTTTACACTAAAAAAAAGTAATAATCCCAAAACAAACATAAATATTGGAGAAGTTATTTCCAAAATGTTCACAAATTTCGCTGATTTTTGTGAAGCTTTATTTAAAGAAACTCCCAAAAAAGATGAAGCAAAAATAACAGTTGCCATTCCTAAACTTATACTAATACTTGCAAGTGCTACTGCAAAATATGTTTTTAATAAAAATGCATAAACAAATAATAAAACAGTCCCAGGACAAGGAATAATTCCTGCTGTTAATACAAATATCAAATCTTGTTTTTTACTTCTACTAGCTGTTATAACTGGTCTATTTTTAGTTGTTTTTACAAAATTCATAGAAGAAGGAGTTGTTGAAAAATTTGTCTTTTTTAAATCCACACAACAAACACAAGAAGATGTTTTTTTTGTTAATTTTTTATACAAAATATATAAAGCTAAAAACATAATAATCACAGATGAAAAACCTGTAATATAAAAAATAGAATCTTCCATAAATCTATTCATTACACTCTCTAAAACAAAAACAGAAATTACAACTAATATTAAAGCTCCAAATATATGAACAAATGCAGTTGCTATTGAGATAATAAAAGCTTGTAAATATGAACTTTTTTGAGCACTAAAATATGAAAATGCCAAAGCTTTTCCATGACCTGGTCCAATAGAATGAATTACACCATAAATAAATGATGCCATAAGTAAAAAAACTAATGCAAATTTATCTTCACCATTTTGAATAGCTAATAAATATTTTTTAATATTTAAAATAAATTTATCTAAAATCGTTTGTTTTACAAGCTCTTCTTTAACTTCTTCTTTTTTAATCTCCTCTTTTTTTTCTTCTATTTTTGAAATATTAACTTCTTCTGTTTTTTCTTCTTGAACTCCTAAATCTGGAGCATCAATAGTAAAACTAACATCATTAATATTTGAAATTTTTGAAATTTTATAGGGAATATTCATAAGTTGTTTTTTATCATTAAAAACAATATCAAAATAGTTTTCATCATCTATTATTTTTATATATAAAATATTTTTATCATAAATTTTGTAGTTTAAATCAATATTATATTCAAAACTCAAAGTTGCATCTTTAAAACTCATTTTGTAATTTTTTATTTCAAAAAAGTTTGATTTTTCATTTATTTGTTTGTCATAAGAAATAAAAGTTATAAAGTTTTTTGGTTTTAAATAATCTAATAAAGCCATTTGAATTTTTTCTAACTCTTTTTCATTAAATGAAGAATCTAAATTTGTATCGTAAACTTGCATTAACTCTTTTGTAAATTCATTTGCAAAAGTCCAAGAAACATTTAGAGTTTTAATATGAGTTTTATCAGCTTTTATTTGGGTAGTTACATGGGTTTTTGGAGAATAAATAGAACATAAAGAGCATCCCAAAAGGATACTCTTTAGAAATAAAAGTATTAATAAAAATCTAATCATTTATAGCTATTTGCTATTTCATTTGCAGCTTTTAATAAATCAATTTCCCAGTTTTCACCTAAAGAATCAATAGCAACAACATTTCCACCTATATTTTGTGCAATTGTTTTTGCACTTTTTTGAGAAAATTGAGGAGATACAAATATGATTTTTATATTATGTTTTTTTGCATCTTTTACAAGTTCAACCAACTCATTTGGTTTTGGCTCTTTTCCTTGAACTTCAATAGAAATTTGTTCTAAATCATATCTTTTAGCAAAATATCCCCAAGATGGATGAAATACCATAAATGCTTTGTGTTCATATGGTTTTAAAATCTCTTCGATTTTTGCATCCAAAGAATCTAACTCTTTTAAAAACTCTTCATAATTTTTTGTATAAAACTCTTTATTTAATTCATCTATTGAAACAAGAGCTTCATAGATATTTTTAGCTTGAATTTTTACTAAAACTGGATCTAACCAAACATGTGGATCTAAACCCTCGTGGTTATGTTCATCTTCATGCTCATTATGTTTTTCATCTTTATGAGTAGTCGCTTTACTCTCTTCTTCATGTGAATGTTCTTCCATAGCAATTCTTTGAATTCCTGCTGAATTATCCACAAAAATTGTATTTGGTGCTGATTTTTTAAACTTATCTAACCAAGCTTTTTCAAATTCAATTCCCGTATAAAAATATATTTTTGAATTACTTAAAGATTTCATTTGTGATGTTTTTGGCTCATAAGTGTGTGGTGAACTACCTGCTTTTACCATTACATTAATATCAAATTTATCTTTTGCAATTTTTTCTAAAAAATATTTTTGAGGGGCAATACTCACTGATATTTCAGGTTTTGAAGCATATAAAAATGAAACTAAAGTTATGAATATAAATACTATTTTTTTCAAAACAAACTCCTGTTATTATTTTGCAACTTGGTTGCAGTTTGGAATTCTAATTAATTTTATCTTTAATGCAACTTAGTCGTAAAATTAAAAAGTAAGTTTAAAATTAAATTGCTATAATAAATTTTATGGATAGAATCACAAACTTAACAAATAACACAAATATAAAACTAACAAATGCTAGAAAATCAATTTTAGAATTGTTAATTAACTCAAATAAACCTTTGTCGTATGAAGATATGAAAGATAATATTTCTATGGATAAAGCTACTTTTTATAGAAATATAACCATTTTTGAAGAAGAAAATCTTATTAGTTCTTTTGAATCAAATGATAAAAAAAGATACTTTGAAATCAAAAAAACTCAACATTCACACTTTATTTGTTCATCTTGTTCAAAAATTGAGTGTATACATGAAAAACTTGATTTTCATCTACCTGATTATAAAATTGAAAATATCATCATCAAAGGTATTTGTAAAAATTGTTTAAATACCAATAAGGAGAAAATATGATTAAAAAGTTTTTAATAATTGAAGATTTCATCTCAAAAGAAGCCTTAAGTGGTGTAATATTATTTATTGCTACTATCGCTGCTGTGATTGCTGCAAACTCTAGTTTTGGGCAAGAGTATTATAATTTATGGCATATGCCATTAGGTGTAACGCTAGGAGATAGAACTATTTCTATGACTTTAACTTATTGGATTAATGATGGTCTTATGGCTTTGTTTTTCTTAATGGTTGGTCTTGAAATAAAAAGAGAAATGGTAATTGGTGAACTCTCATCGGTTTCAAAAGCCTCTTTTCCAATAGTTGCAGCTCTTGGAGGAATGGTTATTCCTGCACTTATTTATGTGGCATTTAATCCAGACAATTTCATAGGTTTTGGTATTCCAATGGCAACAGATATTGCTTTTGCTTTGGGAATTTTGATGCTTTTAGGTTCAAGGGTAAATCCAGCATTAAAACTATTTTTAATGGCTTTAGCAGTTGTTGATGACTTAGGAGCTGTTTTAGTAGTTGCTACTGTTTATACAAGTGAAATCAAAGCTGAATATTTTTTACATGCGGGAATAACTTATGGCTTAATTTGGTTTTTAAATTATATTGGTGTAAAAAAAATCTTACCTTATTTGATTTTAGGAATTTTTTTATGGATATTTATCCATGAAATTGGAATTCATGCAACAATTGCTGGAGTTTTATTAGCTTTTGCAATTCCTATAAGTTCTAAAATTGATGAACAAAAGTTTATTGAAAAAACAAGAGAATCAGTGGATGATTTTGAAAAAAATATTGATGATATTCCAATTTTAAATCATCATCAAATAGATGCTTTAGAAAGTATTGCCCATGGATACGATAAAGTTCAAAATCCCCTTGTAAGACTAGAACACAATCTTCATGGAATATCAGCATTTTTTATTATGCCTTTATTTGCTTTTTCAAATGCAGGAGTTTTAATGGATTTTTCAACAGTATCAGCAAACCTAATGATAGTTTTAGGGGTTGTTTTTGGTTTGATTTTAGGAAAACCGATTGGAATTGTTGGATTTACTTATCTTTTATCAAAACTAAACATTATCAAAAAACCAGATAATATCTCTTGGTTTGAAGTAATTGCAGTTGGATTTTTAGGTGGTATTGGATTTACAATGTCAATATTTATCACTCATTTAGCATTTATTGATGAAGCTATTATTTCAGCTGTAAAACTTGGAATTTTTGGGGCTTCATTTGTAGCAGCAGTATTAGGTGTTATTTTAGTTTTAGCAAGTAGTAAAAAAAAAGATAGAGTTTAAACTCTATCTTTTATCTTGGATATGAACAATTATTTATATCTAAACAAATTCCATTTATATACTCAGGACAATCCGTTGCCAACCAAACAATAGCTTTTGCAACCTCTTCTGCTGTTGCAAATCTTCCAGTTGCCACAGTCTTTTTAAACTCAGCTTTTCTCTCTTCTGAATTATCTTTTTGCATATCAGTTTCTGTTGGACTTGGAGCTACACAATTTACAGTGATTCCATAAGATCCTAACATTTTTCCATATATTTTTGTAGCATTTATTAGCCCTGCTTTTGCAATTCCATACCAAACATCTGGATGTCCAATTTGTCCAGCAATTGAGGCTGTATTTACAATTCTTCCGTATTTTTGTTTTTTCATATGCTCAGAAAATATATTCATTAATTCAACTGGCGTATATAAATCCACATTCATTATATGATCACGCGCCTCTTTTGGATAGTTGTTATAAGTATATTTTGGTTGCATATATCCAGCATTATTTATTAAAATATCTATATTTCCAATCTCTTTTGCAAGAACTGGTAAACCATCTACATCTGATAAATCATATTCAATAGCCGTTACATTTTTTACTCCAACTAATGGACAAGTATCAAAATCACGTGCAACAATAATTACTTCATAACCAAACTCTAACATAGCTCTTGAAACAGCTAAACCTATACCTTTATTTCCACCTGTTATTAATACTCTTTTTGACATTTTTATCTCCACCTTTAAAAAATCTATTATATTAACTCCTTGATTGTAATCATCTTAATAAAATTTGTTTTATGATAAAATCCCACACTTAAAAAATAGGAACTAAATGATTTATAAAAATGAAAAACAATTAATAAAGATACTTAAATTTACTCCTCCAATTTTTATAATCTCTATTTCTTTAATTATCACTCTTTTTTTATATCTTGAAAATCAAAAAGAACTGGAAAAAGAGAAAGTTTCTATCAAAAATGAATATATCAAAACAAATAAAAATCATGTTGAACTTGAGGTTGAAAATCTACATGATTTTATAATCAAAACTCAAGAATCTACTGAAAAAAAACTAAAAGAAAATATTAAAAATAGAGTTTATGAAGCACATAGTATTGCTATGAAAATTTATAATGAAAATAAAGATACAAAAACAAAAACTGAAATACAAAAAATGATTAAAGATGCTTTAGAGGATATTAGATTTAATGAAAAAAGAGGCTATTTTTTCATCTACTCTTTTGATTATGAGTGTATTTTATTACCCATTGCTAAACATTTAGAGGGAACTAGTTTTTATAATTTTAAAGATTTTAATGGTACTTTTTTAACAAGAGAAATAATCAAACAAATAAAAGAAGAAAAAGAGGGATTTTTAACTTGGTCTTTTCAAAAACCTGAAGATGCAACAAAAGGGTATAAAAAAATAGGGTTTAATATCCATTTTGAACCTTATGATTGGTTTATTGGAACTGGTGAATATTTTGTTGATTTTGAAGATATGGTAAAAAAAGATGTTTTAGAATATATTTCAAAATTAGTACCAAATAAAAACAACTACTTTTTTATTCTTGATTACAACAAAAAAACCCTATTTCATGTAATTGATGATTTAATCAATAAACCAGCACAAAATGTTACAAATCTAGAAAATATAAAAATTTTTGATGATATGCTTTTTATGGCAAAACAAGGAAGTGGTTTTATAACTTATAAACATAAACCTTTTGGAACAGAAAGTTTCTTAACAAAAACAAGTTATATAAAAGGTTTACAAAACTGGGGTTGGGTTATAGGAAAAGGTTTTTACCATGAAGATGTAAATCAACTTATAAGTGATAAAACCCAAGAACTTCATGCAAAATTTAAACAAAAGATTATGGATATTTTAGTTATTGCTTCAATTCTGACTATTGTTTTATTGATAATTTCAATTTATATTTCAAAAATGTTTGAAAAAAAATTTACAAAATATAAAAAAGAGATTAATAACTATATTGATAAAAATACTCAACAACAACATATTTTATCTCAACAAGCAAAAATGGCTGCAATGGGTGAAATGATGGGAAATATTGCCCACCAATGGAGACAACCATTATCTGTAATCACAACGGTTGCCACAGGGATGAAGTTACAAAAAGAGTTTAATTCCCTAGATGATGAAACTTTTGAAAAATCAATTGAAAATATTACAAATTCAGCCTTATATCTATCAGATACAATAGAAGATTTTAGAAATTTCTTTAGAACAGACAAAGAAGAGACTACTTTTAATATAAAAGATATTTTTGAAAAAGTTTTTAAATTAACCGATGCACAATACAAAAACCATGAAATCATTTTTGTATTAAATATCGAAGAATTTGAAATATATGGTTTTGAAAATGAATTTATACAGGCTTTAATAAATATTTTAAATAATGCAAAAGATGCTTTAGAAAATGTAAATAGTCCTAAATTAATTTTTATTTCTACCTCTAAAAAAGAGAATATTGCTACTATCAAAATAAGTGATAATGCAGGTGGAATAGACGAAGAGATTATTGACAAAGTTTGTGAACCATATTTTACAACAAAACATCAGTCAAAAGGGACGGGAATTGGACTTTATATGACTGAAGAGATAATTGTAAAACATATGCTTGGAAATCTTCTAATCAAAAATGTAGATGTAACCTATGAAAATAACAGTTATAGAGGTGCTGAAATTACTATTAACTTACCAATCAATCAAACTATTTAATCTATTTTAGGGAAGTTAAAACTTCCCTATTGATTATAATCATGGTAATAAAATTTACTTTATGATAAAATCTTTCACTTTAAAAATAGGAATTAAATGATTTATAAAAATGAAAGTCAACTATTAAATATTATCAAATTTACTCCCCCAATATTTATTATCACTATTTCAATAATTATTACTCTTTTTTTATATTTAGAAACACAAAATGAATTGGAAAAAGAGAAAGTTTCTATTCAAAATGAATACCTTGAAAAAAACACTGAATTAGTTAAAAAAGATGTTGAAAATTTATATGAATTTATACTAAAAACTCAAGAAAAAACCGAAGAAAAACTTAAAAAATCTATTAAAGATAGAGTTTTAGAAGCCAATAATATAGCTTATAGAATTTACAATGAAAATAAAGATACAAAAACTAAAGATGAAATAATAAAAATGATAAAAGATGCTTTAGTTGATGTTAGATTCAACGATGGTAGAGGTTATATTTTTATTTATACCTTTGATTATGAATGTATTTTATTACCAGTAAATAGAAAAAATGAAGGATTAAGTGTTCGTGATTTTCAAGATTCAAATGGTATGTATTTAGGAAGAGAGATTGTAAATAGCTTAAAAGAAAAAGATGAAGCTTTTTTAACTTGGTATTATCCTAAACCAAATGAACCAAACTCTTCGTACAAAAAAATTGGATTTAATGTTCATTTTAAACCTTATGATTGGTTTATAGGAACTGGTGAATATTTTGTAGATTTTGAAGAGATGGTAAAAAAAGAGATAACAGAATATTTATCAAATTTCAAAACCCATAGAAACGACTATTTTTTTATTCTTGACTACAATAATAAAAGATTATTCCAAAAAATCAATGACTCTTCAGATAAATCTTTTAGAGATTTAGGTTCACACCATGATATAACTTTATTTGATTATATTGTAAATAGTGCTAAAAATAATGAAAAATTTATAACTTATGATTACAAACTTGATAATGTGCCTTTAACAAAAACAAGTTATATAAAAGATTTACCTAATTGGAAATGGGTTATTGCAAAAGGTTTTTATCATAATTATGTCGATGAAATAATAAAAGATAAAACCCAAGAACTTAATGCAAAATTTAAACAAAAGATTATGAATATCTTATTTCTTGCTTCAATTTTGACTATTGTTTTATTAATAATTTCAATTTACATTTCAAAAATATTAGAAAAAAAGTTTACAAATTATAAAGAAGAAATAAATATTTATATGGATAAAAATAGCGAACAACAACATATTTTATCTCAACAATCAAAAATGGCTGCAATGGGTGAAATGTTAGGAAATATCGCTCACCAATGGAGACAACCATTATCTGTTATTACAACGGTTGCAACTGGAATGAAGTTACAAAAAGAGTTTAATTCCCTAGATGATGAAACTTTTGAAAAGTCAATTAATAACATTACAAATTCAGCTTTATATCTATCAGATACCATAGAAGATTTTAGAAATTTCTTTAGAACAGACAAAGAAGAGACTATTTTTACGATAAAAGATATTTTTGAAAAAGTTTTTAAATTAACTGATGCACAATTTAGAAATCATGAAATTGTTTTTGTAAATGATATAAATGATTTTGAATTATTTGGTTTTGAAAATGAGTTTATACAAGCCTTAATAAATATTTTAAATAATGCAAAAGATGCTTTAGAAAATAAAGATAATCCTAAATTAATTTTTATTTCTACCTCTAAAAAAGAGAATAAGGCAATTATTAAAATAACTGATAATGCAGGTGGAATAGAAGACGAGATTATAGACAAAATTTGTGAACCATATTTTACAACAAAACATCAGTCAAAAGGTACTGGAATTGGACTTTATATGACTGAAGAGATAATTGTAAAACATATGAAAGGTTCTTTAATATTTAAAAATGTTGATGTTATTTATGAAAATAAAAACTACAAAGGTGTTGAAATTACTATTGAACTTCCGATTAGTCAAACCATCTAATTTAATCTCTTAAATTTAAAGACCGTAACTTAATTATTTTCTATCCAGTTAATTACTTCATCCACATTTTTATCAGGTGGAAATACGGGATAGAAAACTTTAACTATTTTATTATCTTTGCAAATAAGTGTAATTCTTTTAATCAAAGTCATATCATTTACAATCAAAGTAGGCAAATTTAATTCTTTTGCTAGTTTTAAATCTTCATCACTTAAAACTTCAAATGGAAGATGTAATCTTTCAACCATTTCTTTCTGATAAGCTGTTGATTGGGTACTAATTCCATAAACTTTTGCATTAAGATTTGTTAAAACTTGATTATTATCTCTAAAAGAACAAGATTGAGGAGTACAACCTCTTGCTCCTGGTATTTCATTCCAACCTTCTGGTAATTCAACATCAGGTCTTCCTGTCATAGGATAAA
The DNA here is from genome assembly GCA_028681275.1 of Aliarcobacter sp. GTDB lineage: Bacteria > Campylobacterota > Campylobacteria > Campylobacterales > Arcobacteraceae > Aliarcobacter. The sequence continues at coordinate 11,755 of JAQUIV010000015.1, forward strand.
AATATAATACATTTAATCCTTTTAATTCAGCCAAATTAATTTTATTATCATTTGTTGAATTAAGTGTAATATTTGGTAAATTAATCCCTTGAAGATGATTACATTTTCCATCATCAAGTGGAACTGGTAAATTAGTAGGTAAATCTATTAATTGTGCCATTATTTTATAAACTCCTATTATTTTTTCATCATATTTAATTGACTAAATAATTCATCTAATATATTTTCTATTTGAGTTGAATAAGCCAATATATTTTTTTCATCTCTTTGTTTTATTGCAACTCCATAACCCAATAATTGCTTATCTAATTGAAGAGTTTTATCTTTTATTTTTACTAAACTTGAAGAATCAATTGTATCTTTATTTTCATATTTTTTTATAAATGAATCTATATTTTTTCTATTTTCTACATCAATATTTATATCTTTACTATTGTTATTTACTTGATTTAATATTGCTTGTTTATATTTAGCATAATCTATTTTTATATTGTTTATCTCTTGAACTAAATCAAAATCTGATATTCTACTTTCCACAGTTTTGTCATAACTATTTAATGAAGCTGCTTTTATCATATTAAGTGCCACTTCATTTGTTTGTGTTGCCAACTCTTTTGTTTTAGTTGCCATGTTTGCATTTTCTTGAGTTATATAATCCAACCTATTCATTGTTTCACTTATTTGTGAAATATTCAACATTTGTGTTTCATTTGACTTTGCAACATCTCCAATAATCACAGTATTTTCTTCAATCATTGAAGCTAATTTTTCAAAACTATTTTTCATCTCTTGTGAATAGTTTTTACCATCCACTGATTTTTGACTTGCTACTTCCACAAGATGTTTTATTTGTTTCGCTGCATCTGCACTTCTGTTTGCTAGATTTCGAACTTCTGCTGCAACAACTGCAAATCCTTTTCCAGCTTCCCCAGCAGTTGCAGCTTCAACGGCTGCATTAAGACTTAGAATATTTGTTTGAAATGCAATTTGGTCAATTAAAGTAATTGCTTCTTGAATAGCTATTGTTGAATCATTTATCTCAAGCATAGATTTTTCTGTATTTTCAACCAATTTAATTCCATCATTTGCATAATTTTTAGTTTTAGTAGCAATTTCCAACATATTTTTAGCTTTTACAGAAGTATCAGCAATATTTGATGTAATCTCAGCAACAGCTGCACTTGTCTCTTCTAGTGATGAAGCTTGATTGATTGTGGCATTGTGTAAACTATTTACTAAAGCTAAAAGATGATTAGATTTTTCATCTAAAACATATCCATTTTTATTTATCATGGCTAAAAATTCAGATACATTTGTCCCTATCATATTTAAACATCTAAGAAGTGTATTTACTATTGCTCCAATATCACTTTTGTCTGCTTTTATTTGGAAATTTACATTTGCGTAACTAAGTGAGGTTATAAAAGAGTTAACAATATTTTCCCTTAAAGAGTCAATCATATGATTAAAATTATCTTTTAATTCATTTATATAAACATTGTTTGCATTTCCATTTATTCTATAAACTAAAAAACCTTTTCCTATCATTTTTGATACAAATTTCGCTTCATTTATAACTTCATTATCTATTGCTAATCCATCTTTGATTTTTTGGATATTTTGATTTAACTCTTTTGCCATATCACCCAAGTGGTCATTTGAATTTAAATCTATAACATCAAGATTTTTTTCAGTTGAAGTAAGATAGTTAAAAAATCTACTAAGTCCTGATTTTATAGTAATTATTGAATTATTAATATTATTTGAAATAGAAATAAATAAAAAAAGTGTTGCAAAAATAATAGCTACTATAAAAACTATCGTAAAAATTGATTTACTATTAACATCATTTATTAAAATTTGATTTAGATAAAGTGCTGAAATCGATAAAAAACCAAAGAAAGGAAATATTATTAGGGATATTAATTTCGTTTTTAAACTAATCTTATCCAATAAACTTTTCATTATTAATTCCTTTTAATTATTATGTCCAAACATATTATGTAAGACTCATCTCCTAATTCAAATTTTCTAGCAAATGTCTTACAAATATTTCCCGTTGCGTATGAAATATATTTGTTACTTAAATATATTCCTTGTTTTGACTCTAAAGTAATATAATAATACTCTTTGAGATAGTGCTCATCTCCACTTTTTGAAGGACTGAATCTATCATTTCTATTATTAATTACTGTGTCATGTATCTGTTTTGATGATTCCACATCTATTAAATACATAGCTTCTAAATCCAGATAATTATTTAACTCTTTTGTCATAATCTCTTCTGCATTATTTATATGACCAAATTGTTCAATAATTTTATTTGAAACATGATGGTAACTACTTACCAAATCTCTTTTTTTATTTATTGAATTTATTGTTATTCTTCTAAATATACTTCCAATTTCAACAATAGTTGATATTATTTTATCTACTAAAAAAGTATCTATTTCAAAAACTGGTTTACAAAAATAGTATCCTTGAAATAGGTTAATATTTGATTTCATAGCAAGACAAATAGCGTATTCATCCTCTACTCCCTCAGCTAAAACCCTTATTCCTAAGTTATGACCCATTTTTGCTATTGATTTTACTATCTCTTTATTTATGTGATTATCTTTTGTATTTTTAAATAAAGATTTATCAATTTTTATTAAATCTGGTCTTATAATATTTATTCTATCAAAGGTAGAATTCCCTGTTCCAAAATCATCTAAAGCTATTGCAAATCCTAACTCTTTATAATATGTGCAAAACTCTTCAAGTGCTTTAGTATTTGAAATTTCATCTTCTTTTATCTCTATGATAAAGTTTTTATAGGGAATTTCTACTTTATCTATTAGTTCTGTAAAACAATAGTTTCTATCTTCCCTATCAAAATTATTTATAAGTGAAGATTCAAAATTTAAAAATAGTACTAATTCATTATTTTTTAGATAATACTCTTTAAATTTTTCAATAGATTTATTTCGTGTCAAAACATCTAATTCTAAATTTAAATTTGCCTCAATAGCAAGATTAAAAAGTTCATAAGGAGGAATTACTTCCCCTTTATATGTACATCTTGTTAATGCTTCAAACGCATATAATTGTTTTGATCGTATTGACACTATTGGTTGAAAATGAATTTCAATCAACTCTTCTTTTATTATTTCTTCTATCATTTATATTCACAACTTAATTATTTTTTGTGTATTATAGAATAATTTTGATTATTTATTCATCATTTTTTGCAAATTTTTTATACAGAAAATCTAAAATAGCTTCTCTGCATCTTATATATTCAGGGTCACTTTGAAGAGCTACCCTATCCCTTGGTCTTGGAAGATTTACTTCTAAAATCTCTCCAATAGTAGCTTCTGGACCATTTGTCATCATAATTACCCTATCACTTAAAAGCACAGCTTCGTCAATATCGTGAGTAATTATAATAACCGTATTTTGAACACTCTCTTGAATTCTCATTAAATGTTCTTGTAAATTTGCTCGTGTGAGTGAATCCAATGCCCCAAAAGGTTCATCCATAAGTAAAACATCTGGTTTAATTGATAAAGCCCTAGCAATCCCAACTCTTTGTTTCATTCCACCTGAAATTCCAGCTGGGAATTTATCTTTTGCATGGTCAAGATTTACCATAGAAACAAAATGTTCAACCCTTTGTCTTAACTCTTGTGAACTTAAGTGTGGCATTACTTTTTTAACAGCCATCTCTATATTTTGATAAACACTAAGCCAAGGAAGAAGTGAGTGATTTTGAAAAACCACAGCCCTTTCAGGTCCTGGTCCTGTTATTTCTTTATTATTTAAAATAATATGCCCACTTGATTGACTATCAAGTCCAGCAATCATATTTAATAAAGTAGATTTTCCACAACCACTATGCCCAATAATCGAAACTATTTCATTCTTTTTTATATTTAGATTTACATCAACAACTGCTTTGTACTCTTTTCCATTTGGAAGTGGAAAAGTTTTATATATATTTTCTAATTGTAAAAATTTATCGTTACTCATCTATTTTTCCTTACATCTTTTTTCTATAATCAAAATAATCAGCTATTTTTCCCATAAAAATATCTAATATAAAACCTACAATTCCCACAATAAAAATACCAATAATGATATTATGATATGCAAGACTGTTATATTCATTCCAAATCCAAAACCCAATTCCAATACCACCTGTTAACATCTCAGCAGCAACAATAACAAGCCAAGCAACCCCTAAAGATAATCTCATTCCAGCAAAAATATATGGAACAGCAACTGGTAAAATTATTTGAAATACTTTCTCTAAAGGATTAAATCTTAAAACCTTTGCAACATTTAAATAATCCTCATTAACACTTTTTACACCTAAAGCTGTATTTATGATAATTGGCCAAATTGATGTTATAAAAATCGTTGACATTGCTGTGTTATCAATATCTTTAAATGCAAATAATAAAAGTGGTAACCATGCAAGTGGGGAAACTGGTTTTAATATTTGAATAAAAGGATTAAGTGCGTATTGAATATTTTTACTCATACCAACCATCAATCCAACTGGAACACCAACAATAATTGCCAAAGCAAATCCACCAAAAACCCTTTTTAAAGATTCAAGTAATTGCCAAAAAAGACCTTTGTCATCTTTATTTTCAATATAAAAAGGGTCTGTTAAAACTCCTTTTAACTCATCACCAGAACTTGTTGTTCCACCAAATGCATAAATATAAGTATCACTTGGAGTTGGAAAACCACTTATAAATTTAGCAGTCATCGACCATGCTTGAATCATAATTACCAATACAATTAATGGTAAAAATATCTTTTTCAATAAATCTTTATTCATCTTTTTTCCTTTTTTTATTTGCCTTTTTAAGTACCAAGTTTTGCTAAATACTCAAAAAGGCAAAGGCTTTTTAAGCCTATTCCTTTTTTGATTTAAGCTATTTTTTTGTTACAAACTTCGGATCTGCACAACCAGCTGGTCCATAAGGACAAACATAAGATGGTTGTTTTGTAGCAACTGTCCATTTATTTACTTTTGCTAACTCCTCTTTTGAAACTTTTGGAGAAGTTACATCAAAGGCATAAATATAATCAACAGCTTTATTTGGATCCCAAACTTTTCCATCTAAGAATTTGTTATATTCATCGACTCCATCTTTTTTCCAAGGTGATTCAGGAAGTGAATATCCAACCTCTTTTGCAACAACTTCAAATAAATCTGGTCTATAAACTTTTTCTATTGTTGCTTTCATATCAACAGGTTTATCAAGTTGTCCCCATCTATACATTTGAGTAATAAACCACATTCCATGAGAATAATATGGATAAGCTGCGTAATAATTTGCAAAAACATTAAACATTGGATTTTTACTATCAACATCTTTTGTATAAAGGAAAGTTCCACTCATTGATTTTCTTAAAACATCAACTGGTGCTTTAACATAAGAGTCTTTTGCTAGAATTTTTATAGCTTCTTCTCTATTTTCCCATGATTCATCTAACCACATTTGAGCTTTTAAAACAGCTTTCATAACAGCTTTTGTAGTTTCAGGATTTTTATCTATAAAATCAGCTCTACCTTGTAGTACTTTTTCAGGTGCATTATTCCAAATATCATATTTAGTTACTAAAGCTCCACCTTGTCCACCTGAAACAACCCTTGTATTCCAAGGTTCACCAACGCTATATCCATCAATATTTCCAGCAATTAAATTTTGTGGCATCGTTGGAGGTGGGAAAGGTTTGATTGTTGTATCTTCATCAGGTTTAATACCACTTGATGCCATCCAATATCTTAATTCATAGTTGTGTGTTGAGTTTGGATGAGTCATACCAAAATTTAAAGGTTGATAATTTTTACCCT
>JAQUIV010000015.1:17711-25434 GCA_028681275.1 Aliarcobacter sp.
AAAGGTTTGATTGTTGTATCTTCATCAGGTTTAATACCACTTGATGCCATCCAATATCTTAATTCATAGTTGTGTGTTGAGTTTGGATGAGTCATACCAAAATTTAAAGGTTGATAATTTTTACCCTCTTTTGCTTTTTTTTCATCTACATATTTTTTTAAACTCTCAGCACTTACTGGTCTTTCATCTTTTTTTAGACCATATTTTTCCATCTCTTCGATTAGTTTATTTGAATATGTAATTGCATTTCCATTGTAATCTAAAGACATCAATACTTGAAGATTTGCATCACCATTTATTCCTAAAGTTGCAGCAATTGGTAAACCTGCAAGTGCATGGGCATAGTCATATTCACCTGAAATAGTTTTTTGTTGGATTCCTGGCCATCCACCACCCTCTTTTTCAACATCAACTTCTAAACCCTCAGCTGCAAAAAAACCTTTTTCTTTTGCGATAACCAATGGCGCACAATCAGTTAATGCAATAAAACCTATTTTTAATTTTGTTTTTTCTGGTGCTGCTAATAATGCACTTGTAATTAGGGAAACACCTAAACCAATTTTTAAAGCCTGTTTAAACATAAATTTCTCCTTAAATATTTTCGATACAGAAATCATAACACACAACTTTTACTAAAAATACAATTTTATTGTATATTTTACATACAATATAAACTTAATTTTTCATTATATATAATTCAATATATTTTAAAATAGTTAATTTTTATACTTAGATTTATATTTATCAAATTATTAAACTGAAAAATACATTAAAATTATTAATTGACTACTTTATATACAATTAATCTTAAAATCAATTTTATTTACACTATATAATTAGATTAAATAAAGGGTAAGGAGATTTAAATGTCTTTAAAAGAGTTAAAAGGTCAAGGACACTGGCCGACACTACTAGCTGCGTTTTTGTATTTCGATTTTAGTTTTATGGTTTGGACAATGATGGGTCCATTAGCAACTGAAATCGCCGAATCATTAAAAGCAACTCAAAATTTTATTATGAGTGCAGACCAAAGTGCAACATTAGTTGCTGTTCCAGTTCTTGCTGGTGCAATTTTAAGGGTTGTATTGGGATTTTTTGTTGATAGAGTTGGAGCTAAAAAAACAGCTTTAGTTTCTCAATTTATTGTAGTTTTAGGACTATTTTTTGCTTATTATAAAGGTGAAACTATCACTTATGATGAGTTGTTAGGTGTTGCATTTATCTTAGGTTTTGCTGGTGCTTCATTTGCAGTTGCACTTCCACAAGCTGGTCAATGGTATCCTCCAAAACTTCAAGGTGTTGTTTTAGGACTTGCAGGAGCTGGAAATATTGGAGTTGTTATTGACTTTATTTTTGCACCAAAAATTGCAGAAATTTGGGGATGGCAATCTGTATTTTTAGTTGGAGCTGTATTATCTTTATTCATTTTTGTTGTTTATTTTTTCATGGCAAAAGATGCACCATCTGATGTTTATAAAGCTAATCCAAAAAAATTAAAAGATTATGGAAAACTATTAAAAGATAAAGATACTTGGTGGTTTTGTCTATTTTATTCTATTAGTTTTGGTGGTTTTGTAGGATTTGCTGGATATATGAAAGTATATTTAATGAGTACATATAAAGCTGAAATGACTACTTTTGGTCTTGATATTTTAGCTGAACCAAATGTTATGGTAACTGCTGGATATTTTGGGGCTTTATGTATTTTTGCAGGGGCAATTTTAAGACCAGTTGGTGGAGCAATTGCTGATAAATTAGGTGGAATTAAATCTCTATATTTCTTTTATGGGGTTGTTTGTTTATTAGCTATAATTAGTGCTACTTACACTCTTCCATTTTATGTTGCAATTTTTGTATTATTCCTAATTATGGCTCACCTTGGAATGGCAAATGGTGCAGTTTTCCAACTTGTTCCTCAAAGATTTGGAAAAGATATTGGAATTATGACAGGAATCATTGGATGTGCTGGTGGTCTTGGTGGAACTGCTATTATCAAAACTTTTGGTTGGTCAAAAGGTGCATTTGATGGATATGCAGCTGGATTTATAATTTTTGCTATTGTTGTATTTATTGCCATTTTAGGAATTTCACTTGTAAAAACAAGATGGAGAACTACTTGGGGAATAAGTGCTGGTGGAAGAATCTAATTTTTAATATATCAAAAGGTGTTTAAATGAGTAAAAACAATATCAAAACTTCTGGTTTTAGTCTTGCAAAAAGAAAAGAGTTAACTGGTGATGATTTTTATGAAGTTAAACAACTTGATGATATGACAATTGCAGTTGTTTGTGATGGAGTTGGAAGTGCGCAAGAAGGCGCACTTGCAGCCAAAAAAGTTACACTTCATCTAATAAACAACTTTAAAAATCTTCCAAAAACTTGGAGTATTGAAAAAGCTATAAAAGAGTTTATTACTTCAATTAATTCTATACTTTATGCCCAATCTATTCAAGAATACGAAAGACCTGAATATGCCACAACCGTAACAGTTTGTGTTATAAAAGGAAATCGATTATATGGAGCAAATGCAGGTGATAGCAGAATCTATCTTTTAAGGGATAACAAACTAAATCAACTCTCTTATGACCACAACGAAGATGGAATGGCAAACGTTTTATCAAATGCTGTGGGAATTAGTGAAAATGTTGAAATATTTTATTTTGAAAATAGTATTCAAAAAGATGACAAAATACTTCTTTGTAGTGATGGTTTATACTCTTTGATGAGTAATGACACCCTAAGTAAAAACATTCCAAATGGTGCTTACCAGCTAGTAAGAAAAGCTAGTTCTTTAGTTGAAGATAATCTTCCAGATGATACAACCGCCGTAGTTTTAGAGATTTTAGAAACAGATTATATTGAATCAATGAAAAATCTAAATCTGATAATCCCTGAAAAATTAAAAAAAGGTGACATAATCGATAGTTATGAACTAACTCACTCTTTAATTCAAAATGATAGAACTTGGCTTTGCAAAAAAAACAACCAAGAATATGTAATAAAATTTGCTCCCTACGAAGCAATAGAAAATGAAAAAATTTTAGATTTATATATAAAAGAAGCATGGAATGCAAAAAGATTAAAAGCTGGTTTTTTCCCAAAATCTTTTATTCCAAAACAAAGAAGTGCTAGATATTATTTAATGACAAAATTAGATGGAATTACCCTAAAACAATACTTGAAAAAAAGAAATTTATCTATTGATGAAGCCATAAATTTAGCAAAAACACTTGTTTCAATGGAAGAGTTTCTTTTAAAATTTAATCTTGTTCATGGTGATATAAAACCTGAAAATATAATAGTTATACAAAGAGATGGAAAAAAAATATTTAAAATAATAGATTTTGGTTCAATCACAGAAATTTTTTCAATCACAAATAAAGCAGGAACTCCCTCATATTTAGCACCTGAGCGATTTACGGGAAGTGCGATAAATGAAAAAACAGAGATTTTTTCTATTGGAGTTACTTTATATGAAGCTTTAACTGGAAAGTTTCCTTATGGAGAGATAGAACCTTTTCAAAATCCAAATTTTGGAATGCCTAAAAGAGCTCAAAAACTAAATAAAAATATTCCTTCTTGGCTTGATAGTTTGATTCTTCGAGCAATCACAGCAAAAGAGGAGTTAAGATATTCAAACTATTCACATCTAAGATTTGAGCTTGAATATCCAGAAAAAGTAAAACCTTTTTTTAGTGAAAATACACCACTGTTTGAAAGAAATCCAGAACTCACTTATAGAGTTGGATTTATAATATCTTTAATAATTAACTGTATTCTTTTTATATATATTCTTAAATAGTTATATTTTTTGGTTCACCAAAATAATAACCTTGAGAATAATCAACCCCTAAATTATTCAGAATATTAAAAATCTCTTCATTCTCTACAAATTCAGCTATTGTCGTAATATTTTGTTTTTTTGCAAAAGAAACTATTGTTTCAACAACATTTCTGCTGTAACTATCATTTGCAATATTTTTAACTAAACTTCCATCTATTTTTAAAATATCAGGTTCAAACTCTAATAATCGCTCAAAATTTGAATATCCAGCGCCAAAATCATCAATTGCAATTTTTACACCCAGCTTTTTCACTCGTTTTATAAATTTTTTTATAACAGCAAAATCTTTTACTTCTTCATCTTCAAGTAATTCAAAAACTATTCTTGAAACATCATCTTTATACTCTTCAAATAAAGAGTATAACTTCTCTCTTGTTTCCTCTTTTTCAATATCTAAAGATGAAAGGTTTATTGAAATTTTTGTAGTTATATGTTCTAAAATTTTAAATGAATTTTCTAAAACTCTATGGGTGATTTTGTTGTAATAACTTCCTTTTTTAGAAATATCTAAAAAGGCATAAGGAGATAATACATTTCCATCTTCATCCACAAGTCGAACTAAAGATTCATATTTTTCTATCTCTTTTGTTTTATTATTAATTATTGGTTGAAAATATGAAACTATTTTATAATTATCAAGGGCAATTTTTACCATTTTGATAACTTCCATATTTTTTTTAGCTTCAATATGTTCTTGAATTGATGAATCATTTGCATATTTAATTAACATTTTTTTATTTATTGCTTCATCTAATCCACATTTAGCATCTTCATAAAGATGTTCTTTTCCAAAAGAATAACTAACTATTATATTTAAGTCATATTCGATTTCATCAACAACTAAAATTGATTTTCTGATATTTTTAACAAATGTTTCAAGATAATGGGTTATATTTGTTTCAGAAGAAGCAAAATTAAAAAAATCTGCCAAAAGTGCATATCGACCATTTCCAATATTATAAATACTTTCAAAAACATAAGAGTTTGGCAAATAAGCTAACATATTAAAAGCAAACATCTTTTCAATTTTATCAACTGTTAAAGTATTATAAAATTTATCAAGAATATCAAAATCTTCTATTTGAATTAAAATTAATAAAAAAAGATTATTTGATTCTATCTTATCAATCAGATGTTTTTTATCACTCATAATTGTATTTACATTACTTCTTACACTTACATATTCGATAATATCGCCATTTGCATCTAAAATTGGTTTGATAGTTGTTTTTATGTAATAAGTTTTTCCACTTTTTGTTAAGTTTTTTATAACCCCTGACCACTCAGCTTTTTTATCTTTAATGGTATGCCATAAATCTTTATAAACTTCCTTTGGATTATCAGGATGTTTTACTATATTATGAGAATTTCCTAATAATTCTTCTTTTGTATATTCAGATGTTTTGCAAAAATTATCGTTTACAAAAGTTATTATTCCATATTTGTCAGTTTTTGAGATGATAGAGCTTTTATCTACTAAATCCGTATATTGTTTTTGAATTCTTAAACTCTCTTTTAACTTCTCTTTTCTATCTTTTTTCTCTTGACAATTTTCTATTGATTTATTTAAAATATCTAAAAAATTATTTTCATCAAATGGAGGCATTAAATATCCATCTATTTTTAAATGAATTGTTTTTAAAAAACTTGCCCTATCTTCATTTTGAGAATATATAATTGTTATAATATGTTTATTTATATTTTTAATTTTTTCTATTAATTCAAAGCCGTTTATTCCTTGAATATCTATATCTGTAATTACTATTGAGAATTTATTTTTGCCAAACTCTTTTAATGCTTCTAAACCATCATCTACAAATATAACTTCATTAAAAAAATCTTCAAAATATTTTAAATTATTATTTATATCATTTTTGTCTTTTACCACATAAAGAAGATTAAGTGTTTTGCAAAAAGAGCTATTCTCTTCAAATTTTTCAATATACATTTTAAGCCTTAATTATTCAAAATGGCAGTCTATCATAAATGAATAAATATCTAACTTACATATTTGTAAAAAATTATTTTTTATAAATACTATATTTTATAATTGTATATTTATTAATCAGTAAAATCTTAAAATTACATTAATATAATGTATAATTACATCATAGATTTTATAAGGATTTTTGATATGATTAAGTCAGTTTGCGGTTATTGCGGTGTTGGATGTGGTTTAGAGTTCGAAGAGAATAAACTAATTGGAGATGTAGTTTACCCAACAAATGAAGGAAAACTATGTTCTAAGGGTATTTCAGAACTTATTAGTATTCAAACCCCTACACGATTATTAAGACCAAAAGTAAGAGATGATTTAACACAAGAATTCAAAGAGACAACTTGGAACAATGTTATAAATAAAATTGCAACAAAAATTGCAACATCACCAAAAGAAAAAGTAGGTTTTTATTTATCTGGTCAGCTTTTAACAGAAGATTATTACATTGCAAATAAACTAATGAAAGGTTTTATTGGAACAAACAATGTGGATACAAACAGCCGAACTTGTATGTCAAGTGCCGTTGTTGCCTACAAAAAGTCTATTGGAGCTGATTATGTACCAGTGAGAATGAATGATGTACATGATGCAGATTTACTTATTTTAGTTGGAGCAAACACAGCTGAAGCCCATGTTGTTTTTCATAATAGAATCAAAACAGCAAAAAAACAAGGCTTAAAAATTATTGTATTAGACCCTCGATTTACAGACACAGCAAAAATTGCTGATTTATATCTTCCAATAAAACCAGGAAGTGATATTGACTTTTTTAATCTTGTTTCAAAAAGAATTATTGATGAAGGTTTAGTTGATGAAAAGTTCGTAGAAGAAAATGTAAATAACTACGATTTATTAAAAAACAAATTCAAAAGAATTCCCGTTACAAAAATGCTAAAAAGAACAGGTCTAACTCCTGAACAATTTGAAGAATTTTGGCAACTCTACAAAGAAAACCAAAATATCATAACAGCTTGGACAATGGGGATAAATCAGTCAGCTCAAGGTGTCGATAAAAATCTTTCAATCATAAATACGCACCTTTTAACTGGAAAAATATTTACAAAAGGAAATGGTCCATTTTCACTAACTGGTCAGCCAAATGCGATGGGTGGACGAGAAGTTGGTGGACTTTCAACAATGTTGGCTGTTCATTTAGGATTTGACAAAGAATCAATCAAAAAAGTAAATGAATTTTGGAAAACAACAAAAGTTTCAAATGTGGTTGGATTAACAGCAACTCAAATGCTTGAAGCAAATCTTGATGTTTTGATTATTTGTCACACAGACCCAATTTATCATCTTCCAAATAGAAATAAAATGGAAGAGTTAATCAAAAAAATTCCAATGGTTGTGGAAATAAATGCCTATGAAAACTCTGAAAGTGCAAAATTTGCCCATATTAGACTTCCAGCTGCTCCATGGGGAGAAAAAGAGGGAACGCAAACAAACCTTGATAGAACAATCACAAAACAAGAAAAACTAACGAGAATTTCAATAGATTGTAAACCTGATTGGGAAATTTTTCAACTTATTGCCCAAAGATTAGGATATAAAGATGCTTTTAATTTTGAGTCACCAAAAGAGATTTTTGAAGAGTATCAAGAGATGACAAAACTAAATCCACACCTAAATATCTATGAAGCTTCATATGATAATTTGTCAAAAGAGCCATTTATTTGGGGAGAAAAAATCAGAGAAAATAGAGAGTTTTTAACAAAAGACAAAAAAGCAAATCTATTTTTTGTGGAAAATAAACTTTTAAGTGAAAAAACAAGCCTAAAATATCCTCTAACTTTATTAACAGGAAGAACAAGAGACCAATGGCATAGTGGAACAAAAACAAATCTTCCAAGAACTCTTTTAAAATATAAAGAGCTAAA
>JAQUIV010000001.1 GCA_028681275.1 Aliarcobacter sp.
AAGTGCTACTTTTTTAAATTGTTTTGGATTTTGTTGTTAAGAATGACGATTTTAAGGGGGTTTATAATTAAGGTGGTGCGGATGAGAAGACTCGAACTTCCACACCGTGAGGCACCAGATCCTAAGTTCTTTTGTTCTCATTGTGGTAGATTCTTACTTCAACACACTAAAACAACTGTAAACACACTAATTGCGTGCTTTTATGTACAACTGTTTACGAATGAAAATTTATCAAAAGTTATCTTAATCCTTGATAAAAGTACGCAAAAAAGTGACAAATTAGTGAAAATTATTGCCGAATTATTGCCGAGTAGTCTCTCGGCAGTAGTTCGGCTTTTTTTATGCCTATTCTATTTATGTGAGTGTCTATTAATGACTTCCTTAAAATTCCCTTTCCTGCGGTTTATTTTAGACACTCTCATAAGTAGAAATTTTAATAAAGGAGTAAATGAAATATGTTAGTTTTTGATAGTGAGATAAAAAAAGCAATACGTGGAAGAGGGGAAGAACAAATACCAGGTATTGAATATTGTGAGGGATGGAAAGATTTTATAGGTATGGGTATATCTATTGTTGGAGTTTATGATTTTAGAGAAGCTAAATATAGAGTTTTTTTAGATGATAATTTAAGTGAGCTTCAAGAGCTAATAGATAATAGAGAGTTTTGTATTGGTTTTAATAATGAAAGTTTTGATAATAAACTTTTAGCAGCTCATGGTATTAATATTTCAGAAGAAAAATCTTTTGATTTATTAAAAGCTATAAAAGAAGTTACTGGAACAAATAAAGGATTTGGACTAGGTGCGATTTGTGAAGCAAATTTTAGAACTTCAAAAAATGGTGATGGAGCTTTTGCACCTATTCTTTGGCAACAAAAACAGTATGGGAAAGTTATTGATTATTGTTTGAATGATGTAAGCATGACTTTAAAAGTTTTAACCCAACTTATTGATTATGAATTTATAGTTGACCCTCGAAATGAAGAAAATACTATAGGCATTGAGCTTCCTTTTAATATTAGAAATATTGGGCTTAATGGTTTTAGTAATAATGAAACCGATAAAACAGGAGAAAAGGTATGAACAAAAATATATTTGAAATAATGGTAGAAATGCAGCACCAATTTAACAAACAAGTTGCAGAAGATTATCTTGATAAAAATTTTAACTGGAATAGTGCAATTATCGTTGAAAGTGGTGAGTTATTAGAGTCAGCAGGCTTTAAGTGGTGGAAAAAACAAGTTCCAGATATGGAGAATGTAAAAGTTGAAGCTATTGATTTACTTCATTTTGTTATTAGCGAAAGTATTCAAAAAGCTTATAATGTTGGGGAAACTGGAGGCTTTGGATTAGAATGTGTAGCTAATGAATTTGAATATAGATTTAATAGTCAATTCGTTTTAACTGGAAATGAAACTTTAATTAAAATGATTGACTTATTAAATTTTGATGATATTAATAGATTTAATATTTTAAAAATGATTTTTATTCAATTAAATATGAGTAATAAAGATATTTATATAGCTTATATCACTAAAAATTGCTTGAATAAATTTAGACAAGACTTTGGATATAAAGATGGAAGTTATATCAAAGACTGGAATGGAAAAGAAGATAATGTTGTTGCTTTTGAGTTAGCTAATAAAATTGGAGCTACAGAAAATCTATTTAAAGAACTTTACAATGATCTAAAAAAAATATATGTATGCAATATAGCATTTTCAAAAGATAAAGAAATTCCTTTAAATGATATAGATTATAAAAAAGCTTTAGATACAGAAGTATAAAACCATGATTCAAAATAACTCAATAGAAGCACTTAAAAATATTATTGATATTGTTGATATTATCGGTAGTGAACTTGAACTTAAGAAAAGTGGAGCAAATTTAAAAGCTTGCTGCCCTTTTCATGGTGAGAGTACTCCATCTTTTGTTCTTTCGCCAGCGAAACAAATATACCACTGCTTTGGTTGTGGTGTAGGTGGTGATGCAATTAAATTTATTCAAGAATACAATAAAATCAGCTTCTATGAGTCTATTGAAAAAATAGCAAATTATTATAACTTTACTTTAGAGTATGAAGACAATCAAAGTTCTCGTAATAATGAGTTTAAAAATACTTTAGAATCTATGAACCAATTTTATATGGCTAGTTTAGAAAAGGACCACATAGAGTACTTAAAAGATAGAGGTTTAACTTCTGAAATTATTGATGAGTGGGAAATAGGTTTTGCACCAAATAGTGAAAAACAGCTTCAATTTATTAGAAATAATCATCTAAATCTTGAAGATGTTGAGCTTGTAGGGATTACAGCAAAAGAAAAAGAAAGAACTTATGCAAGATTTATCAATAGAGTTATGTTTCCTATTAGAACTCATAGCAATAAGTTAGTTGGTTTTAGTGGAAGAATATTACAAGGAGATAGAGCTAAATATCTTAATTCACCATCTACTAAGTTGTTTGATAAATCAAGACTATTTTTTGGTTTTAATAAAGCAAAAGAGAGCATATATAAAAAAGGTATTGCAGTTGTTGTTGAGGGTGCTTTAGATGTAATTATGTTACATCAAGAGGGTATTAAAACGGCTATTGCAACACTTGGAACTGCTTTAACTGTACATCATATTCCTATTTTAGCTCAAGCTGCAAAAAAAGTACTTATTGCTTATGATGGAGATAATGCAGGAAGAGTTGCTGCATATAAAGCTAGTTTACTTTTAAGTACTCATGGCATAGAAGCTGATGTTTGTTTTTTTGAACAAAGTGAAGACCCAGCGAGTATGTTAAAAGCTGGTAGAAAAAATGAATTAGTGGCTATTTTAAAAAATGCAACTAACTCTATAAAATTTATTTTATCAACTATTGTATCAAATTATGAGATTAGTAATCCTCACCAAAAAAATAAAGCTTTGAGTGAAGCAACAGCTTTTTTAAAATCTTTACCATCTTTATTGGTAGCAAATGAGTATAAAGGTTTTTTAGCTTCATTATTAAAAATTAATTCAGAATTTATCACTTTAGGTCAAGTTCAAAAAGAGACAACTTCAAATATTTACTCTCAAGAAAATAGAGCAGAAATAGCACTATTTAAAAGTATTGTTGAAAATCCATCTTGGCTAGATGAAATGATGGGGGTATTGGACTATGAAGCAATAGAGGATAATAAAATCTTTCAAGCTTTATTTGATGGAGATTTTAATAATGAGATTTTAATACCTTTAAAAATAAGGGATGATATTCCTATTTACTCTAAAGAAGATTATATTTTAGCTCTTAAAATAAAACAAAAAGACTTTTTAAAAGAGAAATTAAAAAAACTAAGCCAAAGTGATGATATTAATATTTTTAGTGAAATATCAAGAATACAGAAAGAACTAAAAACTATAAAAATTTAACTGGTGCAAAGATATAAGCCAGTTTAGGATTTTCCGCCTATATTCATGTCGCTTAATTTATATCGAACCATAGCTTGCAAAACTTAAGAACCCGTTTGAGTTTGATTAGCATTAGTTGCTCGAAAGAGTTTATTTTTTTAGATGTGTCGGTCACTCTATTCTCAGCATAGAGTGACTTTTATTAAACAAAATTTACAAAAAATGTAAGTTTTGTTTAGTGAAAAATATGGAGGTATAAAAATGAAATGGTATGTGTTTAGAAATAAATCTTGTTTCCATAAAATAAAAGCTAAGAATGAAAAAGAAGCCAAATTACTACTTATAGTTAGACAGAACAGGGCATTTATATATTTTAAGCTAGTGGGAGTATTTGAAACTAAATTTTGGGCCAAAAACTATATAGCATGGAATAAAGATAAGGGATATATAAATCAAGAGAATTTTTTACTTGAAAATGATGTTAAATAAATTAAGAATATAGAGGAGTAGCAATAATGAATAATTCATGTCTTTTTATAAGACAAAATTGGAATTTAGTAAAGAGGCAAAAAAGACTTTTAGGTAATAAAAAAAGACTTGCAAAAGAAGAGTTAAAGATGAAAGTTTTACAAGAAAAATATTTAGAAAAAGTAGGAGTTTAAAATGATTAGAAATATGAAAGCATTAGATAGAGCAATTGAATTTTTCACAATTTGTAATGATAAAGAAATTAGTTGTCAATCCGCAATTAATGATTTACTAGAATTAAAAAAAGAGCTTGAAGAGTATGAACAAAAATTTAATCAAAAAGAGTTCGAATATAGAACTCAATGCCAAAATCTTGTATCAGCTGGTAGAGTTGAAGCTGATGATATGCCTGATAGATTAGCGGAGCTTGAAAAGGTAATTTTAGAGTATCACTTAGACAAAGGCTATGAAGTTGGTGTTGGTGGTTGGAATTTTAAAGTCCACATAGACACATTTTATAAATGGAAATTACTATTTATTATGTTTACTGATAAAGGAAAATACTCTGAACCAGAGTTGATTTACCAAAATTTGTCAGAAACCACCAAAGAAATGTGGGATAAAGCAATAGCTCATTTCTCTTCTCCTCAAAATGAGGTGACGGATATGAATAATGATTTACCTAATAGCACCAACTAAACCAATCATTATAACTGATAAAAAACAGCAGATAGTAAAAAATCAATATTTACAATCTTCAAAAGATGATTTAGTTTTTTATACAGGTGTCATGACTTATGAATGTGCAGCTATTACACTTGAAAGTTACAGGAGCTGCTTTCCTGAGTATGAGCATGAAATGAAAAGTATTAATTTACAGCAGGAGTTATAAGATGTTTTTATCAATAGAAGAAAAAGAAAAACAATTAAATGGTAAGCGATATAAAGTAATATCTATGGCTATTCAAAAAAGAACACAAAAAGGAGAAGTTGTATCTCATGAAATGGAAATTGATTTACATTATTGCTGGATGATAACTATGAAAGATATTAAGCAATCAATTGGAGATAAAAAAAATGACTAAATTAAAACAATTAAATCCAAACTTTCCAAATGGAGATTGTCAAAGAACTGTATTTGCTTGTTTATTGGGATATGAAAAACCTGATTTAATTCCAAACTTTACAGAAATGGAAGATTCACAAGAAGAAATGGAAAATAAATTTGTTGAAAATATAATGAATTGGCTTGATAGTAATAATTTATACTATGTAGAAATGCCAATAGATGGATTTAAACAATCTTCTTTTATTCCTTTAGGTTTATGTACTGTTGTTGGTAAAAGTCCAAGAGGAGACTATAACCATATTGTAATTGGAGAGATAAAACTGGTTGATAATAGATATGAGCTTCATTTTATTTGGGATACAAGCCCTTTCCATGATGGAGTTTTTTTACATACAGTTGAAACAGTTGGATTTTTGAGTAAGAAGATTGGAGAATAAAATAATGACAAGAGAAGAAGCAAATATATGGATAGAAAATACTTTTAGTGATTTTACTAAAGAAGAGGATAGAGAAGAATCTATATCTTTTTTAGTTAAAAGAATATTTGATGATTTTGAGAAAAACTCAGTAAATAAAGAAGATGATAAATGCAAACATATAAATGGAAGACCAAGTTATGAATATTGGATTTGTAGTGATTGTGGTTCAATAAAAACAGATAGTAACGATAGCTGGGGTATAGCAAAAAATAAATGGTTCAACAATGAATCAGAAGCTAAATTTTATAAAAACAATGGATATTTACCAAAATAAAAAGGACAATAAATAAGATGGAATTAGAACGTATATTAAAACTAATGCAAAATGCTCAAGTAGGTATGGAAGAAGATAATACAGTTTATGCAACTGCTGCACTTGATGATGCAATAATTGAACTTAAAAAAATTATAGAAGATGGCAATAGTACAAAAGGTGTGATTGCAAATACTAATTCTAAAGAAGATAAAGAGGTAGTGACACTTATACCAGTTATATTAGAAGATGTTAATGAACTTGAATTTTGGAAACAAGCTTATATAGCTGCTTTAAATTCAAGATATGATGTTCTCCCTGAAATAATAGCAGATTCGACAATTATAAAACTTAGAGAAAGAGGAGTAAAAGTTTTATGAGCAAACCAATCCTATTTAATACTGAAATGGTAAAAGCTATTCTTGATGAAAGAAAAACACAAACTAGAAGAGTATTTTCAAAAACTCAATTAAAATATTTTGATTATGCACAAAAACTTGGTGAAATGAATAGTTTAGAGAATTTACATGAGAATGACTTTTCATATATATTACAATTTTCTAAATATAAAATTGACGATATTCTTTATGTAAGAGAACCTGTAAAAGTAATGAGTCCACCAATTGAAACTTGTAGAAAAATGGCTTTAAAATATTTAGCTGATAATTTATATGCTGATATAGTTTTAGACAAAGAATTTGATATATCAAAAAAGTGGATACAAAGATGTCAAGGTGTTCCAAATGGTTGTATAAAAGAAATGGCTCGTATCTTCTTAAAAGTTATAAAGGTAAGAGTTGAGAGATTACAAGATATAACACTTGCGGACATGATATGCGAGGGAATAAATCATATACAAGAATATAGTACAGGTAAAGTGGTAAAACCATTTACTCAAATAAAAAGAGAGTTTATTAAACTTTGGAACTCAACTGCAAAAGATGGTTATAAATATGAAGATAATCCACCTATATTTGTTTATGAGTTTGAGAGGATAATAGGTAGTGATAAAATTTATATATAGTCTATTTAAGAAAAAAACAATATGTGATAAAGAGGGACATATCTATAACAAAGAAAATACACAAATAGACTTAGATGAAAATAGTCTTATAAGATTGTCAGAATTTGAAACAGATTATAAAAACAAATGTACAAGATGTAATTATGTATTAAGGTGGACTCATACCCCTTTTGGAAACTGGAAAAATAAAGATAAATAAGGATAAATAATGAGCAAAACAATTAAATTTAAAACTGATAATAAACCATATAACATAATGGCAGAAGATGAAAGATATATTATTTGTAGCAGAGTATATTCAGTTCAAGAATCAAAAGAAGAAGCTGAACAATGGGATAAAGATTTAGAATCTAAATTAAAAGAGCATTGGGAAGATTTGGATGAGTTAGAAAAACTAAAATGGGATGATGACTTTGAATATTGGTCAGGTGATTCTAAAGAAGCATTTAATAAAGAGCAAGAAATAAAATATCTTGAACTAGGAGAAAGACCAACAGAATTTAAAGAAGATACTCAATGTTATACCATAGTAGATAAAAAAGAGAAAATTAGAGGAGCAGATAATCATTACACAAAATTTAATTACTTAAATAGTGAAGAATGTAAACAAGCACTACATGAATTAAATAGCGGTCAATTAGAAATTTCAAGAAGAAATAAAATAGAACTTGATATTGAGGAGATTGAAAATGATTAGTGGTTCATTTTTTGATGCAATAAAAGATTTGATAAAATAATAAAGGGATAAATAGGATGAATAATCTATCTGAAAAAGAAAAAGCAGCATTACAGGAGTTAAGAGAAAATGGAATCACTGTTATTAAATAAAAAACCAATAGCAAATTAAATAGTATTTGGTGATTTTGAAAAGATTAAGCATAATTCTACTCTTGAGAGAAAAGAGTTTATTATAGATTTGATTTATATTGCAATCGCAAAGGCTATACTTGAAGTTGCAGTAAATGATACATTTATAAATGACCCTGATATTATTTCTATTCATAAAAATAAAAAGAGAAAAGAGTATAAAAAGATTAAAGAAGGTCTTGAATTTATTAATAAAAAAATAGAAAATGTTTATTATCGTTTAGAAGAAAGAGACGGGAATAATGCTCAAGTAAAAGCGGTCAAACTAGCAGTTCCTTTTATCAAAACATTATCTAAATACAAAGATGTGAGTCTTGAATTATTATCTATAACTGTATTTGATTATGGACTAAATCGTAAAAGAAAAACTAAATTAAATCCTGCCTTGAAACCATTTGCTGATTATCGTTTTTTATATGGAAAACTTGCAGCAAAAGTAGAAGAAGCTGGAGTTAGAGAAAATGAAAAAGAAGTTGAAATTATAAAAGAGTTAATGAAATCTATTAAATATAAATAAGAAGAGATACCTTATCTCTTCAAAAATATCGCCAGCGAAATTAATCAAAATTTACCCCCCCTTTTTATAACTCTAATATTTTCTTAAAATTTATATATCTTTAAACAAAGGTTTATAATGCAAGAAAATAAATTCACATATAGCCCTCAACTAATAAGCACTATTGCAGAAACTAATAAACAAAATGCTGGTACACATATAGCTAAATTATTTGATGATTTAGGAAATGTAGAAGAGTATAAATATAAAAAACAAGAAGAAGCTCAAGATAAAGCAATTAAAAAAGAGATTGAAAGTATCAATCTTGATGCAGTAAAAAATCAAGCTCAAGATAAACAAAACTTTATGAAATATGTAAAACTTGGAGTTCCACTTGAAGATAGCGGTTTAGAGTTCAAAACACCTGAATACTATTCTTTAGCAAATGATTTTGGGAGAAAAGAGAAAAGTTTATCTGATGCAGAAGCAATAAAATATAATGCTTCTGAAGCAAATCGAATGTTTGCAAAAAATGGAGTATTTGATGAAAATGCATTTTATACTCATATGGATAATAAGCTAAAAAATAAAGAAATCAATGATCAAGTATATGCAGAAGTAATTGATGGAGTAAATAAAGCTAGAAAAGGTGGAATTTATAAAGAAAAGACTGATAATTCAATATATACAACCGACTATAAAAATCATTTACTTCAAAAAATGGACCCTAGTTTTAATCCTAATAGTGGTTATGGAAGTGGTGGCTCAACTAATGAAATTAAAAATTATAGAGCCTACAAAGAGTCAATGATTGCTGACGGGAAAACACCTATCCCTTATTATGCTTGGGCAGAAGATAAAGATTTAGATAAAAATATGGGGATGGGAGTTAAAGATATGAATTATGTAGATAGCCTTGTAGCCAAAGCCTTATCCTCAAATGACCCTATTGAAAAAGCAAATGCAGGTAATAAATATAGAAATATTAATAAAGATGCTATTGAATCAGATAAATATTTTAGAGGGCTTGCTCCAACTGTATATCAACTTGAGGAGGCTCAAAAGCTAGTACAAAAAGGTGGTGCTGGTGCTGGTGATGAAA
Organism: Aliarcobacter sp.; assembly: GCA_028681275.1. Lineage (GTDB taxonomy): Bacteria > Campylobacterota > Campylobacteria > Campylobacterales > Arcobacteraceae > Aliarcobacter. Next base: position 9,133 of record JAQUIV010000001.1, read on the forward strand.
TAAAAAATCAATTCTCAACATGGACTGGATTAGATTGGGATAATACAACGCAAGAGGGAAGAACTGCATTTTTATCAGTATTACAACCTTTAGCTAAATCCTCAATGACTGGCTCAGTATCAGATAGAGATATGAAAACTTTGGAATCATCATTTGCAACTTTATATCAAAGTGATAAAGCTGTTGCAAATGCCTTACAAAATAAAGCTAAACAAATGCTATTTACAGCAAAAACTTACGAAGAAGCTCATCCAACTTATGTAAAATTAAGAGGTTATGATAAAAGTATAGGTATGTTAGAAAAGATTGTAAATGGTCAAGTTTCTGACAAAAAAGAAGAAGATAAAAAAGTAGAAATTATTTATGATGCAAGAAATCCTAATAATCCAAAAGTTGAACAAAAACAAGAAATTCCAGTTCAAACTCCACAAATAAAATTCATTTATGAATAGGATATAACATGAAAGTAGAAATACCAAGCGGTGCAAAAAAAATGACTTTACCTAATGGGCAAAATATTGACATACCAGATGGTGCAAAAAGCATGGATGTTCCTGATGAATATTTTGCATCAACAACAATAAAACCTGAAGTGCCGAAAGAACCACAAACTCCTAGTTATAATGATATTGGTAATGTTCATCCAGCTCCAATAGTTGAAAATACACCAATAAAAAAAGAATCTCTTTTTGATAAAGCTAAATCTTTTGTTAAAGGTGGAGTTGATGAAGCTAAAAGATTTTTACATATGGGTGCAGATGGATTAGAAACGGGTGTTAATGTTATGAATCCAATATCTCCTATAACAGGAGAGCTTGATATTGTAAAAGATACTCCAATGAAAAAAGAGTTTCTTGAAAAACAAGATGAAAATAAAATTGATGATAAATTAATTGGAGATATAGAATCACTTGCAAGAGTGGATAGACAACTTTTTAGAGATGCTACACCTGAAGACAAAAAAAAGTATATGGAAAATGTAGGTAATGTATTAGCTCGTGGTGGTTATGCACTTGGAAAAGATACTGATGGTAATTTTGTTGCAGTTGGTGAAGATGGAAAACCAAAAGCTATTACTAATGGTTTTTTTGAGGGTATTATTGATGGACTTGTAGCCGATAAAGGTGAATTTGCTGGGGCAATTAGTGGAGCTTATGCAGGAACAAAACTAGCTAAAACTGTTCCTACTGCTATTGGAAAAGCAGCAACAGTTTTGGGTTCAAGTGCAATGGGGGCAATGACTGGAACTGCTTTAGATACTGCAATTAGTTCTTATAAAACAAATCAAAAACTATCAGTAGAAGATTTTTTTAATGAATTAGGTAAAAGTGCTGTTTTAGATGTGGCAGGTAATGCTATTGGTTATGGAGTTATTAAAGCTGGAAGTAAAGTAGTAGAGGGAACAAAAGAATTAAAAGACTATGTTTTAAGTGGAAATATAAATGGTGCTAGAGATATACTTAAAAAGGATTTAGGGATAGATGAAAACTATATAGATGATGCACTAATACAAGCAAAAAATCAATATAAGGAAGTTTCAGACTATACAAACAAAGGGATAACAGATAAAGCTAAACAACAAGAAGAACTTTTAGCAGCAGTACAGAATGATAAAAAATTTGGTAATCAAATAATTCGTGATGTTGTTTTAGATGATGTTGATGCAGCAAGAAATGTTTCAAGAACAATTGATGCAAGAGCTAAAAATGTTTTAAGTTTATTTGATGATGTAAAAGTGAGTGGAACTGATATAAAAAATAGTGTTAAAGAGTATGAAGATAATGTACATCAAAAGTACTCAGACATGAGAAATACATTTAAAGATGCTTTTTCAGAAACTGGTTATAGATTTGATTTAAAAACTTTAAAATTTGATGAAACCTTAGAAAAGCTAAGTGAAAAAGTTACAGACCCAATTACAAAAGAAAAATTTAAAAATCTAAAAACTACTTTAGATAACATCGTTTACGATAAAGACTTAGGGATAGGTGTTGTAAAAGATTTTGATGATTTACTAGATATTCGACAGATGATGAATAAATTTTATAGAAAGAATCAGGGAGCTTTTGAATTAAAACCTGATAAAGATGCATTCTTTAATCTTGTAAAAAATATTGATACAGAGATTGAATCTTCTGTAAAAAATTATCTACCTGAAGAAATTCATAAACCATTATTAGATGCTTTTGATAATGCAAGAATGGAATATAAACAAATGTATGATATTGCAGATACTAAGCTTTATAAATCACTTATGGCAGATGGAATAAGTGCAGAGGATAGAATGGAAAATCTGATTAAACATACAGCAGATGATGAAAATGAATTTTCTACTCTTTTAAATAAATTACCAGGAGAACAACAAGAAAAAATTGAAAATAGTATAGTTAATACTTTTTTAGAAAAAAACTTACTAGGTCAATCAAATGAGATACAAGCTATTGATTATGCAAAAGTAAGTAATAGTTTGGGGAAAATGAAAGATTTTTTCACTACAGAAAGTGGTAAAGAATCTATAGATATGATTGATAATATGTCTAAAAAATTTGGTAATGATTTAGAACTTATTAAAGTTGCAAATAAAGCGAATATTGATACTAATGTGGGAATCGCAACAACAATAAAAGGTCGATTAGAGTATAAAATTGTAAAAGATAGTTATGATAGATTAATGAGATTAATTCCTTTTTCAAGTACTGCTAAAAGACTGGCTTTACAAGAACATATTAAACAAGCTTTACAAAAAAGTCGTACACCAATGGAAATGGTAAAAAGAGTTGCAAGAAGTTCTGAGATACCAGCTGATGAATTAGCAAGCTTGAAGAGTGATATTTTAGATTTTAATAAAACTCAAAGAGCCACTAGACAATCAGACCTTTTGAAAATCGAAAAAGAGAGAGAAGCCAGATTTTCTCAAGCAGAAGAAGAATTAAAAAAATCTCAAAAACTTGCAGATGAAAATAGACTAATTCAAAGAGCAGATGAACTAACAAAAAATAGACCTACTCTTGAAGAACTAAAAGCAATGGATAATTTAGAGGGTGGAGGCAATGGCTACTTCTTCGCAAATATGTATCATCTTGATAATATAACTCCTCATCAAGCTGCGGAATATGATAGAGCATTAAGTCAATATGGCGATAAAATAGAACTTAAAATAAATGAAAATAAATATCCAATAAATGTTGATAATAGAGCAAAAATTGAACAATTAAAAGATTATCTAATGTACACCAAACAAAGTGGGAAAGATGATACTGGACTTAGTGGATTAGTAAATCCAAATAAATATAAAGCTTTAATAGACGATTTAAGTAAAGGAAAGTTTAGAAATAGTGAGTACCAAAAAACTTACTATGACTTATTAAAAGCTTATGATGAATTTGAACCTAAAATCAAAGATATGTATGATGATAGTAGCTTTGCACCTTTTGTAAATGGTGAAACTTTAGGTGGTGCTTTTATAGGTGGTGGAGATACAGCTTTTAATGAAAGAGATTGGAATAATGATGGGAAGAGTGATGAAGAAGATGTGGTGATTGGAGCAATCGGGGGAGTAATTGGATTTAAAGCTTTATCTAAAATGTTTCCTGAATGGTTTAAAAGTGAAAGTGGAATAAATGCTAATAAGTTTAATAAAGAGAAAAAAAATATTTTAAAAGTAGCAATGGGGGAAAAGCCATCTACTGTTATTAAAACTTATGATGTAGAAAGCTTAGATAATTTTGTAGAATTTGAACGAGGTGGATTTAATAAACATACTCAAAAAGGTGTTGGATTTGAGAAAATTGCAATAAGACATATGCAAGATGGAAGCAATGGATTTATAACACTTGATGAATTAACAAGAATTGGAGATATTATTAGAAATGGAGAATTTGAACTTAAGAAAAATGGATTAAGAGAATATACTTATTGGGATAATGATATTCGATATAAAGCCATTGTAGGTGAAAATGATAAAAATGAAAGGGTTGTAAGTTTTTATAGTAATAGACAGGGGAAGGGACATAATGCCCGAACATTATTTGACAACCCGTCTAATGGAGTAATTATAACATATAAACCTCAAAAAAGTTTCAAAGAATGGGTGGAAAATTTAGAAAAAAATGATGATGGTGTAGTAATTGGTTCATTCATGGGTAAAGCTCCAGTTATTGAAAAAAGCTTTTTAGATAAAGATGGATTTTATTCAGTTTTGGAAAAAACTATTAATGAAAAAGCTGGAGGAAAAATTGATTCTATTTCGCTAGCGAAAATGCTTGAAAACAATGGAGTTAAAGAAGATGAGATTGAATGGAGTGGACTTAAAGAGCTAATGAGCAATAATGAAAAGCTAACTAAAGATGAGATTGAAAATACTATTAGTGAAAATAGACTTGTAATTGAAAAAGTTGAGAAAACAACTGATGCTAAATATGAAAAGTATAAGCTAGAGGGTGGTGATAATTATAGAGAGTATCTATTTAAACAAGATAATAGAGAGAGAGGGGAAAACTTTAAATCACACCACTGGGATGAAAAGAATATATTAGTTTTTACAAGAGTAGATGATAGAAAAATAGATAATAAACCAACTTTATTTATTGAAGAGATTCAAAGCGACTGGCATCAAGATGGTAGGAAAAAAGGCTATAGAGGCAGTGCAGATATTATATACGATGTTAGAAAATTTTTTGGAATTGAAAAAAAACAATGGGATACATTTTCAAAAGATACTCAAGATGCATATATTCAAGATATGAAAGACGATAAAGTCTATAAAAAGATACTCGTACCTAATGCACCATTCAAAAAGAATTGGTACGAGCTAGGCGTTAAAAGACTCATTCAAGAAGCTGTAGCAAATGATTATGAAAAATTATCATGGACTACAGGAACACAGCAAACGCAAAGATATAGTTTAGAAACAACAGCAGACCAAATTATCTATAATAAAAATTCTGGAGCAATACAAGTAAAAAATAAAGATAAAGATGTATTTTTTAAAACTATTGCAAATGATGAAGAACTAGAAAATATTATAGGTAAAGAAATAGCAAATAAACTTATAAACGCCCCTACTCAAAATGAAAATGTATTTATGCTCAAAGGTGATGAGCTTAAATTTGGTGGTGATGGTATGAAAAGCTTTTATGACTCTATCTTACCAAATACAGTAAAAAAACTGTTTAAGAAATATCAAGTAAAACCAAAGATTGAAGAACTTGACGATAGTGAAGAAATGGTTTGGAGTATAGATATTCCACAAAAGATGAAAGAAGATATTAAGAAGTTAGGTCAACCACTATATGCAGTTGGTGGGTCAATCGTTGGCTATGAAGCTATAAAAGAGGATAACAAATGAAAACAACTAAACCTTTATCAGAAAGTGAAAAAAGCTATATTTTAGAGAGCTTAAAAAAACAGAAAAAAGAATCTTATAATAGAACAAAAGACTCAAGAGATGAAGCAATAAAAATAAAAAAGTACTTTAGAGGGGAACAACTTCCTGATGATGTAATAGCAATAATTAGCGGTAGAGACCAACCTATAGAATGGGAAAATATTGTTAAGAAAATTGCCAATAAAGTTATGGGATTAAAACTCTTATCAAAACAAGAGATTAATGTTTTTGGTCGGCAAGTAGAAGATATGCCCCAAGCAAATGTTATTACAAATGTGTTAAGAGCTTCTCAAGATAGTACAGACTTTTGGAGCTATAAAAAAAGAGCTGATAAAGATTTACTTTTAGCTGGTATTAGCATCATGAAGCCTGTAATTAAAGAACTGGGAGAAGTTGACTTATTAGGTAATAAAGAGAGAGATTTAAGATATTATCATGTTCCAATGGAACAATCATATTGGGACCCATATTTTGTTATTCCTGATGGAAGTGATATGAGATATTTCCATGAGGAGAGGTTGATTGATAAAGAGGCTCTATATGAGTTTTTTGATTATGAACTTATTGACCAAATTCCAATTACAAATAATCTTGAAATTACAAATTTCTTAATTACTGAAGTAGGATATTCAGAAAGAGTAAAAATCACTTATAGTTGGTACAAAAAGTATTCTAAAGAAAAAAGAAAGAATATTGTTTATTATGCTATTTGGTCAGATGAACTTTTATTATGCCATGAAGAAAGTCCATATAATATGAATAGAATTCCTATAAGCATAAGAAAAGTAAATGATGCAGATAGTGATAAACCAACTGAATTTTATTCAATTTTTAGAGATATTTTACCTATTCAAGATAGGATAAATTTCACTCATTTACGAATTGCAAATATGCTAGGAAGCTTAAAACTATTATTTGAATCTGATGCAGTTGAAGATGCAGAACTATTTGCAGAAGAATTTGCCCTTGATAATTCAATAGTTGAAGTAAACTCTGGAGCAATAAGTGGAACTAAAATAAAAGAGATAAAAAACTCAAATGATATTGCTCAACTTATGAGTGTAATACATGATAGAAGACAAGTTGCAGAAGAGATAATCGGGCTAAATAATGAAATCTTAGGTACAAGTGTTCAAAGGCTTAGTGGATATGCGATTGAGCATCGACAAAATGCTGGAATGGTTGGACTTCAATTATTTATAGATGCAAGTATTCAACAAGATAGAGATTTAGCAGATATGGGAATATCTCTTATTGATCAATATATAAATGCAGAACAAGTTTATAGAATGGTAGATGGATTTGAAGCTGATAGATTATTCAAAGTAAATGAGATTGAAAAAGATGCGAATGGAAGAGTACTGTTTGAAAATGGTAAACCAAAAAGAAAAAATAAATTAAATATTGGAAGATATGATTTAATACTAAATGCTGTACCACAAACAAGAGGAAGCGTAGCAGAAAGACAAGCTAACTGGGTAGAGATAATGAAACTATTTGCAGGAAATGCAAATATATTACAACAACTATTGCCAAGAATGTTGAGAGATATTGAGTCACCTGTTGCAATGGAAGTTTTAGAGATAATGAAAGCAGACCAAGAAGCTCAAACTAAAAATGCTCAGAATAGTCAAGCTGAGCAACTACAAGCCAAAGAACTTACTCTTAAAATAGAAAAGCTGCAAGAAGAGATAAATAAACTAGCAAGTCAAACAAATGTAAATAATGCAACTGCTGAAAAAATAGCTAAAGAGAGTAATCAAGCTATAGCTTGAGACTCTTTTTAGTTTTATTGAAGAATAATTTTAGAATAATGTATAATTATTTCGCTGGCGGAATACAAAAAAAAGGAAAAATATGAAAAAAATCGCTTTAATTTTAATTGCAGCTACAAGCATAACTTTTGCTTATGATAGCAATTTTGGTTCACAATACAATATGAAAGATTATAGTAAATCTTCAAATTCTTATTCCAATCCAAGTCGTGGATATGAAAAGCCAGGAGATAGCAACTATAATAATATGAAAACAGATGAATATATCTATGGTAAAAACAACTCATATCAGGGAAGTAGAGCTGGAGATAGTGATTTTTCTGAAAGACAGATGAAAGCTTTGATGAGAGATAAGTAGTGAATTTTTTTAAAATATTTTTTGGTGTATGTTTAATATCATCCTTTTCTTTTGCTATGACGGGAAGTGAATTAAAAGAATGCTATTATACAAGCCCCTCTTTTTGTGATGGTTTCACAATGGGAATAGTAACAGTTGGAGTACAAGCAGGTATTATTCAACCTTTACCAAAAAAAGTGACTGTCCCACAAATAATAGCTATTGTTAAAAAATATTTAAAAGAACATCCTGAATCTTTACATGAAGAAGCTAGTAATTTGATACTTCTTTCTTTAAGTAAAACTTTTGATAAGTAGAACTAGCCCCTAAAAGCTAGTTCATATAAATTTGGAAGTTCTACATTTACAAGTCTATCTTTGATAACTTCATATTTTAAAACAAGATTTTTGAGTTCTTGATTATCAGATTGTTTTATCTGCTCTTGAGCTTTTTCTTGTATATCACAAAAAAGGTCTAAAACTGCATCAAGATTATTTACACTATCTTTTAAAGTTTGCATAATCAAGCTCCTCTATCAAGAGAAACATTGTTTATTACAAATAAAGCTTCGTCATAATCCCCTTGCATAAGATGATACCAAGATTTTATTCCATAATAAGAGTTTAAATCTGAATAAATAGTTTTAATTGCTATTTCATATCTTATCTTTTTAGAAGTACTTAATTCTTTTGCTTTATTTTCAATTCTAGTTTTTAATATGTCTAATTGTTCTGCTGTTAAACTTTTTGTACTTACTACACTTTTTGCCTCATCTAAAAAGTTTTGATTTTCAGCTATAACATTACTTAATACATCTCTTATAATAGACCTAGTTTCTTTTAGCTCATCTTTGATGATATATTTTGTTTCTAAAAACTCATCTTTTACAGCTTCGATACAAGCTCGTTTTATATCTTGAAGATTGAAAGGTATTCCTTGAGTTTGTAATTGTCCGTTTAGTTTTTCTTTCATCATGAAAAAGGCTTTTATAAGATTTACTTTAAATTCAATCACTTCTTTTGTATTTTTCAAGAAAGTCATCAAAAGAGTTGTTTGTTGTTCATTTAGCAGTGCAACTTGTTTTACTCTACCTTGAACTTGTTTCACCGATTTTAAATCGGCAAAAGGAATTTCACCAAAAATTGAAAGTTCATCATTATATTTTTTTATAATATCCCTGATACTCTCATATTTAACATTGGTATTATCTGCTATAACTATAGCTGAAACTCTTGGTTCATTTTCAATTACATCGATTTGGATTGATAGACTATTTTGCATTTTTATTCCTTTTATTAAGTATTCTTAATTTGCGAAGGAATAATATCAAGTATTTTAAATAATGTCAATAGTTAAATTAAGTTTACTTAATAAATAAACTTAACTAATTAAGCTATGTAAATTTTACATGGCTTAACGATGTAGTATTTCATGGGCTTTTTTAATAATATTTAAGTCATTTTTTAATTTTTTATTTTCCATTAAAAGTTCTAGTGCTACTTGTGCTGTTTTTGGAATATCTTCATTCCATTGTGATATTGCAGATGTACTTATTCCAAATTTTTCAGCCAACTCCTTTTGAGTTATACCGAGTTCTGCACAAACTTGCTTTACTATATTTTTTTCTTCATTCATTTATCAACCTTATATATAAATGTCATTTTATCTTCTAATAACTTAATATTGCGTTAATCCGTAATATATTAAATAACTAACGCCTATTACAATTATTTATCATTTTCTTTCAACTCAATCAAGCTCTTAACTTTTTTATATCCAATGGTAATACCTCTTTCATTAAAGCGATTCCAGATAGCATTTATAGTCATTCCTTTAGTTTTTAATCTTAAAGCCCATCGCCTTAAATATCTATCTTTATCTTCTTTTGTTTTAAAAATTTTGGGTTTCATTTTTACTCTTTTAATATACTTCTCTTGCAAAGGGAAATATTTTATCTATATTTTTTTCAATACATAAACCATCAAAACAACCTGGTCTATTCTCTTTTTTTCTTTTGAAGTTAGTCATAAAATTATACTTACTATCACTTAAATCTATAACATCCTTTGCAACTAGCTCTCTAAAGTCTGCTAATAGCTTAAAAAGCTCTTCTAATTGTTTTTGAGAGCTAGAACTTGCAATTGGTCTAAAATGAGGATAACTCAAGATATTGCACTTTTTTATAAAATCAATAGTTGCAGCAGTTGGATTATTTTCAATATAGCTTTTTATATTTTTTAAACTGCCTAACTCTAAAGGTAAATTTAGCAGCTCTTTTAATTCTATATTTTTATTTTCTTCATATGCGGTTCTTATAAGTTCACTATCACTTCTAAAGCCAGCTTTTAAAACATAAGGTGTATCTTCACCAAATGCTCTTTCTATTACATAACCATATCTAAAAGCTAATCTAAAATAGCTATCAGATTTTTCCAATATACTATTTTCTATTAGCTCACTTATTTTCGTGACTACTCTATCCGCCTTTTCTAAATCTTGAGCTGATACAGTAGTCACTTTTGCTACAAAACTTTTTCATTTCTCTCTTCAAAAGATTTTTGAAACTTTTCTCGCAAGCTATGAATATCTTTAAATAACTCTTCTTTTTCTTCTTTAGTTAAAAGTAAATTTGAAAATTGTAAAAGCAAATTATTATCAATGATTGTAAAATTTGAAGTTGAAAAAACATCGTTTTCTATTGATACTGTATCTACTCCATCAAAGTTTGCATTATCAGCTGTATCTTCAAATCTTTGTTCTGCTTCAAGCTGCATGAAAATATTTTTTTGTTTTTCTTCTGTAAAAAATATCACATCATAATAATTATTATTTAATAGAAATCTTCTATTTGTTGAAATTATAAAACCATTACTAACAAGACCTTCCATTTTTGCTTTACTTGATAAACTATCTTCATCCTTTCCTTTTATTCTTTTTTCTAGTATATCAGTGATTTTAATTAAATGCTCATTATTTGCTAAAATAATACCCTCTTTAATCATTTCTTCATACTTGATAATTTCTTCTATAAAATCTTCTATTTCTATAGTTTCACAATCTTCAAGAGAAAGAAGAGATTTTTGTTTCTCTTCTTTAGCTTTATTATAAGATTCTCTCCATTCTTTGATTTTTTCTATATCATTTTCATTTTTAAATGGAATAACTTTACCATTAATATAAACAGCTGAGCTATCACTAGAAACATAACTATTATCAAATATTTCTTTTTTTACTTCTTCTGCAAAAGCTTCATCATTTAGTTTTTCTCTTTCTGCTTCTTCTTTGTCTTTAGCCTCTTTATTTTTATTATAAGTTTCTTTCCACTTTTTGATTTTTTCAAAGTCATTTTTATGACCAAATATAAGAGTTTCTTTATCATTTTTAACTTCAGCATGTTTTTCTGGGTATTCAAACAAATAAGCATAAGCGACTCCAGATAAAATATCTTCTTTTATAACTTCTGCATAATGAATAGAATCTAATTTTTCTTTTTCATTTTCAAAATTATCCAAAGACCTTTTTACATTAGTTCGTATATCTTCTCTTGTAATTTCGCCAGCGGAATATTTATTATAATAACTTAATTGTCTTTTAGGATTTGGCTCTCTTGAAATCTCCTGTAATATATCTAAACCAATATCACTATGATTTGCTTTTAAGTGATCAATAATTTCATCACATAAATTAAATACTGCAAAAGCTTTACTAACATAAGGAGCTTTTTTCCCAATATTTTTTGCTAAATCACTTTTTTTAGTATATTTTCCTTGTTCCCAAATAGCTTTAATAGATAAAGCAATTTCAAAAGGTGTTAAATCTTCCCTTTGAATATTTTCAATTAGCTGCACTTCGCTTATAACTTCTTTATGTTCAACTGTTACAATAGCTTTAATTGTTTTTAAATCAGCTTTTAAATGTGCTCTATATCTTCTTTCTCCAGCGACAAGTTTATATTTTCCTGTTCCATCTTCTTCAACAATAATTGGTTCTAATAAACCATGCTCTTTTATTGAGTTTGCAAGTTCTTCTATTTTCTCTTCATTAAAAAGTTTTCTTGGCTGATTTGGGTCAGGATAAACTAAAAATAAAGCTAACTCTAAAATTCCACCTAAAGTGGGTTGCTCTTGGTCTGTTGCTGTTGTTACTTCCCCACCTAATAAATCATCTAAATCAATATTGTTCTTACTCATTTTAAGCTCCTTGAATAGTTAAAATTTCTTGACATAAAGCCTCAATCTCAAGTTTTGATTTAGGCTCAACTTTTGCTTTTATTTCTGTTACACCTTTTGCAAATTTTGATTGTTTATCATATTCAATAGAAGTATGAATAACTGTATTCATAAAATTTGGAAAATCTTTTTTAATCTCATTTTTTATAGGTTCGAGATTTGTTTTTCGTGGATGAACTTGATTTAATAAAACCTTGAATTTATCCCTACTAATTCCCTCTTCATTTAATATCTTTTTAAATGATAACATTCCTAAATCATCCACCATTGCACCACCTTTAAAAGGCAAGATAATATGTTTTGCTAACTTTAGAGCCAATCTGTTAAGCGGAGTATCAAAACCACCAATATCAATTAAAGTTAATCCTTGAAACTCCTCATTTATAAAATCTCTAAGCTGCTGTTCTGATTTGATAGAAGTTACATTTAAAGCTGCTAATTCTTTCTTTTGTCTTATGATATTTGTAAGATATACAGTTTGTTGGAAGTCAATATCCGCAACTCTTACATTTATCCCCGCATTGTGTAAAGCTATTGCTGCATTTAAAGTTATTAGAGATTTTCCAATCCCTCCTTTTGTCCATCCAATTATTATTGGTTCTGCTGTTTTACCGTTTATTAAGTCTGTTGTTTTTTTAGTTAATTTCATTTTTATTTTTCCTTTTTTTACATATTTTGATATAATACTTTTCAACAATTTTGAAATTGTTCAACTTACACATATTTTTCCGCCAAGATTTAAATGTGTTTTTAAAATAGCTCTTCAAGTTTTTTGAAGAGCTTTGAATCCTCTTTTAATATACAATTCACAAAACAACCAAATATTAAACTAAGAACTGTTATAACTATCATTGCTGTAACAAAATCCATTTAAGCCACCGCCATTTCATTTGATTGTAAATTTAAAAGATAATCAAAAGCTTTTTGAGCAGAACTAGCAACTTTCCATAAAATCATTGGATTTTCTCTCAATGAATTACACCAAGATTTTAAATACTCTGGATGTTGACACTCTTCTATTTCAATATCTAAATGTGAACATAAAAAGGCACTTCCAAGCTCTGCAATTAATTCTTCAATTGCATACTGTTTGTCACCAAACTTTTTACCTTTTTGTCTATCTAATCTATCAGCTGCACCCGTCCAATGTGTTAGCTCATGCAGTAATGTAGAATAGTAATTATTACTATCTATAAAAGTTTCTAATTTTGGCATTTGTACATAGTCAAAAACTGGTTTATAAAAAGCTCTATTTCCACCATGTTTTAGGTCTAAATTTGTATTTTTTATAAACTGTTCTACTCTCTCGATTTTTTGGTTTTCATTTGGTTTTTCAATTACTGGTAATTCGTAATCAATCCCCTCTATATCTTCAATGTTAAAAACAACATATTTATTTAATAGTGGGAAATTAATACTTTCCTCTACATTTTCACCCGTTTTTATGTCTTCCATTGTTACAGTTTTATTTAAAATCTTAAAAAAATAAACTGGGTAGCCTTTTGCTCCTTTTTTAACTTTTCCGCCTTTTTCTTGTGCTTGTTTAAAGCTCATAAAAAATGGTGCTTCATGACCTCTTTCCATCATTAATAACTGTAAGAAGAAAATATTTGCACCTCTATATGGTTTTTTGCTTACAAAGTTTTGCAGATTATCTACATTTGAAACTGACCAGCTTTTAATCCATTTTTTATCGCTTGTTTCCATCTTTTCAATTAGTTTATTAACTAACTCTATAAATTCATTTTTTATTGGATTTACTTTCATATATTCCCTCTCTAAATTAATTTTTATACTCTATGCCTTTAACCGAATGTTTTAAACTCTTATAAGGCTTTAATTGTTTATTTATTTACTAGGTTCACCGCCTTTCAATACTCCACAGGAAACAATTAAAATTCTGTGACAATCAAAATATATTGTATAAATAGATTTTGATTATTTAAGAGATTTGTGACAATGCGTTATAAAATATCTTTATTGCGTTATTCCGTAATATATAGATGCAATTCTACTTATTTATTATTAATTTAAACTTAAAAGGAAAGATATTAAATTAAATATTTTTCCTTTTAACCCTATACAATAGGAATATATTAATATATAGCAAAATATTAAACAAATATTAAAAAGAATACACGACCGCCCGCCCCCTCATTTGCGAAATTTTTTTAAGCTTTTGACTATAAAAAACTATTAAAACAAGAGATTTTTATTTTTTAGGGTGTATTTGTAAGGTGTTCCTATTTTTTTTAAGAAATAGGAAGTTTTCTTGATTTCTAGGGCAAAATATTATTTTTTTTGTTTTTTGGGAAAAAGTGGGTAATAATTTGTTAGCGGTGGATATTTAATCTAGTGTGTTAGTGTATTTTAATTCGTATTTATGGTATTTTGTTTTATTTTTTTAATTATTCGGCAGTAATTTCGGCAGTAAAATGGCATTTAATCGCTAGAAAAGTTCCAAGTAAATTTGAAAAACCAAGACCCCTCAATCCCCCAGAGGGTCGAGCCTCGGCAACAGCCTATCCCTGCAAATGCAAATTACTATGAAGTTTTTAGGTAAATAGAAAGAAATAAAAAAATTTTAAAAAATTTAAAGTCAAAAATAGGATAAAAGCTTACAAAAAAATTTCGCAAATGAGGGGGCGGAGCGCAGCGGAGCATTGGACTATTTAATTAGGTCCAAGCTCACACTATTTTTTACTTTTCCAATGATCTTAATTTCTGAATTTTTCACAGGTATTGTATTATAAATTATATTATCTGATTTTAATAAAACAGTTTCATCCAGGAACTCTAATCTTTTAATATAAATTTCGCCAGCTAAATTAACAACATATACTGCATTGTTTAATTTATCTTTATCATTCGTATCCACAAATACAATTGAATTATTTTTAATATTTGGCTCCATAGAATCACCAATTATTTTTATTGCTTGTATATATTTTTCATTTAAGTCTTTTAGAAAAACTTTTGGTATAACTAAATATTCCAGTTCCTGACAATCTTCATTTATACAACCTCCACCAGCTGAAGCTGCAATATCAGTAAAATAAGGAATACTTATCGTATCATCATTTAAATAGTCTTTCAAATCTTTTTTTGATATTATTTTTGCATCCTTATCCTCTTCATTGTTTGATTTTGGATATTTACCAAAAAAAACCCAGTTAGGGTTTAATCCGTCTTCAATACATAAATTAAGAATAACTTCATAGAGCATATTTCCTGTTTTTCTTACTCTTTCAGTTTCTGTTATTGCTTTTTTATAATTATCTCTATATGTAGATAGTGGAATATCTAATTTTTTAGCAATAGCTACTTCATTTTCTAAATTATAAAATTCTTTAAGCCTTTCTATTGTTTTTTCCATATTCATTATAAAACCTTTATATATTTTATTAAAACTACATTATACCATATAAAGCTTAATTGTGTGATAACCCGTAAAGAAAAAATATAATTTTAATATTTTACGGATTAACGCAATATTAAGTTAACAAGTAATAGAATACCGTAATTATTATATTATATACGGAGTAACACAATGAATGTACTTAGAGAATTTGATGATTATTTTCATAAACTTAAATTTATTACTAGAACATCGTCTGAAACCGCTACTGCTAAAGAGCTTGGTATTAAGCCAAGAACATTTAATCAAATGAGACATGATAATAAAATACCATTTGAAGAAACTTTACAATATTGCCAAGATAGGCAAATTGATATTTTATGGTTAACTAATCTACAAAGTAAATAGATGATTTTTAGAAAAAAAAGAGATACTAATTTCACAGTCATTAATAATGATATTTTTGAAGATAATAAATTATCTCTTCCAGCTATTGGCTTATTATGCTATCTATTATCAAAGCCTCATGAATGGGATGTAACACCCAAAATACTATGTAAAAAATTAAATAAAAAAGAACACTCAAAAGCAAGTTATGAATACATTCTTGAGGTATTAAAAGAGCTTGAAAATGCTCAATATTTACATAAAAAAAAGCTACATGATGGGCGTACTGAATATTTTGTTTACGATGAGCCTAATCGGGAAAATACCTATTTGGGAAATTGCCTAATAGATAATTTCCCAAATAGGAAAAAGCCTAATCGGGAAAATGACGATACTAATAAAGAACTGAAAGACCATAAAGAACTGAAAGAAAAAAAGAAAGAAAAGATTAGTCCAAAATCTTCTAAAGAATATTTTGACAACATAGCTTTTTTTAATGAGTTCTGGGAGCTGTACCCAAGGAAAGAGGCGAAACTAAAAAGTGCTAAAACATTTGAAAAGTTATCAAAAGCTAAAAAACTTGAAATTATAAAACTTACAAGTCTATTTATAGCAGATATGAACTCTTTAGGTCGAACTCGTGCGACTATAATGCTTCCATCTACATACTTAAACGATGAAAGATATGAAGATTATAAGGGAAAAGTCGAACTTTCAAAAACAAATGAGGGGGCGAAAAAAGCCGAAGATATGGGCGAATCTAGGGGTAATATTTTAGCTGAAAAAATCATAAATATCATAAAAAATATCGAAAATGAGGGGGATGTGAGCAAAATGTATAGCAAGGTCTATATGGAAAAATCTTATTTTGATGACTATGAATTGGGTGTTTTGAAAGAATTAGATTATAGCTTCTCAAATTTTAAAGATATTGAATTTAAAACAGGTGAAATAAAAAGATATTTAAGGGGATTCTGTGATTGATAATTTAGCTGATAAAGATTTAGAACAAATTATATTAAGTACTTGTATCCAAAGTGAGAGATATTTAGAAGTTAGTGAGATTATTCTTGAAAAACATTTTACAGAAGAAGCTCATAAGGCAATATGGAAAACATTGAAAATTATTGAAGATAAAAATATTGAAATTTCTCCTCAAATGATGGCAGTAGAACTAATGAAAAATACTCCAGAGCATATGGGTATGCTAAAACTAATATTATTAAAAACTGCAATGCCAAATTTAACTATTTTAGCAGTTGAATTAATAGAATGGTTTAATAAAAGAGAACTTTATAAGCTTTCTATCCAAATTCAAGAAAGTTTATCAAGTAAAAAATCAAGCTCTTTGATTACTAAAGAAATTGATGATGTAACTAATGGACTTGACCAAGGAATAGGAACAAGAGCAAAAAGTTATGCTCAATGGGAAATAGAAAAATCTCAAAAAGCACCTATTCCAAAATATGAAACAAGTATTTCTTTTGTTGATAGTGCATTAAAGGGTGGAATTGGTGCAGGACAATTTATTTTACTCATGGGTGACCCAGAAGCTGGGAAAACTGTTTTAGGAACTCAAATACTTAGGAATGTAGTTAAAAATAATCATTTAGCTTTATTCTTTAGTTTTGAGTTCACAGTTGATGATTTTATAGACCAAAATCAAGAGAAAAAAAGAGAATTCCCAAAAGAGAATCTACAAATTATAAATGATGGCTATGATATTGCTGATGTATCAAGAGAAATTAAGCTTTGGGCTAGAAAAGGGTGTAGATTTATACTAATAGATTCTCAAATGAGAGTTGAAAATAGTGATAATAGAGGAACAGCAGAACAAAGCGAATCTGAAAAATTTAGTAAATTAGCAAAACTTTGTCATAGTCTAAATATTATAATAATTTTTATAACTCAGCAAGGTAAAGAAGATACAAAAGGTGGAACTCATACACCTATGGGTACAAAAAAAGGGGCTCATGAAGCAAATCAAATTTGGTATATACACAAACAAAAACCAAAATATGATGAAGATGGAAATGATTTAAATAAAGAAATGAGGGATTTTGAAATAAGTAAAAATAAACAAAATGGAAGACATTTTAAAGCACCTATTAGACTTGATACAGTAATACTTGAATTTTTAAGAAAATATAATCACCAAGAAGCCACTTTTGAATCTGATAATCAACCAAAAAAGAAAAAGTTTATACCAGGACCTAAAGGTTCTAATATAGAAATTGAAATAGAAGAAGGAACTAAAGTCGATGTTCCTGATATATTTTAAGGCTAATTATGAGTTTTGAAAATATTGCAAAACAAGAAAAGACTAGACGAGAAGCCATACGAGAGAGAATCCGAAGAGGTGGAGTCGATGGGCTTAAACTCTACATAGAGCGAATTTTTGAAGAGGTTTATAATAGAAAATTTGAATTTTATTGGTATCACGAGCTGATAGTTATTGTTTTATGGAATGTAATTATTGGTAAAGAAAAAAGAGTTATTTTTGAAATGGGTCCAAGAACTGGAAAAACAGAACTTATTGTAAGGATATTTGTGTCTTTTGTTCAAGGATATTTTGAATTTATTAAAAATCAATATATCACTTATGGTGGAGATTTAACTGAAGATACCTCAGTAGATATAAAAACTATTATGGAAAGTGAAGAGTATCAAAAAATTTTTCCAAAAGTAAAATTTAGTGATAAACAAAATAAAAAATCAAACTGGAAATTAACAAGTGGAACTGAATTTTTTGGTTCTTCTGTTGGTGGAGCTGTTACGGGTAAAGGTTCTCATATTACAGTTTTAGATGATACATTAAAAGCTCATAGTGCAGATAGTAAAGCTGAAAGAGATAATGTTTGGAAGTTTATTCAAAACTCAGTTTTTACAAGACTTGAAGAAGATGGAGCAGTTATTGAAGTTATGCAAAGACTTCATGAAGATGACCCAACAGGAAGATTTATTAAAGAGCAAGGTTTAAAAAAAGATGGTGGCTTATGGATAGTATTTAGTTTTCCTCTTGAATGTCATGAAGATACAGTTTATGAATATGAAGATTTTTATTACTTTAGAAAAGCTGGAGAGATTTTACCAAATAGAAATTATAAAACTCAAGAGTCAATAGATAAGCTTAGAAGAAGTATTGGAGTTTTAGAAACTGAAAAACAATATAACCAAAATGTAACTGTTGCTGAAACTGGTTATTTTAAAAAAGATGATATTACAGAAATCACAAATATAGATTTGCCTGATGAAAATTTATATATATCAGTCGATACAGCTGAGAGTTTAGAAACAACAGCTGATGATAGAGCAATTGCAGTAGTTGGTTGGAGTATAGATGATGATGAAATAGAACAGCAAACTATTCATGATGGTAAGAGAGGTATTTGGGATGTTTATGGTGTATGTGAACACCTGATTGAGTTGATGATTAAATATCCTAATGCAGCAGTTTATATTGAGGGAGCTGGTGGAGGTATTACTCTAGGAGTAGTTTTAAAAAAAGAGATTGCAAAGATGAATGCAAAATTAAGAATAAAAGGCAAAAGCCCTATAAATAACTCTATTACGATGTACCCACCAAAAAATTCTATTTCTAAACAACAAAAAATAAAATATATGAAAGTACCCTATGAAAATCGTACCATAAAAGTACATAAAAGTTGCGACTTAGATTTTAGAAAAAAATATGAAGAAGAGCTAGGTCGATTTAACCCTGAAAAAAAACAACAAAAAGATAACTGTATAGATGCAGTTGCATCTACATGGTTATTTGCAGTACCTAAAAAAAATAGCATAAAGAAAAAAAATAGAAATAAATCAAAAAATAAAAAAGGCTGGAGAGGAGTTTAAAATGGCAGTAAATCAAGATTCAAGATTAAAAGTTCAAGTTGTTTATGAAAGCAATAACTGGAGTCCAAAAGAAGTAAAAGAAAATCGTTTTGCAGACGATGAAGAGATAAAAATAAAAACAATTGAAAGTTGGGTAACAAAGTTCGGCTGGAAAAAAAATCGTTTCGCCAGCGAAATGGAAGCAATAGATAATGTTATTGAGGGAACATTACCAATTGATGAAGTTAAAAAAATCGTTAAAGATAAAATGAAAAGTGATGTAGTAGATTGTGAAGTAGTGGGTGATGAAAACGATGATGAAGATGATAAATATTCAGGGATGATGGCGATAGAGTTATCTTATAAGGTTTTAAATGTTCATGCTCTTCAGTTTGAAATGGCAAATAACCTAGAAAAAACAAAAAAATTAGCAGATAAATCAAATAGTATTGGAGTGAAAAAAACTTATCATGATATGTTAATAAATACTTACCAAACTATTCATGGGAAAAACATAAATATTACTCCTAAAAATCCTGATGATAACTCTTTGTCAACTGAAGATATTAAAAAGAAAAGTGATGAAGAGCTAGATAGATTGATAAAAGGATAATTATGAAAAAGTCAAAAAGATATGGATATAAAAAAGGCTATGAAGATAATCCCGAGCGAAGAGTTCATTGCCCTCAATGGAGTTTTTATCCAAATTTTATAAAAGAATTAGCTAATAATGCAGAATTAAATAATGTTTCAAGAAGCTGTTTTTTTGAAACAATAGTACAAAACTTTTTTTTACTTGAAAATCCAGTAATCCAAATATATAAAAAAAATAGCTATTGTACTACTGAAAAAACAGAAAGCTTAGAAAAATTAACTATTCATCCAAGTGTCTTAAAAATGATTGCAGAAAATGCAAAAAAGTCAAAAGTTAGCCAATCTCGCTATCTTACTTTTTTGTTTGAAATATATAAATTTAAATATAAAAATGAAATGCACCTTTATAAAATATTATCAATAAATTAATATAGGGCTTTTTTTATAATTACTGATTATATCCCTATATTACTACTTTTATACTGATTTAATATTCCAAATATTAGCAGCTGCTTTTTTAATATCAATTACCCCCCCTTTTTATAAAAATACTTTTTCTTTAAAATTGTCCTTGTAAATTAAATAAGGAGAGCTGATGTTCAAACTTTTACCATTTTTAAAAAGTTTAAATATGCTTAATTCTTTTGTTGTTGATGATGTTCCAGGAGGACAACCACCTCCTACTGAAAACCCTACAAACGAACAAGCTGAAGAAAAAAAAGAACCCGTAGATAATAAAGCTGAAGAAGAAAACGAAGCTGCATTATCAAAAAGTATTACAAAAGATGAAACTCGACTTGAGTTACTGCAAGAAGAGTACAACAAAGCAGCTGATAATATTCATAATGAATTTGAAGATATTGTTGCTACAAAACCTGAGCAAATTTTTTCACCAGAAGAAATTGATATTTTAGAAGTAACTGGTACTTTATCTGAAAAAAATAAACTTTTTAGAGATAAATTTGAAGCTTTTAGAGATGAAAAATTATCTGTAAAGAAAAATGAGTTAGATACTTTTGGGCAAGAATTAGAGAGTAGAAAAAAACAATATAGTTTAGTATCTGCACAAAATGCTTTTCTGAAAGAAAATCCAAAAGTAGATATGGAAGTATTTGCTGATTTTATACAAAATGATATGACTCCTAGAAAAAAACAAGAACTTTTAGCAACTGCAAAAGACGATAAAAGTGAGTTTTTAAAACTAGCATATGAAGAGTTTAAAAAAGTAAATGGTCAAGAAGAAAATGAAGATAAATTACCACCTGATTTAAATTCATTAAGTGGTATGGGGTCAGGTTCATTTGATAATAATCCTGACAATAATAAAGTATTAAGACAAATTGGTCTTATTAGATAAAAAAAAGGAAAAAAAATGGCTGGACAAAATCCATATGTAGAAAGAGACCCACAGAAGCTTTTAGCTAGTGCTACAGAATTAATTATTGCAGCTAGTAAAAAAAGTACATTTACACCTTTATGTGGTAATACAAATGATGATATTATCAAAACTCAACAAGAAAAACATTCTGGTGTAAATACTGTTGAAATGTCAATGCGAGGATTAGTAAGAGGTACAGGAGTTAAAGGAAATTCTAATTTAGATTCTAATAGAGATGATTTGGAATATTTAACTATGAGAGTAGAGGGTGATGTTCTTGCAAACTCACTAGAAAGTAAACATCAAAAAATTACTTCTGCTTCTATTGCACAAAACTTTAGAAGAGATTCAAAAGATGGTCTTTCTGACTGGCTATCTGATAGAATGGATAGAATTAGATTTGCTAAATTATCAGAAAAATGTACAAATATTGTAGTTGTAAAAGCAAACGGGCAAGTTGTTCCTGCAAGTAAAATTGCTGATGCAGTTGATGGTCTAGTTAAAGGTGATTTATTTACTACACAAACTGCTGATGAGATGTTATCAAGAGCTGAAAATGGCTATATTGATGAAAATGGTGATAGACATCCTCCTGTTAGACCTTATAAAACAGAAGTAAAAGTAGTGAATGGTATTGAACAATTAGTTGAATATTATATTATCTACTTAGGACCAGAAAGTGCAAAAAGCATTACTGAAGATCCAGTTTATTTACAATGGCAAGATTCTTTAACTAAAGCTAATAAAAGTGATTTCTATCTTAATGGACTTATTGGACAATATAAAAATGCAATTTTTGTTAAAAAGAATGCATGGTCTCCAGAGTTTGCAGGGATATTAACTTCTAATATTGAATCATTTGAAGATTATGCAAATGGCTTTACTCAATATAGCGGTAAAGGTGGAATTTTAACAGAAATTAATTTACTTGTTGGTGCAACTGCTGGAATGCAACCATTTCAAGGGATACCTGATTATATTGAAGATTCTACCGATTCTGGAAGAAAAATGATGAGTGCAGTTGATATATGGTTTGGATTTGAAAAAACTAAATTTATTGGAAAAACAGAAGCACAGAAAAAATTAATTTGGCATGGAAAAGATTATGGTGTAATTGCAGCTCCCGCAGTTATGGAAAAATAGTAGGAGGATACAATGATATTTAATGAATATAACAAAAATGGACAAGCTAGAAAAGTTATAAAATATGGTGCAGCTAGTGTGATTGATATTTGTTCTTTACCTGTTGGTACTGATGTAGCTATTAATATTACTGTAGATGAAGTTTTTAATGCTGGTTCTACAATCAAAATCGGAACAAATTTAGAAGATGATAAATTTGTAAATAGTTTTAGTGTTGCAGCTATTGGAGGTAAAAATTCTGAAATTAGATTTACTACTACAGAAGCAGAAAAAGAAATTAAAGCAGTAATCAATCAAAATACTACAGCTGGAGCTTGTACAGTAAAAGTTGATTATGTTTTACCAACAAATTATGAGGTTAATTACTAAAATGAAAAGAGTACTTATCCCAGGATTGAGTGTAGTTGTTTATTCTGGTGAAGCAGAAAGAAAATTTTGGGAAGCGAAAGATAGGGTTACTCCTATCTTAGAAAAAGGTGATATGGTAATAATCCCAAATAATATAGCTGCTTTAATTTGCCGAAAAAATGATTTTAATATTACTAATGATTTTTATATTTTCGCTAGCGAAAAAGAAGACAAGCAAACTCCTAGTCCTTTAGCTTTAACAGAAGATGAAAAAAAACTTATAGTTGAAAAATATTTAAATGATAATAATTTAGTTGCTATTGAAAAAGGAGCTGATGCTAATGTTAGTAATTTAGAATCAAAACTAACTCCACCACCCCCAGCAGATGATGAAAAATTAGCATCAATATTAAAAGGTTTAGAAACTGGTGAATTAAAAGAAGAAGAGTTAAGTGAGTATGACAAAGAGCTTCTTACAAAAGAAAGACAAAGAGTCTTGGATGAACAAGAACCTACTCTTGATTTAGAAAATATTACACCACTTGAAGAGTTTGAGACAAAAGACTCTTTAGAAATTTATGGGATAACTTTTGGAATCAATTTAAATAAAACTAAAAAACTTGAGAATATGTATGCTGAGTTATTAGCTCATATTGAAACTTTAAAAACTAAATAAAAAGGTATTTGTATGATTAGAGTAAGTGATGTAATTCTAAAAATTAGAACTAGATTAAACGATACTGATTATATAAAATATAAATGGAGTGATGAAGAGTTATTTGATTATATCAACTCTTCATTAACTCATATAGCAACTGAATTTTTGATATTTACAGATAGAACTGAAATAGATTTAAAAACTGGAGTTAATAGATATAAAATACCTGCTAATTCTATAAATGTTATATCTTTAAATATTAATAATAATCCTGTTGAAATAAAAAGTTTAGCTTGGATACAAAATAATTTAAACAATATAAATAAGAATCACTTTTATATATGCTTTGATGAACAAAGTTTATATGTACATCCTATTTCTAATATTTTAGATGATATGAAAATTGAAATGTTTTTTAATTTTATCCCACAGATTGACAATATTGAAGATGAAATAAATATTTCAATCTTAGCAAATGATGCATTGCTATTCTATTCACTACATTTAGCATTTCAAATAAATACAAGTGAGAAAAATGCCTCAAAAAGTGTAAATTATCTAAATCTTTTTGAAAGACAAATGGAAAAAATAAAAGGCGTATTAATTGGAAATAAACAATCTAAAAAAATTCGTAGTAAATATAATAAGGTTTAAAAATGGTAGATATTAAAGAAATAACAAAAAATATCAATACTCTATCTGAGGATATAAATAAAAATGTATTTGTTGAACAAGCTAGAAAATCTTTTAAAGAGGGAATAGATACATATGATATGTCAGATGAAGAGAGAGCAAAATTTCTAGCTCAATATGAAGCAAACTTATCTATTGGAGTAGTTAATAGTATTATTTCTAAAGCTTTTGATTTAGTTGAATTAAATTTAAGAGTTGAATTACTAAATAAACAAATAAGTACAGAAAATATTAACCAAGATATAAAAAGTCAACAAGAGATAGCAGAAAGAATAAAAAATGGAAATATTCTATATGTTTATACATATTATCAAGATACTGATGATGAAGTAATAGCTGGAACAAAAAGAGCTGGAGATATTAAAACTAAAACACTTAATGCAAATGGTATTGGTAAATCTATTTATGAACTTGAAATGGACAAACTTATTCAAGAACTTACCGAGAATAAAGAAAAATGGGATAAACAAAAAGTTATTGTTGATAATCAAGTTGAGATGAGCAATATTGATAAACAATTTAAATTTACTTTAGTATCAAAAGATGTAGCTATAAAAGAAAAACAATTATCTCAAATGGCAGCAGATATTTCTTTTAATGAATCTAAAAAAATAATTATGGAGTTAACACGAAAAGATAATATTAGGATGAAAAGTGCTGAAATGTTTGCTGAGTTCTTGAAATATTTGAGTGCTGCAAATGTTATTCCAGCTAATCAAGATTTTGAAAATATTAGAAGTTTAATTATTGCAATCCAACAAGGGCTTACAAGTGAAAATGCAACAGCATTGATTGCTTCTCCATCTGGAAATCAATATGTTAAACCATAGTAAAAGCTCTCCTTTTGATTTACAAAATAAAAGAGCTATAGAAAATATTAGAATAGATTTATCAAATAAAACAGATACAGAAGTTTTAAATAGTTTACTTCAAGGTATCTCGGAAGATGTATTTACCTTAAGTCAATTAGTTGCAAATAAAGTAAATAATGAAACATTTAATACTGCTATTCAGAGTATCTCGGAAGATGTATTTACCTTGAGTCAATTAGTTGCGAATAAGCAAGATAAATTTACTGGAGTAACTACAGCTTTAACAATTATTACTGGAGTAAATTTCGCCAGCGAAACTGTTATAACAAAAACTTTAACTATTTCAAATGGAATTATTGAAAGTATTAGTGATGTTTAGAAAACACATAAAAAAATGTAAAGCTGAAATAAGTAAATTTGAGTTTGCATATAAAGTATTACATCCAAAAGAAATAGCTCCAAGCTATGAAATATTACTTGAGCTATCAAAAGAAGCAAATAAGATATTTATTGGAGAATATAATATTTGTCTTTTTCAAGAACTAGAAGATGAATCTTTTGAAGTAATAGCTTTTTGGTGTATCGCTAGTGAAAAACTTCCAAAAATTGAAAATAAAAAATGTTTTTTAGAAATATTAAGAGCTATAAAAAAGTTAAAACAAAAAGTTGTTATTTCAAATATTAATGAAAGCTATAAAAAAGCAACAAAAGATATAGGTAATGACTATTATTTATTTAAAGTGAGTAGATAATGGGCTGTGGTAGTAAAGTTACTAATGTTATTAAAAAAGTTACTAATACTGTTGTAGATGTAGTAAAAGATACTACTAAAATTATAGTTAGTGATATTGGATCTAAATTACTAAAAACTACAGGAAGTTTATTAAGTGATATTGGAATAAAACAAGGGAAAGAATTAACAAGAATAGGAAATCAACTTGACCAAATAGGAAAAGTACTTACAGGTGAATATCATGAATCAGTCAAAGCTATTCAAGCTCAAGAAGATAAATTAAATACACTTAAAGAAGAATATTATAATTTAGCAGATGAAATAAATGGAGAGGCTTTTCTTGGTGAAATATTTTCAATAGCTGGGAGCAATACACTTGATAGATATGTAAGTGAAAAAATACTTCCTGCCGAAGAACAATATAAAAAAATGCTCGATAATTTTAAAAAAGAATTTAGTTATATTTTAGATTGGGCAGAGGGTTCATTTTTTGAAAGACTATTTGCTTCTTTTATACTTATTATTGGTGGACTTTTAAATGATATTGGTGATATTGTAACAGGAAAAGCAAATAGTGAAACATGGAAAAATATCATAACTACTGTTTTAAGTATAGCTGCAATAGTAATTTTACTTCCAGTTGCTCCCTGGGCATCTATTATACTTATTGCAAATCTTATTATAACTCTTGATGCAGCTTATGCTAATGGAGCAATGCTAGGTGCAATATTTTCACTTTTAGATTTTGTATTTAATGATGTATTAAATCTTGATGATTTAGTTGCTAAAGACTTTGACCATTTTAACAAAGATAGTGAATATTACCAAGAAACACAAGCTTATTTTAAACTGGCTCTTGCAATATCAGCTGTTGTTTCTAGTTTATATTCAGTAAGTAATTTACCCGATGGAGCATTAAAAACAACAATGGCAAATATGGGATTAAGTTCTAGTACAATAAGTAATGTAGGAACAATTACAGAAGCATATAATGCATATAATGTTGCTATATCAGTAAATGATATTATAACAATGAATGATAAATACAATGAAATGTATAGCGACTTAAAAGAAAAACAAAATATCCTAGATAATAGAATAAATTCTGCAAATAGAAGAAAAATGATAGGTTCATATATTGATATGGAGCATATATTAGCTTATCCTGATGAAATGGTAAATGAGTATGTTATGCAAATGACACAACTAAATAATGGGGTACTTGACCCAGAGGGATTGATTTCTATGAATACTAGATATAAAGTTGAAAATCAAGATATGACTTTTGGCTTTGAAGATATATTTGCTTATGATAATCAAGCTGGTGGGAATAGATATACAAAACAAATTTTATTTAAAACTTACTAAGGAGAAAAAAAATGAGCGGTTTAAAATTAAATTATAGTATCTTTGATACTACAACTGGTAAAGATAGTGATTTGGATTTTAGTGGCATAGTAAAAGATACTACGGTAACAAATAGTAGTAATAGTGATATTGCAGATATAAGTGGAAGTACTGCATTAAAAAACACTACATCAAACCCAAGTTCTTTTTGGGAGGGGATAAAAAGTTCATTCGGAGGAGAGGAAACTACTACAACAGATGATGGTATGTTTAGTGGTGCAAATATTGGGAGTACTTTAAAAGGTGGTGGTGCAGTTGTTGGCGCATTAGCTGGTATTTATGGAACACTTGAACAAACAAAATTTAACAAAGAAGTTCTAGGGATGGAAAAAGATAGAATAAATAGAAATATAAAAAGAGAAGACCAACTACAAAAGAATTATGAGGGTGTTTGGTCTAAAAATTAATATATTACGGATTAACGCAATATTAAGTTTATGTTATATATAATCCATATTACGGATTAACGCAATTAGTTTTAATCTATAACATGAATTAATAAAACTAATATAAAATTACTGCTAGAATATTTTATGGAAATTTTAGCAGTAATCATAGTTTTATTAATATTATATTTTTATCATGCTCAAATAAAAGAGTTAAAAGCTAATTTTAGAGTAATAGTAAGAGCTCACAATGAATATGCAGATATAGCAGATGAAGAGATAAAAAAATTAAATGATAAAATAGAAGAAATTGAAAAAGAGCTTGAAAAACTAAAGTATAAAGATTAAGGCAAATTATGGAAAAAGAAAATATAGTTAAAAAAATTTCTAAAGAACGAGGACTTACTTATAAACAATTAGGTGAAAAAATAGGCTATACTGAAAGTGCTATAAAAACTGCAATTTCTACTGATAAAATTAGTGAGCCAATGCAAAAAGCAATAGAAATGTATCTTAAAATAGAAGAATTACAAGAAAAAGTAAATATCCATTCTAATTTTAAAAAGTGTTTAAAAGACTTTTTAGAAGAATAAAAGTACTATTTAAAAACTAATTTATAAAAACAAGTATGCCAAAAAACTAAAATCACTTGACAAAAGTTTTATAAAATACTAGAATTCCTTAAATAAAGTTGTTAAACAACTAAAAAAGGAAAATATATGCAAACTAACTTACCTATTCAAATCAATGTGATTAACAATCAACCAGTTATTTCTACTTTAATTGTTGCAGAAAATACAGAACGGGAACATCGTTCAATTAGGCTACTAATTGAAGAGCATTCGGAAGACTTTGAAGAATTTGGAAGGGTGTCATTTGAAATGATGCCCTCTGAAACTAAAGGAGGGCTTCAAAATATAAAATATTATAATCTAAATGAACAACAAGCAACACTACTTATAACATATCTTAGAAATAATGATAAAGTAAGAGAGTTCAAAAAGAACTTAGTAAAAGCCTTTTTCTTAATGAAAGAAAAACTAAACGGACAATTACAAACTCAAGGAATACCTTTCAATCTTCAAGATATAAAACGAGCTTGTATCGAAGCTGTAAAAGATGAGTTTTTAGAAACAAAATATATCATCAAAGATGAGCTAAAAGAAACTAGGTCTATTATAAGAGATGTATTAAGTAATGTTATAGCTGAAAATCAAAACTTTTTAGATGAGGCAAAAAGTGTAGTAAGTACAAAAAGTTTAACAGCAGAACAATTAGACATATTAAAAACTAGAATTGAAAATAAAGCAAAAGAATTAAGTACTTCTAAAAAGATAAGATATGAAATAGCAATTAAAACTATTTATTCAGATTTAAACTCTTATTATGGAATAAAATCTTGGTATCATCTTATGCAAGGGGATTATGACGAAGCTTTATTTGTAATAAACAATGTTTCTCTTGATAGAGGAGCTTGATTATGCAAACTTTAAAAGATAGTGTAAATAATCTTGATGCAGTTTTAGACCTTTTTTGTGATATACAAGAAAAAGCTCAAGAGCAGATAAAACAATCTGATAATCAAGAACTCAAAAATCTTGTTTTAAAATATGAAGTTATCAAAGATAGACTTGTCAATATAGAACTTCCAAATTTATATGAACTAGCTTTTAAGGGCTAGTTCCATTCTCAAATTTTTACCCCCCCTTTTTATAGGAGGGTTAATTTCTTAAAATAAGCCTATGAAAAAAGTAATAGGCAATATAAAAAATCTTATCAATGATTATACAGGAACTATAACATTTATTTTATATAATAAATATGGGATTCCTATACCAAATACTACAAATAAGCAAATAACTAATATTGAAGTAACAATAAATCAAGATGGAACTTTTGAAACTTTTCTTTTAAATAGAAAAGAAGATAAAAGTGATGGTTCTTATTACCAAATAAAACTTAATAGTTCTCCTGAAAAAATACTACCTTTAAAAATCTATACTCATGTAATTGTTGAAAATATAAATATTCTTCAAACAAATAATAAAACAGAAATTTTAAAAAACTTATTTGAAAGAAATACAAGAGATAACAGTATTGTTTTTGATTCAAAAGCTATAGAAACTATTGATAAATTTTTAGAAAAAAATGAAGTATTTTTAAATCCTGATGAAAATAAATTAATTAATTTATATTGCAAATTTGCTGATGGTGAAATCGAGAGTGAAGTATTAAATATGTTAGATATTGAATTAGGAAAATAGGAGAAAATATGGAAGAAAAATTAATTGGTTTTAGAGATAAAATTAGTGCGATATATAATAAGTTAAGTGCAATAGATACTGCAAATAATTTATATGATAAAGAATTAGTTGTTGCTCTTGAAGAATTAAAAGATTTAAATATTGCTTCAATTACAGAAGACTTCAAAAAAGGAAATTATTTAGGTAATAGAAAAATAGATATTGACCTTAGTCTAAATAATAATAGCACAACAAGTGTTCCTACTTACCAAAAAGTAAATATTATTTTAGTTGATGGTACTGTACTTGAAATGCCTTTTGATAATGGTTCTGGTGGTATTATAGAGTTTTCTTCTCATGGTGATATTAAAAATTTTATTGTAAATCATCCATATTATGAATTAGTTGATGATACAGAAATTGTTTTATTAGAAGCTTTTGCAGATACTCCAGCAATGATAAGATTTAGAGATGCAGATGGTAAATCATCAAACATTGAGAGAGTAGAACTTTTTGTTTACAACGGAGTGGTAAAAGAGCCTAAAGTAAATTACTTTTGGGCAAAAACAACAAGTGCATTACAAACATTAGCTAATAGAATTGGAGATATTATCAAACTTGGTAATAATTTTGATCCTATGGTAAAACTATCTGATAAAACAGATGAACTTGTAGTATTACAAACTAAAATTCCAGAATTAATGGTTTTATACACAAACTTAAATGAATTATTAGCAACAAAAGATGATGCTTTAGCAGCTTCACAAAGTGCAGAATATGCATTTGGAAAAGCATTAATAGCAGAAGAAGCAGCAGAATTAGCAACTCAAAAAGCACTTGTTGCATCACAAAGTGCTGAAACAGCTACTCAAAAATTAAATCAAATCCAAAGTATAACAGTACAAGGTCAAACTTTACAAGCAGGACAATCCGTATCTGTTCAATATAATCAACTTACAAATAAATTCACTTTTGCAATCCCACAAGGATTAAAAGGAGATAAAGGGGATTCATTTACAGTTAATTCTATTGGTACATATGCACAAAGAGCTTTATATGATAATCAAGTAACGGGTTATTCTTTTCTTGCATTTGATGTTGTAGTAGATGGCTCAACTATTCCTCATATCTATTTTAAGAAAAGTGCAACTGCTGGAGATTGGTCGTTTGGTGTTCCTTTTGGTCGTGGTGAAAAAGGAGAAAAAGGTGATGCTGGAATAGGTGTTGTATCAATTGCTAGAACTTCTGGTAATGGAACAGCTGGGCAAACTGATATTTATACAATTACATTAAGTGATAGTAATACACACGAATTTAGTGTATATAATGGAAAAGATAGTGATATTAATTCAAGTGATTTAATAGCATTACAAAATAATTTACTAATTACTATAAATCAAAAGCTAAATATTTCCGATGTTGTAAATAATTTAACATCATCTTTTACAGATAAAGCATTAAGTGCAGCACAAGGAAAAGTATTAAAAGATTTAATTGATAGTATTAATACTCTTTTATCTAGTGATGATATGACTCTTGACCAAATGCAAG
The DNA here is from genome assembly GCA_028681275.1 of Aliarcobacter sp. Taxonomy (GTDB): domain Bacteria; phylum Campylobacterota; class Campylobacteria; order Campylobacterales; family Arcobacteraceae; genus Aliarcobacter. Next base: position 40,385 of record JAQUIV010000001.1, read on the forward strand.
AGATAGTAAATTATATTAAACAAAATAAAGCAGACTTACAAAATCTTGATTTATCAAATATTGCTGAAACATTAACTTTAAAACATTTCACTGCAACATTAAAAACTAAATTAGATGGTATTGCAACTGGTGCAAATCTTTATACACATCCTATTGGTGATGGAAATTTACATATACCAGCAAATGGAACAGTAAATAATGGGAAATTCTTAAAATCTGGAGCAACAGCAGGAAGTTACAGTTGGGCAGATATTCCAGCTACAACTTTAGCTACTCTTGGAGTTACTGCAACAGCTGCTGAATTAAATAAACTTGATGGTGCAACAGTTACAACTGCTGAATTAAATATACTTGATGGATGTTTAATAACAGTTGCTCAATTGAATTATTTAAGTGCTTTAAGTGGAAATGTACAAACTCAATTAAATGCAAAAGCACCTTTAGCAAGTCCAGCTTTAACTGGTACTCCAACAGCACCAACACCTGCTGCTAGTGATAATACTACAAAACTTGCAACTACTGCATTTGTTATGGCTAATGTTGCGAATGCTAATGCAGCTTTAGCCATAGGAGCAGTAGGAAGTGTTGCTTTTTTATCAAAAATGACTTCTGGTGGTTCAATTGCAGCAGGTGAAACATTATCTGGAGCTAGTTTAAGATATGCGGGTATTTCAATTGCTGGAACATCAGCTTCATATTCTGTATCTGGAGGGCAAAGTGCTTCTGGTTTAGCTGGTACATGGAAAGCTCTTGGGTATTGTAAATCATATGCTGCGAACTGGTATCCATCTACTATGTGGCTAAGAATTGCATAAAAGGAAATAAAAATGAATTTTACAAATGTTAAAGATATAAAGTATGTAACAGAGGATAAATCTTTTATAGATTTATTAGCTACTTGCATAGAATTTGGTGAAATACCAATGACATTAAATTTAGTTGATACGGAAGATTTGCATATGTTTGCAACTGGCACTTTTGATGAAAAAGATAAAGAAATTCTTATACCTCTTGAAGAGTATTGTAAAAAGCAAAAAATAGCACCATATATTATACCAGAGCAAGTTGTAGTAATACCTACTTCAATTACAAGACTTCAAGCTAAATTACAATTATCTAAAATTGGTAAATTTAGTCAAGTAGAAGCTCTTATGCAAGAAAATGAGAAAGCAAGAATATATTGGAATGATGCTGATAACTTTTATAGAAATGATGCAATCCTTTTGAATATGGCAAAAGCTCTTGGATTAACTGATACACAACTTGATGATTTGTTTTTACAAGCGAGTAAATTATGATAATTACATATCCAACTTTACAGCCGACAAAAACTAATAAATTTGTTTTAACAGAAGAGTATAGATACAAATGTATAAAAATACCTATTGGATATGAAACAAATGGAGCAGATATTCCTAGACCTTTTGGATTAATTATTCAACCATTTAGTCCTAAATATTTACCAGCTATTTTAGTGCATGATTTTTTGATTGAAAAAGCAACTAATAGTTTTGATATTTGTATTGCAAATGAATACTTTGAAGAGATGTTATTAATAATTGAAGATAGCTATAAAACTAAAATTATGATTATAGCTGTAAAGCTTTATTGGAAGTTTAAAATTAAATTTAAAAAAGGAAAAAAATGATTGAAACAACAACCGCAATAAAAATAGTTTGGAATACTTTTGTAATCCTTTTTAGTGGAATATTAGCTTATTTAGAAATTTCTCAAGAGCCTTTCACTTTATTTGCAATTCTTTTAGTTATCGATTACATAACTGGATTATGGAAAGCAAAAACTTTAGAGCATAGTATCACATCAAATAAAATGAAGTATGGACTTGTTTCTAAACTTTCTTTAATCATAGTTCCAATTGTTGTTGCAATGGGTGCAAAAGCTTTAGGAGCTGATAGTCATTATGTTTTAAACTCTGGAATGTATATCTTAATACTTAGTGAAGTTTATTCAATCATTGGAAATATCTACTCAACTAGAACTAAACAAGAGTTTCCAGAATATGATGCCCTAGCAGCTATTGGAAAATATATAAGAAATTTTTTAATGAGCAAAAATATACCAAGTTGCCCTATTTCTGTAAAAGAGGAGAATGAAAAAGATGCCTAGATTATATATAGGAATTGCCCTGGTATTAATTGCTCTTGGGTGTGTAGCTTATGTGAATAATTTAAAGTCAGATTTAGCAGATGAAAAGAAGCTAAGAATAGATACAAAAACTGAACTTGATGAAGCAAATAAAAACAATAAGCTAATCATTGAAGCCTATGAGCAAACTTTAGCAATTGAAAAAGAGATAGCAGCTCAAAAAGCTGTTACTACTGAACAAAAAGAAGTTGTAGTTACAAAGTACAAAACACTAACTAAAACAATTGAAAAAAGAGGAGAGATAAAACAAGATGAAAAAAGCAATTTTACTATCGTTACTTTTTAGTTGCGTTTTTATTGGATGCTCTCAAAAAGAGCAAATAGTTTTTAAAGAAAAAATCGTTTGTGTTGAACAACAAAAAGTTGAGAGAGTTCAACCTGTACAAATGAGAGTTTATAAAGATGATGTTGATGTAGCAGTTGCCTATAAAACTGCTATTGATTCAAATATAACTTTCTATGAAAATCAAGTGGATAGAAATAATACTTTTTGTAAAGAGGTAAGTAAATGAAATCAGTAGCTCAAGCAATAGAAATAGGTGTAAAAACTTACTTAGATGAATATGAAGATGCAATTAATGTATTATGGAAACACAATATTCAAATAACCCCAGAGATTAATGTTGCATCTTTTTTAATAGCTCAAGCAGTTCAAGAAAGTAGATTTGATGCAAAAGCTGTAAGTCCAGCTGGTGCAGTTGGAATTGCTCAATTTATGACTCCTACTGCAAAACAAATTGGTGATGAACTAAAAACAAAACTAGCATTATTTAAAGATGGATTTGATAGAGAAAATCCCATCCAAAGTATTTGGGCTCAAGTATATTATATGAATAAATTATTTAAAACTTGGGATTTAGGAAGAGTTGAAGTTGAAAGATTTAAACTCGCCCTTGCTTCATATAATGCAGGAACTGGAAATATTCTACAAGCCCAAAAGGTAAGTGGTAATAAAAAGTTTTGGAATGAAATAAAACTTTCTCTATCTTCTGTTACAGGAGAGAATAGTAAAGAAACAATTGGTTATGTTGATAATATTATGAAATATGCTGTTGATGTAGATAAATTTAGAGTTTTATAATTCATCTAAATTTCGCTAGCGAAAACGGAATAACATAAAAATACTTCTTTATTAACGGATTAACGCAACTTTAAGTTTTATTTGTTTATACTGCTAACATATATTTTACGGAGTTACGCAAATGAGTGTTAATAGTATGGAAGAAACTAATCAACAACTTTTATTAGAAATCTTAAATAAACTAAATAACTTGGAATTATTAATTCCAAGTGAAGTTTCTTTATCTGATTTAGCTAATAGCTGCAACAAAGAAAATAATACTGTAAGAAAATATATAATTGCTAATTATGAGCCTGAGAAAGACTTTTATAAAAAAGGTGGTAAAATATTTGTAGGGAAAGAGGTAGCTTTTGATGTAAGGAAACACTATGTCAAGGGTTAAAGGAAAGGGTTGGTTTGTAAATGAGTGTGATGTTATCTATGTTCAAGGTACTATTAACGGTAAATTTACAAGAAAATCTACAGGGAAAAAAGCAACAGCATTAAATCTAGCATGGATTAAAAAGAATGCTAGTCAAGTACTTTTACAACTTAATGTTAAAGAAGATGAAGCTAAAAAAATAAAAAGTGAACCTTTTATGTCTGATTTTTGTAATGAAGTTCTTGAGCTTACAGCAAATAAAAGAAGTAAAAAGGCACAGGATGATTATAAATCTAAAGTAAAAAACTATATTGAACCTTATTTTAAGAATTTCAGAATTAGTGATGTTTTACCTATGAATATAGAATCATTTCAAAATAAGTTATTAGAAAAACTATCATCTTCAACTGTTCATAAATGTCGAGTTATTATTAATCTAACTTTTAAAAAAGCTTATGCAAATAGACTTATTGAGCATAATCCAGCTTTGAGTGCAGACCCAGTTGAAGTTACAAATGAAAAAAGACAATCATACTCTATTGAAGAAGCTCAAGAGCTTTTACAAAAGGCTGATGGTTGGTTAAAACTTTTTTTACTTTTAGCTTTTACAACTGGTATGAGAACTGGTGAGCTTATGGCTTTAAAATGGGAAGATATTAATTTAGAAGAGGGTTATATTTTTGTTCAAAGAACTATTAGTGATGAAGATGAAGAAGTAACCAGAGTATCTGAAAATAAAAATCATAATCGTGTAGTAGAATTAGTAAAAGATGCTATTTATGCACTTGCTCATTATCATATGAATAGACCTGATGATGAATGGTTATTTGTTTCTAAATATGGAACTCCATTTAAAAAGAGCAGACATATTATTGATTCTCATTTTAAACCACTATTGATGAAAACTTGTATTCCATATAAAACATTATATGCTACAAGACATACATTTACATCTATGATGATAAATGGAGGTTTTGATAGAACTTGGGTTAAACAACAATTAGGTCATAGTGCAAATAGTAATGTAATGGAAAAACACTATTTTAACTATGAAAGAAATAATGTAAGACTTGAAGCTGTAAACAACTTCTTTAATTACAATATTATTCAAGAAAAAAAGAACGGTTAGAAGATGAAAAATATCGTAATATTTACTTTAATTTATAATAATGAAACTGCTGAATTATTGCCGAATAATTGCCGAGTAATAAATTTGAATGTTTTAAATAATGATTGTAGATTAGATAGAGATTGCGATATTATAGTAGTGGTGCGGATGAGAAGACTCGAACTTCCACACCGTGAGGCACCAGATCCTAAGTCTGGCGTGTCTACCAATTTCACCACATCCGCATTAAAATTTTTCAAAAAAAGATTTAGTTGGTAAGCTAAACCAAAAAGTGGTACTCCCAGTACGATTCGAACGTACGGCCTACGCCTTAGAAGGGCGTTGCTCTATCCAGCTGAGCTATGGAAGCACTTAAAAATATGGGGTAGATAATGGGGCTCGAACCCACGACCCTCGGAACCACAACCCGATGCTCTAACCGACTGAGCTATATCTACCATAAGATTTAATTTTAATTAAATGGTCGGGGCGAGAGGATTCGAACCTCCGGCCCCCTGGTCCCAAACCAGGTGCGCTAACCAGACTGCGCTACGCCCCGACAAAAATATTTTTGAAGTTTCACAAAAAGTGGACGGAATTATATTAAGTTTTAGAGAGTTTGTCAAGTGTTTTTTGAAGAAATTCCAAAATCTTTTGAAATTTCTTTAAATTTATCAAAATTGGATTAATCCATCAATCGGTGAACTAGCTGTTGCATAAGGTTTTTTAGGGATTCTTCCTGCTTTATAACCCATTCTTCCAGCAATAACTGCATATTTCATAGCTTCTGCCATTTGTATTGGGTTTGTTGCACATGCAATTGCTGTATTAGTTAAAACAGCTTCTGCTCCTAATTCCATTGCAATAGCAGCATCTGAAGCACATCCAACTCCAGCATCTACAATAACAGGAACTTTTACTGCATCTCTTATAAATGCAATATTATATCTATTTTGAATTCCAAGTCCTGAACCTATTGGTGCAGCTAGTGGCATAATTGCATCAGCTCCTGCATCTTCTAATCTTTTTGCAATAATTGGATCATCACTTGTATAAGCCATTATTGTAAATCCATCTTTTTTTAGAATTTCACAAGCTTTGATTGTTTCTATTACATCTGGATAAAGTGTTTTTTGAGCATCACCAATAACTTCAAGTTTAATAATATCAATTCCTGTTGCTTCTCTCATTAATCTAAAAGTTGTAATTGCTTCTTCTGCAGTGAAACACCCTGCACTATTTGGTAAAAGTTTTACATTTGTATCTTTAAAATAATCTAATAAATTCTCTTCATTTGGATTCATTATATTTACTCTTCTGATTGCAACTGTGATTAATTCACTTCCACTTGCTATTGTTGCATCTTTTGTTGTTTGGAAATCTTTATATTTACCACTTCCAACGATTAATCTGCTATTAAATTCATATTTACCTATTTTTAAAATATCGCTCATATTTTATTTTCTCCTATAAAATTTATATTTTTTTGTATCTATCTAATTGAATAATTTCGGGCAAATCATAACTATGTAATTCTTTTATTTCGCTTTTATAATTTTTTAATCTCTTCAATCAAATCTAATGGAGTTAAAGAGTAATTATTTTTACTATAATTTTTTGAAGCTATGGCATGGGCTAAACTTGCAGTTATTGTTGCATCAAGGGATTTGTAGCCTTGAGCTAAAAGTGAGCCTATAAGACCACTTAAAACATCACCACTTCCACCTTTACTTAAAACTGAACTGCCAAAACTATTTACATACAATTTTTCATTTGAAGAGATAATTACATTTGCACCTTTTAACAATAAAACTACATTTGGATATTTTTTACAAAATTTCCCAACATATAAAAATCTATTGTTTTGTAACTCTTCTACACTTATGTCTGCAATGTCACAAAGCTTTAAAAGTGATACAAACTCTTTTGGATGTGGAGTTAAAACTACTTCTTGTTCTAAAACTTCACAAATTAATTTGTCATAAAACAAATCTGCATCAATTATCTTTGGAACTTTTTTGTTTAGTATTTTTCTAATCTCATTGGTTTCATATTTTCCTAAACCCATCCCAATTGCAATTGTCGTACAATTTTCACTAATAAAATGTGTTTGCATAATATGATATGGTAAATCTAAGTTTTCATGGCAAACTACACTTACAAGTCCAGCTCCAAATCCAAAGGCAGCATTTGCGGCAATTATTCCAGCACCTTTTTTACAACCAGCAACTACATTTAAATGTCCATAAGTTCCCTTATGAGCATTTTTTTTATTTCTAATAGGAAGTTTCATATCAGATTCATCTAACAAAAATTTATTAGAATCTATCTCATAAATTTCCCTTTGAACTCCCAAATTAGCAACTACTATTTCACCAACATAATCTTTTGCAATATCACTAAAAAGTGAAGTTTTTAAAGCTCCCATAGTAATAGTAACATCAGCTTCAAAAGCTATGTTTTGTATTTGTCCAAGATTATTTATTCCGCTTGGAATATCACAAGCCAGTTTAAAAGTGCTAAAAGAGTTATATGAATTTAGAGTATTTAAAAGATTTATAGATTTATCATCTAAAGGTTTATTCAAACCCGTTCCAAAGAGACAATCAACAATAATATCAGCTTCAAAAACTTCATTTACAATTTTTATATCTAAAGTTTTTGCCCTTTGAAGTTGAAGTTGTGCCATAGAAGATTTTGGAGTTGTTGAAAGATATAAATTAACATCAAATTTTGTATGTAAAAGTCGTGCGAGGGTTATTCCATCAGCGCCATTATTTCCACTTCCACATACAATTAAAATAGATTCGAAAGAAGAATATTTTTCAGATATATACAAAGCCATACTCGAAGCTGCATGTTCCATAAGTAAATCTTCACTTAACAAAAATTTCTCATAACATCTTTTGTCTAAAGAATTAACCTCATCAAAAAGCTTTTGCATTTTATACCCTTTTTATTTTCTAAATTTCCAACCATCACTTTCTAAAATAGTTTTTATTTTATCTTTTACATCACCTTGAAGTTCAAGCCACTCTTCGTTTATAGCTCCACCACAAGCTAGTTTTTTCTTTAGAAGTTTCAGAACTTCTTTTTTTTCATCAAAAGAGATATTAAATCTTCCCACATTTGTAACTGGTTTTCCATTTCTTTTTTCAAAGGTAAAAACTAGTTGATGTTGATTTTTTGGAATGATTTCAGTTGATGATTTTTTTGGATTTTTTTTATCTTCTTTTGTTGTATCAAAACTATTTCCTTCAAGTTTTGCTCCTAATCCAAAAGCTAATTTATCTGCTAAGCCCATACTAACTCCTTGATTCTTGATTGAACATCAATATTTTCTATTGTTATAAAATCATTTTGTTTATATTGCTCAACGGCAACTCTTCCGATCATTGCCGCATTATCAGAACAATATTTTAACTCACTAAGATATAAATTTGTATTTGATTTTTTACATAACTCTTCAAGTTGCGTACGCAAATGTATATTTGCACTTGCACCGCCAACTATTGCGAAGTTTTTTGGAACTTTTTGCTTAAAAAGTTTTTTTAGTTTTTGCATAATATGTAAAACTGCTGTTTTTTGAAAAGAGGCACAAAGGTCGTATTTATCTTGTTCACTAATTCCTAATTCACTATTTTCAAGTTTTTCTATTTGCATTCTAACAGCATTTTTAAGCCCTGAATATGAAAACTCTATTTTTGGACTCTGACTAAGAGGAACTGGTAAATCAAATCTATTCATATCACCTTTTAAAGCGTACTCTTGAACAACTGGACCACCAGGATATCCAAGTCCTAACATCTTTGAAACCTTATCAAAACTCTCTCCAAAACTGTCATCCATAGTGCTAGCAATTACTTTCATGTCATTTAAACTATTTGCTTCAATAATTTGTGTGTGTCCACCTGAAACCAATAAAACAGTCATTGGCAAAATCTCATCTTTTTCAATAAAAAGAGAATAAATATGACCTTTTAGATGATTAACTGCAATCAATGGAAGATTTAAAGAGATTGATAAAGCTTTTGCCATTGTTACACCCTCAGTTAAAGTAACACTCAAACCTGGGGCATTTGTAACTGCTATTGCTTTTAAAAATGGGAAATACTCTTTACACTCTTCAAGTATTTTTGGTAAGGCTTCTATATGAAGACGGGCGGCTAGTTCAGGAACAACTCCACCGTAAATGCTATGTTGTAGTTCTTGAGATATTTTTTTGTGATAAATTAATTTGTTTGTTTCTATTTGTGTAATAGAAATTGAACTATCATCACAAGAACTTTCGATACTTAATATCATCCTTGTAACTCTTCATCTCTATTTATCTCGCACTCATCAACTCTTTTTATCCAATCTAATGCACAATCAAGTTTCCCAAATCCAGAAGCTGCATTTATATGTCCTGCATTTTCCATAATTTTCATACCAATATTTAGTTTTGATTGAAGTTCTATTGCTTCTTCTACACTCATATATGGGTCATTAGTAGATGCTGCCATGATTATTTCGTTAGCTTTTAAATCTTTTGCTATTGGATAAGGGAAAAATGTTTTTGCATCTTCTAAAACTACATTTCTAACAGGAGCAACAAGCATTAGCTTATCAAGTTTTATATCCAATTCATCACAAGTATGAAACCACAAAATATTTGCCAATGAGTGACAAACTACCATATTTGGTTTAAAATGTTCTAACTCTTTTTTTAAGAAATCTTTCCACTCTTGTAGGTTTGGATTTTCTCTAGAAGGAAATGCTGGAAATGAAACTATATAGTTTTCTTTTATTAAATCACTTGCTAATTGAGCTTGCCAGTGAGGAAAATCACTTCCACCTAAACCATGAAGTATTAAAACCCTTTTATTCAATCTTTAATCCTTTTAATAATTTCTCACACATCTTACATATTTTTTTGTTTTTCTATTGTCATAATATGGTGTCCCACTTACAAAATGCATATAATCCGCATTATACCAAAGTGTTCTCCAATGAGCAGTTGAAGCCCAATATCCATCTGGAACATTATATTTAAATGCAGGATTTACATTTGTTTTTATATTTTTTTTGTATACAATAGTTTCTAATTCATCAATATGAGCTAATCTCCAGTCTGAAAAACCAAGAAAATTAAGCTCTTCACAATACTTTTTAGCTTCATCGTGATTCATCAAATTTTTTATAACTGATATATCATCAATCCACATTAATTTAGACTCATCGTCTAAAACTATTTCTTTAGAATCATTTCTATTCATTTTTGCATCAAGTAATGATAAAAAAACTACTAATAACAACAGATATTTCATTAGTTATCCTTTAATATTGGATACTTCAAACTTTCCTCTTTTGAGTGCTGATTCTACATTATCATCAAGCAACTCAATATTTATTTTATAGTCAGTTTTATAAACTAAACCAACTAATTCTTTGTGAGAAGTTTTTTCTTTCTCTATTGTACTATGTTTTTTCCATTCATCAAATTTTTCTTCATACAATTTTGTTATATCTTTTTCAAAATTATTTCTTGAATAAATTAAATATACAACCATGATTAAAAGTATTCCAAAAGGTATTAATAAATCAAGCCCCACAATAGTTTCTCACTTCTTTATCTATTTCAAATATCTCTTCGATTGAAGTTGGTTTTACATTATTAAATTTATTTATTGCATTTAATGTAATTTTTGAAATATCTAAAAATCCTATTTGTGAATTTAAAAATTTTGAAACAGCAACTTCATTTGCAGCATTTAAAACTACACCTAAATCAAGATTATTTAGTATCTCATCTTTTATTTCCCAAATTGGATATCTTGAAGTCTCTATTTTTCTAAATTCCAAATTTGCAACTTCTACTAAATCAACTGGTTTTAAAATCTGCTCATCACAAGAACCTAAAATTGCATAAGCAATCGGAAGTTGCATAGAAGCATTTGCAATATGAGCAGTTGTACTTCCATCAGCAAAATTTATAAATGCGTGAATTAAAGATTTTGTTTCAATAATTGCATCTAGTTTTCTAATATCAAAAAGCCAAGCAGCTTCCATTAGTTCAAACATTTTATTTGTCATAGTTGCACTATCAATTGTGATTTTGTTTCCCATAGACCAATTTGGATGCGCTAATGCCTCTTTTATAGAGACATTTTGAAATTTATCAAGGGGATAATCCCTAAAAGAACCACCACTTGCAGTTACCATCATAGAATCAATTTTTTTATTTTGAAGTAAATACCAAAGTCCAAAATGTTCACTATCGATTGGTTTTAATTTTGTTTGGTCTATAAATTTTCCAGCAACAACAAGAGATTCTTTATTTGCTAAAGCAATTTTTTTACCACACTCTATTGCTTTTAGAGTTGGTTTTAAACCTAAAAAACCTACCAGTGCATTTACAACAGTTGATGTTTCACTCTCTTGTATAGCTTGTAAAATAGAGTCTTCTCCAAAAGAGACATTGTTATGATTGACTTTTGAAATATCTTCAGCTCTATCTATAACAACTTTTTTTGGTTTAAACTCTTGAATTTGTTGATTTAATAGCTCGATATTTCTTCCAGCTACTAAAACCTCAACATTTAAATTAAATTTTCGTGCAATATTTAAAGTATTTACACCAATAGAACCTGTACTTCCAAGAAGTATCAAATCACTACCCTTAATAATACTAACATTACGATTGCACCAAATAAATAACCATCTGTTCTATCTAAAACTCCACCATGTCCTGGAAGAATTGTTCCACTATCTTTAACTCCAGCTTCTCTTTTTAGGTAACTTTCAAATAAGTCTCCAAAAATTGAAGTTATTGATACTATTGCTGAAATAATTAACGCATTTACAAAACTAATCCCATTTGTTGAGAAAAGTGTTCCTAAAATAACTGCAAAAACTACTCCTCCAATAACACCTTCAATTGTTTTATTTGGACTTGTTTCACAGAATTTTGTTTTTCCAACACTTTTACCTACAAAATAAGCTCCAATATCTGTACTTGCAACAATTACTAATAACCATAAAAGAGTCATTGTTCCATATTCGCTATATAAAGCTAAAAGGAATAAAAACGATGCAGTTGGATATAACAGAGGTAAAAACATATGAACATTTAATGTTTTTTTATACGCTAATTGAGATGCATAAGCAATAGCTACAATAAAAACTAAATCTTCTGGTTTTGGATAAAAATATGCCGCAATCCACAATAGCGATGTATAAACATAAATACTATCACTTTTTAGACTGTAAAGTTTTTTTGATTCTGAAATTGAAATTAATAACATAATTCCAAAAACTAACCAAAATATAAAATATGAATCGATATAACCTATTGCTAGCATTGATACAAATAATACAATACCTGTTTTTATACGAGTTGAACTCTCATTTATTATGTTTAACATTTCATTGAACCTTAAATTTAAAAGTTTGAGATTATACTAAATTTTGGCTTGTTATTTGTAAAGATTGAAATATGATAGAGTGTTTAATTAATATTTGTTTATTTTATCTACAAAAGCTAAACTCAAATAATGAATTTAGCTTTTTAATTATTATTTATTTAGAAGTGACGAAAAATCTTTATGATTAATAACATCTCCAATTAATTGCTTTATTGTTGGACTAAATGATGTTCCCATATTATTACAAGCAGTTGTTGCTAAATAAGAAGACGGATAATCTCTTTTTGTATTTACTGTTATTGATTTTCCATTTGATGATGTTATTGTTACATTTATTTCCCAATACGCATTTCCAAACATTGTACTTCCATAGATTTTATTTAAATTTCCACTTATTTTTAAATCTGAGTTTTTATCATAAGATCCAGCCATTTTTAACTCTGAAATTAGAGCATCTTTTATATACTCTTCAAAAGATTCACCCTTTGGAGTAGATACAGTTTCTGCTAATCTACACATAATACTACTTTCAGCTGGTGTTGTTGCAGTAAAAGTTGAAACATCTAATTTTAACTCTTTATAATCTCTTAAAGTTTGTACATTATCAGCAGACACATTGTATTCTGAAGTTTTTATACCGCACCCTGTAAATAATACTGCCGCACCAATAATTGAACCTGCCATTAAAATTTTTTTCATCATTTTATACCTTTAGTTTTAATATAAATAAAATTATACTAGAGGGAATGACTCAATTTTGACTCACTCCTAATATTTATAATAATTTATATATTTTCAACTAAATTTAGCAAAACTATAATAACCCTGAAAGAGATTTTGCAATACCCCTTGAAAGTTCTGTTTTTGCTTCTTCAAATTGTAAATTTACTTGATTTGCTGTACTTATAACTCTTGTTCTGTAAATTTTCCATTGAACATCTTTTGTATTTACATTTTGGCTAACTGTTGATGATGTTCCTTGGTCTGAATAATTTTCTTCAGATTGAACAATTTTTTCATTAATTGCTGGTCTTTGTCTAATCTCAACATCTGTAATCATCGAATAATAAATATCTTTTACCACCGTATCAGCAAGAAGTCCAGCAACTGCACCAATAGCTGCACCAACACCTACATTATTCCCTGACCCACCAGTTGCTGCTGAAATTCCAGCACCCAATAATCCACCACCAAATCCACTTTTTAATGCACTATCTGAATCAGTAGCATCTGTTTTTCCCACTTGTAAAACATTTGCTTGAATCATAAAATATGCTTCATCTGGATCTGATACAACTTTAAATCCTTTTGACTCAAATGCTCTTTTGATTTGGTCTTCGATTTCAATATCTTTATCAGTTGTATTTCTTACTTTTACATAAACTATCTGTTTTTGAGGAGAAACTGGTTCTAAGAAAATTGAATCACTCATTTTAGTCTGAACTACTAATTCTCTTTTTTCAATTGCAGTTGCTGCTGCACCACAACCTGAAATAAATAAGCCTATGAATAAAGCACTAAAAACTAATAAACCTAATTTAAAAATATTTTTCAATTTTTTTCCTTAAAATAATTTTCCATATTCTACAAAATTAATCATTTAAAATTGTGTAATTTTAAATTCATATTTTAACTACCGTTGTTGTATATGGATTATATAACACATTTGCGCCAGATTGAATTTTCACATTTCTTCTTTGTGTAAAATCAACTTCATAAGTTCCACTAAAATCAACCGAAAATTTCGCACATAAAACTGCTGCTTGATTTATAACACTATCTGGAATAATTTTTTTACTGTTTTGAACAATAACATGACAAGATGGTCTATCTTTTAGATGAAACCAAAAATCACTTGCTTTTGAATTTTCTAACAAATAGATATTTTCTCTCTCACTCGTTCCTAACATAATTTTATAACCCTCAAAATAAAAACTCTCATAAGTTTGAGCTTTTTTAGTTTTTATCTGATTTCTCTCTTTTTTGGGAGATAAAAATTCACACTCTTCTATACTATTTGCATTATTTATATTATTCATAAGCCTTAATAAAAACTCTAATTTTTCATCTAAATTATCTTTTTCTAAAGAGATATTTGAAGCTTTTTGTTTTGCTCTTTTTGCTTTTTTAAATAAATCATTTGAATATTTTGAAGCGCTCGGCTTTTCTTCCAAATCAATATTTACTTCAACTCCCTCATAATTATAAACTTTTAGAGTTTTTTGATATGGTTTAATATTATGCAGATTTGACAAAATCAAATTTGCTTTTTCATAAAGAGTATTTGATTCAAGCTCAAGTTCCTCTTTTTTAGGTAAAGACTCAATAGTTTTTTTTAATTTTTTTGCTTTTTTATCTATTTGAGAGATTTTTTGTTTTTTTACATTTTCTAAATTTTGTTTCTCTTTTTCTTCGTAAATCTCATATAAATACTCTTCAATATTTGGAACTTCATCAATTTTTGGAATAAATGTTTGTTTTGGAATCTCATCTAATTTTATTCCAACCTTTACAACTCTACTTGAAGAAAATTCATCAATATGTCGTAAAGCTTCCAAAATTATTCGATTTTCATCCAAAATTATTATATTTGTATGTTTTCCTGTAAATTCCAATTGTAAAATAGTTGTTAGTTTTTTATATGAAGATGAAGAATTAACTCTTATATTTATAATCTTATCTTCATTATATAATTCAACACTCTCTACTTTAGAGTTATTAAATCTCTTTTGTAAAACCACATCAAAGGGAGCATTAAAATCTTTTTTTGAAGTCAAAATCTTTTTAGATTTAAAGATTGTACTGTTTCCTTTAGAAATATCAATATAAACTATATTTCTATTATTAAATTCAATTATAATAGTATTATTATCAATTCTCTTAATAAACTTGATATTATGGGCATTTACAGATAAATATTCAACTATTTGTTTTAATAAAAAGTGCTTCATGATTGTTCGCTTTATTGTGATATTTTTGTAAGAGTTTTTTTATATACATTAGATATAATAGTACAAATTTTCTATTAGGAGTATAACATGAAATTATTAAAAGTTATCATGGCAGGTTCATTAGTATTAGGTGTTGCATCTACTTCATTATCAGCTGATGCAGTAAAAGGTCAAAAATTATTTAGTAAATTACTAAAAGGTCCTTGTGACATGACAGGTGCGAAATTTGCAGCTAAACATACACAAGAAGAGTGGAGAGAAATAAAATCATCTGGTAAATTTGAAGCTGAAGTTATTAAAATTTGTCCAAATGTAAAAGCTGGTGAATTAAGTGAATCAGTTCAAGAACATATCATAGATTTCTCAATTGAATTTGCAAATGATTCAGGAAATGTTCCTTCTTGCTAATATAAATTTAATTTATAAAAATAAATCTAAATAAATTGTAAAAAGGGAAAATATGAAAAAAGGTCTAATTGCACTTTCTTGTGTTGCAGCATTTGCCACAACATCATTTTCAAATGATGCCAACACAGAAATGTATAAACAAATTCAAGCTCTAAAAGCTCAAATTGAAGCTTTAGAAAAAAAAGTAGCCGCTCAAGAAGCTGCTCAAACACAAAAAGTTGAGCAACCGACAGTTAAAGTTGTAGATGAAAAAAGAATAGAAAATATCGAAAAAAAACTTGATACTGTTTCAAAAACTGCAACTGCTGCAAAAATCCAGAGTGGAAATGATAATCTAAAATGGGATGTTGATTTTAGAACTCAAGTTGATAATATTCAATATAAACTTGCTGATGGAACAAAAGCAAAAAACAATGCTTTATTAACAAACAGATTATGGTTAGGTGCTGGATATAAAGCTGATGATAATTCATCATTTCATGGGAAACTATCTTACAATAAAGCATTTGGAGATACAGCTAATCACTCTCAATCAAATACAAATCCAGGATATGCAGACTTTGACTGGGTTACAAATGAAAATGCAACAGATAATACTTTAAAAGTAAAAGAAGCTTATTGGCTTTATACTCAAGAAAAATTATTTGGTTCAAATATTCCTTGGGCAGCATCGGTTGGAAGACGACCTTCAACAGATGGATTACCTATAAATATTAGAAATGACCAAAAAGAAAACTCTCCACTTTCACATGTTGTTGATGTTGAGTTTGATGGTTTTTCTATTAAACTTGATACAGAAGAATTAACAGGACTTCAAGGTTCTTGGTTTAAAATCTGTGGAGGAAGAGGTTTAACAAATGCAACTCCTAGATTTGATATGTTTAGTCCTGCTTATTCAAGAGATGATGAAAAAAATGTTGATGTTGATATGTTAGGATTTATTGCTGTTCCTTATGATAACGGGCAATATTCTGTTCATATGAATTATGCTAAAGCTTGGAATTTGATTGGATTTGATCAAAGTTCTTTAAATACATTTAATGGTGCATATGCAGCCTATAATCCATTATATGGAGGAACACCTAATGCAACCACTGCTTATAATTTACAAATGGCTACACCTGCATTTAAAGATGTTGGTGACATAGAATTTGCAACTATTTTATTTAAAACTGAAGGAATTGGAAATGGTATTTCTGATTATTTAGATAATAGTGTTGCTTTTGCTTCATTTGCAGCAAGTAAAACAAATCCAAATGAAAAAGGTATGTTAGGTTCACTTGAGTCTGAAACTGGAACTTCTGTTTGGTTAGGAGTAAATGCTCCTTGTCCTATTTTACCAGATAGTGCAAAAATCGGATTTGAGTGGAATAAAGGTAGTAAATACTGGAGATCTATGACTTATGGTGAAGATACTTACGCTGGAAGTAAAATAGCTACTCGTGGTCAAGCATGGGAAGTTTATAGAACTCAAAAATTAACTAATGCATTAAGTTTTGGGCTTAGTTATGTGTTAATGCAATATGACTATACAGGTTCAAACTCTTTCTTTGGATATGATGGAACACCACATGAAATTGGAGGGGCACAAGCAAATGGTATGAATGCTGTTGAATCTGCTCAAGATGTTAGAGCTTATATGAGATATAAATTCTAATATAAAAATAAAAGAGCTTTAAGCTCTTTTATTATCTAAAGTCATATTTATCAAATTTATAAATTACTTTTTCAGCTAACTCAATCATTTTTATATTTAATAATTTAAAATCTTTATCTTTTATCTCTACTAAAAATTTATCATAAACATTTGCATAAGGATAAAGAATAAAATAAATATACTCTTTTGATTTTGACTCTTTATTTAGCTCTTTAAACCATAAAGCAAGAAGCGAGAAATAAAGCATTGAGGGATTAAACTCTTCATTTTGTTTTAGATTTTTTGATATTTCATTGTTTATAAAATTATATCCATCTAAAATTGCTTTGATTCTATAATGTTTTCTATTTTCTAAATAGTAATTTTGAGGAAAAGTTATATTTGAAATTTGTTTTAACATATCATTTCCTATGTTATTAAATTTCTCAATAACATCTTTATCTGATACATACTTCTCTATATCGCCTTTGTCTTTATACGATAGAATCAAGTCTTTACAAAATAACAATAAGCTTTCTGTTTTTATTTTTGATAAGTTTAAAATCATGCTTAATTGTAACGAAAATTTACTAAATTAAGTTATATCTCAATTAGTTTAAGTCACTTTGAGGTAAAATAAACGTAATTTAATAAATAATTAAGAAAAAAAGGAAATTATTGGAACCTATTGGTATATTAAAAGATGGTCAAATCTACGACCTTCAAACAGCTGTTGCTCTGAATATCCAAGGAGATGAGATTAAAGCTGATGATTCTAAAGAATCTTTAGATATTTTAAGACACTCTTGTGCGCACATGATGGCACAAGCTATCAAAGAACTTTATCCTGAAGCAAAATTCTTCGTTGGACCTGTTGTAAAAGAAGGTTTTTACTATGATTTTAAAGTAGAAAGTAAAATCTCAGATGAAGATTTACCTACAATTGAAAAAAAGATGAAAGAAATCGCAGATAGAAAACTACCTATTACTAGACATGAAACTACAAAAGAAGAGTTTTATGAAAAATTCAAAAATGATGAATTAAAACAAGCTGTTCTGAAAAATATCAAAGATGATACCTTAACAATTTATAAACAAGGTGATTTTGAAGACTTATGTAGAGGTCCTCACTTACCAAATACTAGAATGATTAGAAGTTTCAAATTAACAAGAGTTGCTGGTGCATATCTTGGTGGTGATGAAAAAAATGAAATGATTACTAGAATTTATGGTATTGCATTTTTTGATAAACAAGCACTATTTGATTATACAAGAATGATTGAAGAAGCTAAAAAAAGAGACCATAGAAAATTAGGAACTGAACTTGAACTTTTCACATTTAATGACGATGTGGGAGCAGGTCTTCCTATGTGGTTGCCAAATGGTGCAAGACTTAGAAGTAAACTTGAACATCTTTTATATAAAGCTCACAGAGTTAGAGGTTATGAACCAGTAAGAGGACCTGAAATCTTAAAAGCAGAAATGTGGAAAATCTCAGGACATTATGCAAACTATAAAGAAAATATGTATTTCACTACTATTGATGAACAAGAGTATGGAATCAAGCCAATGAACTGCGTTGGACATATTCAAATCTTTAAAAACAATTTAGTTTCATATAAAGACTTACCAAAAAAACTTTTTGAATATGGTGTTGTTCATAGACATGAAATGTCAGGAGCAATGCATGGATTATTTAGAGTTAGAGAATTTACACAAGATGATTCACATATCTTTTGTACACAAGACCAAATAAAAGAAGTAATTTTTGAAGTATTAGAGTTTGTTGATTCATTACTTAAAATGTTTGATTTCAAATATGAGATTGAAGTTTCTACAAAACCTGAAAAAGCAATTGGTGATGATATTTTCTGGGAAAAAACAACTGCTGGTATCATGGATGCTTTAAATGAAAAAAATATTGAATATGGAATTGATGAAGGTGGAGGAGCATTTTATGGTCCAAAAATCGACATTAAAATCCTAGATGCAATTGGTAGAAAATGGCAATGTGGAACTGTTCAAGTAGATATGAATTTACCATCAAGATTTAATGCTGAGTTTATCAATGACAAAGGTGAAAAAGAACAACCAGTTATGATTCACAGAGCAATTCTTGGTTCATTTGAGAGATTCATAGGAATTTTAACTGAGCATTGTGCTGGAGAATTTCCATTTGTTATTGCACCAACTCAAGTTATTTTTGTTCCAATTGCAGATTCTCATCTTGAATATGCAAAAGAGTTACAAAGAGATTTAGTAGAAGATGGTATGGATTCTAAAATCTTTAATATGAACGAAAGTTTAAATAAAAGAATTAGAATGGCAGAAAAAGAGAGAGTTCCAATGATAGTTGTTATTGGAGATGAAGAAGTTGCTAATAAATCTGTTGCATTAAGAAATAGAAGAACTAGAGAACAATCAAACATGAGCAAAGATGAGTTTATATCAATGCTAAATGAAATAATAAGCGGGAGCAAAATTTGAGTAAAGACAAAAGAAAAGACGATGTAATCATGAATGAAATGATTACAGTAAAAGAAGTGAGATGTACAGGTGATGATGGTACTAATTATGGAATAATAAGTACAGCTGAAGCGCTTCAAACTGCTGATAGTTTAGGTTTAGACTTAGTATTAATTGCTCCTGATGGAAAACCTCCAGTTGCAAAAATCATGGATTATGGTAAATTTAGATACCAACAAGAGAAAAAGAAAAAAGAAGCTAAGAAAAATCAAAAAGTTATCGTAATTAAAGAGATTAAATTATCTGTTAAAATTGCTGAAAATGATATTAGCTATAAAGTTAAACATGCAAGAGAATTCATTGAAGAAGGAAATCATGTTAAATTTAGAGTTTTCCTAAAAGGTAGAGAAATGGCTAATCCACAATCAGGTATTGATGTTTTAAATAAAATCTGGCCAATGATTGAAGATATTGCAGTTATGGATAAAGAACCAAAACTAGAGGGAAGATACGTTAATATGATGGCTCTTCCAAAAAACTAATTAAATTTTACTCCAAATTAAAAGAAGAGTTTTACTCTTCTTTTGCTCCAAAATAATCTAATTTTAAACTTATAATAAGTAAATCTTAAGTATAATCCAAAACTTTTTCATGTATGTGAAAACGCAAATTTATAAGGAGGATTCTTCAATGCCAAAAATGAAAAGTGTTAGTGGCGCTTTAAAAAGATTTAAAGTGAAGAAAAACGGGTCAATTAAAAGAGGTTCTGCTTTTAGAAGCCACATCTTAACAAAAATGACTCAAAAAAGAAAAAGAAATCTACGAGGACCAAAAACTGTTCATAAAACAGATGCTGGTAGAATACTTGTAGCATTATGTAAAGCGTAATTACTTAAAATTTAAGTAGTTTTTGTCCCTCCATCAAACGATGGAAAAGTTCAGCAATTTGCTGACACCTTATTAGAAATAATGGTTAAGAAAGGAAATATATATGCCTAGAGTTAAAACTGGTGTTGTAAGAAGAAGAAGACATAAAAAAGTATTAAAAGCTGCTAGAGGTTTCTTTAGTGGTAGAAGAAAACACTTTAGAAAAGCTAAAGAGCAATTAGAAAGATCTTTAGTTTATGCTTTCAGAGATAGAAGACAGAAAAAAAGAGACATAAGAAAATTATGGATTATAAGAATCAATGCAGCTTGTAGATTAAATGATATTAACTACTCAAGATTCATGAACGGATTAAAATTATCTGGTTTAGATTTTGATAGAAAAATCTTAGCTGATATGGCTATGAATGATTCTGCTGCATTTGCATCTTTAGTAGTAACTGCTAAATCTGCACTAAAATAAATTTGCACAAACACTAAAAAAGGGTTAGAAGATTTTCTTCTAACCCTTTTTTTATGCCTTTATCAAAAAATTATAATAAAGGCTCATTTACATCAATTTTACAATTATTATCTTTACAAACAATATTTGCATCCAAATAATAAATTTCTGACATATCAACTTTTGCATCTTTTAATTTAGACCAAGCTTCAATTGCTCTTCCACCTGTTGTACAATTAAACACAATAGTTTTATTTTTTGGTAATTTTTCTAATAACTCTTTTGCATTTAATTTAGAAGCTTCAATATTTATTGCACCTTTAATATATCCATTTTTAAACTCATTTGGAGCAGTAACATCAACTATTTGAATATAAGATGGAACTTTGTCTTCTAAAATTGCTTTTTTTAGCCATTCTCCATCAACACTTCCATCATCACTTCCAAGTTTTAAACCATTTTTACTAAATTGCTCTTTTTTAACAACTTTTTTTTCTTCAGTTATACTTTTTGAAGATGCTGTCGTAGCTAATCCAGCTTCTTTCCAAGCAGGAAGCCCACCTGCATAAACTGTAACATCTTTATAATCTAATGAAACTAATTTATTTGCAATTATATGTGATTTTTCACAAGTATATCCACCACAAAATATAACTATTTTCTCAGTTTTATCAATTGGAAATCTTCCTACTAATTTTAGTAAATTTGTATCAGGAATAGAGATAGCTCCAGGAATTGTCTCTTGTAAATATTTAGGATAAGGTCTAGCATCAACAATAAAAGCTGAATTATTTTCTTGAAATACTTTTATAACTGAAGTATCAATTTCAAGATAACTAAGTTTATTCCACTCAGGTTCACCTGCTGAATAAACTTTTACATTTGTATGACCTTTTTCTTTTAATTTTTGTGCAACAATTGGACTTTTAGTACAATTATATCCCCCACAATAAACTATAAGTTCTTTATCCATTGGAATATCTTTTAATACAGAATAATATTCATCAAATTTTGTATCTGGAATATTTAAACTTGAAGGAATCGTTCCTTTTTGATATTTTATTTCAGGTCTAGCATCTATTAGAACTGCATTTACACCATTTCTATTACCTTGATTTATAGCTTTTTTTACATAATTAAAATCTACTTGTTCTAATTGGTATTTTTTAACTAATTCCAAAACAACTTCAGTTGGTGCTGAAAGATTTTCCACTTCTACTGAAAAACTTAACATTCCCGTTAAAAGAAAACTTGATACGATTAAACTCTTAAATCTTTTGTTCATTTTGAATTCCTTTTAAATAATTTAATTAAAAATCTTGGTATTAAAACTAGTACATATACAATAAATGTAAAAATAAGAGGATGAAATCCTCCCAAACCATAAGCTCCAGATTTTGATAAATCAAAAATGTGCTTAATTGGATGAGTTAATAATTCATCATAATGCATAATTATTGTCAAAATCATTAAAATGCTTATAATAATTAATAACTCTTTTTTCATTTAAATTTCTTAAGCTTTACCGCTTAACATTCCATATTGAGTCATTGGTTTAAGTAAATAAACTTTTAATAACCACCAAATATATCTCTCTTGTGTGGGATCAAGTGGAAAAGATGGTGTAGGTTTTGATGTCCAATCAAACTCTGCTAACATAACTTTTCCAATATCTGTAATTAATGGACAAACTGTATAACCAGCATATTTAGAAGTTGGTTCTTTACCTTCCATAACAGCAATTAAATTATCTACTAATACTTTATATTGTTTTCTAACACTTCCACCTGTTTTTCCCATAGGAACAGCGGCAATATCACCTAATGAAAAAATATTTTTATATTTAACATGTTGTAAAGTCTCTTTATCAACTGGAACCCAACCTTTAGCTGAACCAATAGCAGATTTTCCAATTTCATCTGGAGCTTTTTGAGGAGGAGTGATATGAAGGAAATCAAATGGAACTTCTACATTTTGATGTTTTGTAATTGTTTCATACTCTTCTAAATCTTTATCATAAGCACCTTTTTCTTGCCAATGTTTATCAAATATTGCAATCTTTTTCGTAAGGTCAACCCCAGTTAAATTATGATTAAAATTCCACTTCATATCTCTTGCAATAAATTGTTTTTCAATAGCATCTGCATACTCTTTTACACCAAATAATTTCCCAGAATCTGCGTAAAAAGTTAACTCAGCATTTGCTCTTGCATTTGCTTCATTTAATCTAGCATTTGTAAGATACATAACTTTTTTTGGTGCTCCACCGCATTTAATTGCAGTATTTGGATCTGTAAATATACCTTTTACTTTTTGTCCATTTTTTGCTTTTTCAATGAATTTCTGCATTTGTGTCCACATAGCAACAGCTGAATCAATATTATAAACAGATGTAGCTCCTGTATCTGCGAATACTTTTAATATTTTAGATGCATCACCAGCACTATAAGCATTTCCTATTTCTTCCAAACCTTTAATTGAACCATAATCTAAAGCTATTCCTGCTGCAACAATTAAAAAATCATAAGTTATTGTTTCTCCTGATTCTAATGCAACTTTATTTGCCTCAGGATTAAAATCCACTGCTCTATCTTTTAAAAGTGTAACTCCACTTGGCAAAAAGTCTTTTGTATCGTAATCAACATCTGCTTTTGTATAAAGTCCTGATCCTATTAATGTTGTACCTGGCTGATAAGCGACAGATTTTGGATTTGGTTCTACAATTGTAATATCAGGATTAGATAAAGCATTTACTAATCTTGCAGCTGTTGAAATACCTGCTAATCCTCCTCCAATAATCAAAATCTTTCCACTTACTTCACTAGCTTTTAATTCCGTAGAAGCGTGAGATTCAGAACTTCCTCCCATTAAATAAGCAGCTGAACCTAGTCCTGCTAATTTGAACGCCTCTCTTCTTGAAATTCCAGCTTTTTTTATTTCAGAATCAACTAATTCTAAGGCTTTGTCTAGTTCATTTTTTGCCATTTTAATTTCCTTCATTTTAATAATAAATATAAGATAAGGATAACAAAAAAGAGATAATACTTGACTTATGAAAAATATATCTAAATTATTTTAAGAATTATTAGTTTTATTTATATAATTCAAAGATTCAAGATACTCATCTTTATTATTTAAATTCATAAACTCACTATTTTTATGGAATTTAATTATGTTATATTTATTATTTTTTATCAAATAATTTATTTTATGAATATCATTTATAATCATATTTTTAATAGTTAAACTTATATTTGATGAGAAAACTCCACATAAATTATGAGTTTTTTCAGTTTGCGCAATACAAATATCATAATTCTCTGATTCTTCTATTAGTTTTGAAATTGATTCTATTGTCACAAATGGTGTATCAACAGTGATTATAAAAATTTTCTGATTTTTAAATTTATCAAAAATAGTATCTAAAGCTAATATTGGAGAAAAAACATCTTTATTTTCATCCAAAATCAGGCATTTTTCTTCTATAAAATCAAATTTATTAGTTTTTGAAGAGATATAAATATTTTTAAAATATGGTTTTAATCTATTGTATTGGTACTCTATTAGAGTTTTTGAAGAGGAAAATGGAAGAAAAGATTTATCTTCTCCCATACGAGAGCTTTTACCTCCACTTAAAATTACACAAGTAATTTCAAATGGAGTTTTCATATTATAAACTTCTTGGGTCTGTAATATATCCAGAAATTGCAGATGCTGCTGCAACGGCACTATTTGCTAAATAAATTTTTGAGCTTCTTGAACCCATTCTTCCAACAAAGTTTCTATTAGTTGTAGAGATACAAACTTCTCCATCACCTAAAATTCCCATATATCCACCTAAACATGCTCCACAAGTTGGATTTGATACAACTGCTCCTGCATCAACTAAAGTGTCAATGTATCCAGCTTTTGTTGCATCTCTTAGGATTTTTTGAGTACCTGGAGTTAAAATAAGTCTTACATGACGTGCTACTTTTTTATCTTTTAAAATTTCAGCTGCAATTTTGAAATCACTTAATCTTCCATTTGTACAAGATCCAATAAATACTTGATCAACTCTAATATTATCAGCTACTGCTTGAGAAACTGAGTGACCATTTGATGGTAAAAATGGATATGCAATTACTGGTTCTAGTTTTTCAACATCAATAACAATTTCTTGACAATAAGTAGCATCTTCATCTGAATAATGAATTTTTGGTTCAGCTCTTAAAGATTCTCTTGAATCTAAAAACTCTTTTGTTATTTCATCATAAGCAACGATACCATTTTTAGCACCTGCTTCAATAGCCATATTACATAAAGAGAATCTATCATCCATTGATAAATATTGGATTGTATCACCAGTAAATTCTAAAGCTTTATATAAAGCTCCATCAACACCAAGGATTCTAATAATTTCTAAAATTAAATCTTTTCCAGTTACAAAAGGAGCTGGTTTACCTTTGAATACAACTTTGATTGATTCAGGAACTTTGAACCAGTTACCACCTGTAATCATTCCAAATGAAATATCAGTTGACCCCATACCTGTTGAAAATGCTCCTAAAGCACCATGTGTACATGTGTGTGAATCTGCACCAATAATAACATCACCTGGTAATACTAAACCTTTTTCAGGTAAAAGTGCATGTTCAATTCCCATATCTTTTTCATCGAAGAAATATTTTAAATTGTGTTTCATTGCAAAATCTCTTGAGATTTTTGCTTGATTTGCACTTGCTATATCTTTTGCTGGAATAAAGTGGTCTAAAACTATTGCAAAACCTTCTGGATTTACTAATTTCTCAAAACCACCATCTTCAAATGCTTTGATTGAAATTGGAGTTGTAATATCGTTTCCAATTACCATATCGATTGGACTTCTTACAATTTCTCCTGCATATACTTTACGACCAACATGTTCGCTAAAAATTTTTTCTGTTATTGTTTGACCCATATTAATTTTTCCTGTCATTTTCTGAAATTTGTTGGATTATAGCTAAATTTATTTTAAGCTACAAAAATCTACGATTTAATCTTTTTTTCTTCTCTTGATTGTTTAATTTGTTTATATATGATTATAACAACTGCTAAATCTATTATCACATCTGCAATATTAAATATTGCAAACTCAAATAAATAGTGCCAATAAAAATAATCAACAACCCCACCATAAGTAAATCTATCTAAAATATTTGATAAACCACCTGCATATAATAATGCTATTGGTAAATAATACTCTTTAAAAACCTCTTTGTTTTTAAACAAATATAATGTTCCAATTAAAACAATAGCTAATTGAATATATTTTAAATTATGTTCCAAAAATGAAAACATAGAAAAAGCAACTCCATAGTTGTATGCCAATTTTAAGGACATATAAGGTCCATCAACATCCCAACTTAGATTTGCAAATCCATATTTAACAACTTGGTCTATTATAAAAACAACTATAAAAATAGTTGTTGCTATTTTTAACTCTCTATTCATAATACTTTTTTAAAGAATGATTTTAAAGTTTCCATAGAATCTTCAACATCTTTTTTATTTTTTCCCTCAAGAAGTAATCTGATTTTATTTTCAGTTCCTGAATATCTAATTAAATCTCTAATTCCTTTTTCTCTAATAGGTTTTAGAATTTCATCTAAACCTTTTATCTTTTCTAATGGAATTTTTTCTGTAACTTTCATATTAACTAAGATTTGAGGATATAACTCAAAAGGATTTAATACTTCACTTGCTTTTTTACCAGATTTTAAAATAAGTGCTAAAACTTGTAAAGCTGAAGCCAATCCATCACCTGTTTTTGCAGTATCTGAGAAAATAATATGTCCACTTTGTTCACCACCAAAGTTAATACCTTTTTCTTTCATAACTTCAAGAACATATTTATCCCCAACATTTGATCTAAATAATTCTATTCCTTTTGAAGATAAATAATCTTCTAAAGCTTTATTTGACATAACAGTTGCTACACAACCATTACCTTTTAGAAGTTTTTGTTCATTTAAATAATTACATAATGCACCAATTAATTTATCACCATCAACTACTTCACCTTTTTCATCAATGATAACTAATCTATCCGCATCACCATCAAGTGCTAAACCAATATCAGCTCTATATTCTCTTACAATTTTACCAATATGTTCAGGATGCATAGCTCCACAATCTTCATTTATGTTAAATCCATCTGGTTTATTATTTACAACAATTACATCTGCACCTAATTCTTGTAAAATTGTAGGACCTACTTTATATGCAGCCCCATTTGCACAATCTAAAACTATTCTCATTCCAGTTAAATTTAAATCTCTAGGAAATGAACTTTTAATAGAAACAATATATCTTCCAATAACATCATCGATTCTTTTTGAAGCACCGATGTTTCTTCCTGTTACTTGTTCATTTTGCATTAATTCAGTGTCATTAAATATTGCTTCTATTGCTTTTTCACACTCTGTATTTAATTTATCACCATGATTATCAAAAAATTTGATTCCATTATCTTCATAAGGATTGTGTGAAGCACTAATCATTATTCCAGCATCACATCTCATACTTTCTGTTAAATATGCAATTGCAGGTGTTGGCATTGGACCTATTTGAATAACATCATATCCAACGGCTGTTAGACCACTAACAAGGGCATTTTCAATCATATAACCACTTCTTCTTGTGTCTTTTCCCACAAGTATTTTTTTAGTTGTTGAATGTTTTCTAAAATATATACCAGCAGCTTTTGCTAATTTTAATACAGTAATTGCATCCAAAAAATCACCAGCTTTTCCTCTAACACCATCTGTTCCGAATAGTTTCATTAAATCTTCCTAAAATTAAACTCTGTTTAAGTTACTTTAGGTAATATTCTACCCTTAAAAATTTTATAAAGAGGTTAAAAAAATGGCAAATCACAAATCTTCTGAAAAAAGAGCTAGACAAACTAGAATTAAAACAGAAAGAAACAGATTTTACAAAACTAGAATCAAAAATGTAACAAAAAATGTATTAGCTGCAATTGAAACAGCAGATAAAGAAAAAGCGTTAGAAGCTATGAAAACAGCTAACAAATATTTACACCATTGTGTATCTAAAGGTATTTTAAAAGCAGGAACTGCTTCAAGAAAAGTAAGTAGATTACAAGTAAAAGTTAACGCTATATAATATATGCTAAAAGACAAATTACAACCATTTATTAATAGACACGAAGAGATTAATAATTTATTAATGTCTCCGGATATTACAAATGATATAAAAAGAATGACTGACCTTTCAAAAGAACAGTCAAACATGCAACCTATTGTTACTAAAGCAAAAGAGTATGTTAAATTAATGGATGACATTGATGAAAACAAAATGATGTTAGATGATCCTGAACTTGGAGATTTAGCAAAAGAAGAACTCAAAGAATTAGAAACAAGAAAACCAAAACTTGAAGAAGAAATTAAATTTTTAATGATTCCTAAAGACCCTAATGATGATAAAAATATCTATTTAGAGTTAAGAGCTGGTACAGGTGGTGATGAAGCTGCAATATTTGTTGGTGACCTTTTCAGAGGTTATCTAAGATATGCAGAAAATAATGGTTGGAAAGTTGAAATTATGAGTTCGAGCGAGAGTGAAGCGCACGGATACAAAGAGATTGTATTCCTTGTAAAAGGTGACCATGTATATTCAAAACTAAAATTTGAAGGTGGTACACACAGGGTACAAAGAGTTCCTGCTACTGAGTCTCAAGGGAGAGTTCATACCTCAGCAATTACAGTTGCTGTTATGCCTGAGGTTGATGATGTTGAAGTTGAAATAAATCCAAATGATTTAAAAATTGATGTTATGAGAGCCAGTGGAAATGGTGGTCAATCTGTAAATACTACAGACTCGGCTGTTAGAATCACTCATATTCCATCTGGAATAGTTGTAACTAATCAAGACCAAAAATCTCAACATAAAAATAAAGATAGAGCTATGAAAGTTTTAAAAGCGAAACTTTATGAGATTGAGATGCAAAAGAAAATGGAAACTGAAGGTGCAACTAGAAAAGAGCAAGTTGGTACTGGTGATAGAAGTGGAAGAATTAGAACTTATAACTATCCACAAAATAGAATCAGTGATCATAGAATCAACTTGACACTTTACAGACTTGATTACATCATGAACGATGGTTTATTTGATGAAGTAATTGATCCTCTTATTGCTGATCATCAATCTAAACTTATCGAAGCTAATGGATTATAATCCATTAGCTTTTTTTTATGATAGAACTAAATAAAACTTACATACACTACAAAAATAAAAAATCCTACACTACTATAAACTTTTGTAAAATCCAAGAAAATGATATTTGGACAAAAGCTATTATCTATAAACCAAATGACTGCGAAGAACTATTTGTTAGAACTTGTAAAGAGTTTGAAGAAAAGTTTACACTAGAAGTAACCAAAATGTAATCAATAGTCATTAAACTTTCACCATAAATAAATATATGGAGATAAAATGACTTTCAAAAAAACATCTATGGCACTAATCGCGAGTGCTCTATTAGTTACAACTTTAAGTGCAAGAGACCAAATTAAAATCGTTGGTTCATCAACTGTTTATCCTTTTTCATCTTCTGTTGCTGAAGAATTAGGTGCAAGTGGTAAATTTCAAACTCCAGTTGTAGAATCAACAGGAACTGGTGGTGGTATGAAACTATTTTGTGCAGGTGCTGGATTAGATACACCAGATATTGCAAATGCTTCAAGAAGAATCAAAGATAAAGAATTAAAATCATGTGAAGAAAATGGTGTAACAGATATTACTGAAGCTTTAATTGGTTTTGATGGTATTGCAATTGCTCAAGATTCAAAAGTTGCTGGTTTTAATATAACAAAAGCTCAATTAGCTTTAGCAGTTGCTGAAGAAGTTCCTTCAAAAGATGGAAAATCATTAATTAAAAACCCATACAAAAAATGGTCAGATATTGATGCATCTTTACCTTCAAGAGAAATTGTTGTTTATGGACCACCAAAATCATCAGGAACAAGAGATTCATTTGAAGAGTTAGTATTACAACATGTATTTGAAAAAATGCCAGTTTATACAGATTTATTCAAAGCTGATGAAAATGCAAATAAAAAATATAAGGCTTATTCAGTTATTAGAACAGATGGTGTTTATGTAGAATCTGGTGAAAATGATAACTTAATCGTTCAAAAATTAACTAAAAACCCAGCTGCTGTTGGTATCTTTGGTTATTCATTCTTAGAAGAAAACAAAGATAAAGTTTCAGGTGTAACAATTGATAGTATTGCTCCAACAGCTGACACTATTTCATCAGGGAAATATCCAGTTGCTAGATCTATGTATTTTTATATTAAAAATGCTCACGTAAAAGATGTTCCTTCTTTAAAAGAGTATTCAAACTTATTTATGTCTGAAAAAATGATTGGTAAAGATGGAATCTTAACTGAAATTGGACTTATTCCATTAGATGATAAAACAAGAGATGCTGCTAGAAATAAAGTTATGAACAGCGAAAAATTAACTGTTGATCAATTAAAACACTAGTTACTTAAAGATGAAGAGAAAATCTTCATCTTTAAACTTTTAAATATTATTAGTAAGTTTTTATCTGTTGACGCGAACAAAGAGATAAAAACTTACTAATGATATTAAAAAATTAAGTTTAGGTTAAATATGACAAACTGGAATCAAGTTGTTGATAAATTAGATTATGCATTTCAACCTATTATTCACTCACACACTGGCAAAATTTATGCGGTTGAAGCACTTATTAGAAATGTTCAAAATATCCCTGGATTAAGTTATATTGATGATTTATTTAATGCAGCTTTTAATGATGACTATTTATACGAATTAGATTTACAATTAAGAGAAAAAGCAATAAAAAAGTTTTCACAAATTCCCTTTGAAAATTTACGATTATTTTATAATTTAGATAATCGAATTATTTATAATAAAAATCTCTCTTTTGGAAATACCTCAAAAATATTAAAAAAATACAAATTAAATAAAAATGTCATCTGTTTTGAACTAAGTGAAAAAGGTACTGCAATTGAACAAAATGCTTTATCTACAATGATTCAAAGATATAGAGAAGAAGGTTTTACTATTGCTATTGATGATTTTCGAATTGGTGTTTCAGGACTTAAACTTCTATATTTTAGTGAAGCCCATGTGATAAAACTTGATAGATTTTTTATTTCAAATATAGATCAAGATTCAAAGAAAAAACTTTTTTGTTCTTCAATAATAGAAATGGCTCATATTATGGGAATGCAAGTAATTGCTGAGGGTATTGAAACTGCAAAAGAGTTTTATACTTGTAAAGATATTGGTGCTGATTTTATGCAAGGATATTTAGTTCAAAAACCAACAACTGAAATTGAACAAATAAAACCTATTTACAACAATATTTTAACTTTAATAAATGAAGATAAAAGAAATAATCCAAATGCAACAATTGATGAAGAGTTTATTGAACCTATTGTTGCTCTTAGTGTAAATACCTCTTTATATGAACTTTTTGTTCATTTTAAAGAGACTACTAAAAATAATTTCGTTCCAATAGTAGATGAATATGATAATTTTTTGGGCATTATTTATGAAACTGATATTAAAAAAATATCTTATTCTCAATATGGTTTATCTTTAGCACAAAATAAAACTTTTTCTTCTAGTTTAATTAAATATTTAAAACCTGCAATATTCGTAGAAATATCTTGGGGGATTGATAAAATACTTGAAATGTATAATCTAAATTCAAAAGATGCAATAGGAATTTTTATTACACAAGGAAATAAATATAGAGGATTCATAAATCTAAATTCACTTTTAACCCTTTCATACAAAAGAAATATAGAAATTGCAACAAATCAAAATCCATTAACAAAATTACCAGGTAATAATCAAATAGAAAAATTTATTGAGAAAACCCTTAGAAAAAATCAAAAAACAACGCATATTATCTATTTTGATTTTAATGATTTTAAACCATTTAATGATATTTATGGATTTAGACAAGGGGATAGAGCTATACTTATTTTCTCTGAACTTTTACAAAAAAGATACCCAAAAGATGCTTTTATAGCTCATATTGGTGGAGATGATTTTTTTGTTGGATTAAAAAACCACTCCTTTGATGAAGTATATAAACTAACTTTTGAAGTTCAAAATGAATTTAAAAATACCGCTGAAAATATTTACACAAAACAAGATAAAGAAAATGGTTATATGATTGCAAAAGACCGTTTTAATATGGAAAGAAAATTTAACTTATTATCTGTTTCATCTGCAATTATTGAAATAAATTCGAAATCAAATATTTCAAATTTTGACAATACTCTAAACATCTTAAAAAAAGCATCTAAAGGTTCTGCTGAGCCTATATCTAGCGTTTTATAATCTGTAACCATTCTGTAACCAACTTTTTCTAAAATTATATTTTAAACCAATATAAAGGCAAAAGTATTGAACACTTTTGAATCAAGAAAAAAAAGTAGGGAATTTAATGAAAAACTAATTAAATTAGCTTTAATTAGTGCAGCAGCTATCTCTATTTTAACAACATTTGGAATTCTATTTTCAATATTATTTGAAGCAATAGAGTTTTTTAAATTGAGAAGTTTCTGGTATTTTATTACAGGAACTACATGGTCACCAGGAGTTATTGGAAGCCAATTTGGTGCTTTACCAATTTTTGCGGGAACTTTTGTTATTACAATTATTGCATTAGGAGTTGCTATTCCTATTGGTCTTGGAAGTGCTATTTATATGAGTGAATATGCAAGTCCAAAAGTAAGAGACTATTTAAAACCTATACTTGAAATATTAGCTGGAATTCCAAGTGTTGTTTATGGTTTCTTCGCAGCAATTACTGTTGCTCCTTTAGTTGTAAAAGCAGCTGAATCTGTTGGATTAGAAGCTACTTTTAACTCAGCACTTGCATCTGGAATTGTAATGGGAATTATGATTATTCCTACTATTTCTTCTCTTTCTGATGATGTTATAAGAGCTGTTCCTGATAGTCAGCGAAAAGCTGCATTTGGACTTGGAATGACACATGGAGAAACAATAAAAGATATTGTATTACCATCAGCAATGCCTGGAATTATTTCTGCTTCACTACTTGCTTTATCAAAAGCATTAGGTGAAACAATGGTTGTTGTTATGGCAGCTGGTTTAAGACCAAATTTATCGTGGAATCCACTTGAAGACATGACAACTGTAACTGTAACAATTGTAAATGCTTTAGTTGGAGATTTTGAGTTTAGTTCACCAGAAACACTTTCAGCATTCGCTTTAGGTTTAGTTCTATTTATTGTGACACTAATCTTAAACATGATTTCATTATCTCTTATTAGAAAATTCAAAGAAAAATATAAAGTGAACACACTATGATTAGAAGAAAAAAACAAAAAACAAATCATAATCCATTTTATGATCCAAATTTAAAAGCAAGACATGCAAGTGCAAAAAGATTCAAAAAGTTTACATTAACTTCATTGATTTTTTCAATTGCATTTTTAGGATTCTTTTTATTCGATATTGTTGGAAAAGGAATCCCAGCTTTTCATGTTGCTTATATTCAAGTAGATGTTACTTACAATGAAAAATCTTTAGATGATACAAGATTTGCAGTTGATAAAAAATATAGAGATATAGTTTCAAGAGCATGGCTTAGAGATATTCCTTTATTAGTTAAAGAAAATCCAAATTTTATGAATACTACTTTAAGTACTTGGGTTTTAGCAGATGACCAAGTTGACCAATATTTAAAAGGGCATAATCATAAATTAAAAGAGGATGAAATAGCTTTAGTTGATGAATTAAATTCAAAAGGTTTAATTGAAAAAAAATTTAATACGATTTTCTTCACAAATGGTGATTCAAAAATTCCTGAATATGCTGGTTTATATTCTGCAATAATTGGTTCTATTTTAACTTTGGTTATTACAATGCTTGTTGCTTTTCCTATTGGAGTAATGACAGCTATTTATCTTGAAGAGTTTGCAGGTGATAACAAATTTACAAGATTTATTGAAATAAATATAAATAACCTTGCAGCAATTCCTGCGATTTTATTTGGTCTTTTAGGACTTGCAATATTTATAAATCTTTTTGGAATGCCAAGAAGTTCACCTTTGGTTGGAGGTTTAACACTTGCCCTTATGACTTTACCAATTATTATTGTAAGTTCAAGAGCAGCTTTAAGAGCTGTTCCTGATTCTATAAGACAAGCTGGTTATGGATTAGGTTTAAATAAAATTCAAGTAACACGAGACCATGTTTTACCTTTAGCATTTCCTGGGATTTTAACAGGTTCAATTTTAGGTTTAGCTCATGCAATGGGTGAAACAGCACCATTAATTATTATAGGAATGATTGCATTTATCCCTGATGCACCATCAACAGTAACTCAAGCAGCAACTGTTATGCCAGCACAATTATTCACATGGGCTGGAATGCCTGAGGGTATGTATATAGAAAAAACAGCTGCTGGAATTATGGTGTTATTAACAATCTTAATTTCACTAAATGCAATTGCAATATATTTAAGAAAAAAATTCGAAGTTAAATGGTAAGAGGAAAAAATAATGATAAAAAATGACAATAAAATCAAAATTGATGTAAAAAATTTAAATTTATATTATGGAACAAATCAAGCACTTTTTGATATTACAGCAAATTTATATGAAAATAAAATTACGGCACTAATTGGACCATCAGGATGTGGAAAATCTACATTTTTAAGATGTATCAATAGAATGAATGATTTAATTCCTATTGTAAAAATAGATGGTTCAATTATTATTGACAATAAAAATATTTACGATAAAGATGTAGATGAAGTAAGTGTTAGAAAAAGAATTGGAATGGTATTTCAACAACCAAATCCTTTCCCAAAATCAATTTATGACAATGTGGCATATGCTCCATTAAAACATGGAATTGTAAGAAGAGGAAAAGATTGTGATGAATTAGTTGAATCTTCACTTATTAAATCTGGTCTATGGAATGAAGTAAAAGATAAATTACAACAACCAGGAACTTCATTATCTGGAGGTCAACAACAAAGACTTTGTATTGCAAGAACAATTGCAATTAAACCAGAAGTTATTTTAATGGATGAACCAACATCTGCACTTGACCCAATTTCAACAGAAAAAATTGAAGCTTTAATGCTTGAATTAAAACAAGATTATACAATCATTACTGTAACTCACAATATGCAACAAGCTGCAAGGGTTGCTGATTATACAGCCTTTTTCCACTTAGGGAAACTAATAGAATACGATGAAACAGAAACTATTTTTGTTAATCCACACAATAAAAAAACAGAAGATTATATTACAGGGAGATTTGGATAATGTTAAAACCTTACGAAGCAAAATTACAAAATATAAAAGATGAAATATCTAAAATTGGTGTTGATGTTGTAGAATCATTAGAATTATGTTTAAGAGCATTAGAAGATAGAAAAATTGATGATTTAAAAAATGTTGAAATAACTGAAAAAAAACTATTATTAAAATCAAATGAAATTGACAATATCATAGTTACTACTTTAGCTTTATATTCACCAGAAGCAAAAGATTTAAGACAATTAGTTTCTTATTTAAAAATCACAAATGAATTAGTAAGAACAGGTTCAAATGCAAAAAACTTTTCAAAGATGTTTAAAAAATCTTATTCTGATGATTTAAATACAAATATGATTTTAGAGTACACTATTCCATTGTTAAAATCAGCTCTTCTTTCATTACAAACATCTATTTCAATAATTGATGAAACAAATCCAAATCATATTGAAGAAAAATATCATAGAGTTATTGTTGAAGAGAGTAAAACAGATGATTTATATTTAATGATAGAAAAAAATATCTTAAAATTAATCTCAAAAAATCTTGATTTATCAAAAGAGTATTTTGATATATTAAGTGCATTAAGAAGACTTGAAAAAATCGCAGACAGAGCCGTGTCAATGGCTAACTTATTCCATTTCGCTCAAGTTGGGGGAGATATAGTACAATCATAATATTTATGATATACTTTTTGCATGAAAAAAGCCATAAATAAAATAAAAGACTACTTTAGTACCAATTTTGAAGTTCTTGCGGCAACTATTATTTTAATAATGATATTAGTTGCTGGTATAGAATTTTACAGAGCAATCATCTTAATGTTAGAGTTCATTGTTGTAATGGAAGTTGTAAAAATGATTTCCG
Source organism: Aliarcobacter sp. (assembly GCA_028681275.1). Lineage (GTDB taxonomy): Bacteria > Campylobacterota > Campylobacteria > Campylobacterales > Arcobacteraceae > Aliarcobacter. The sequence continues at coordinate 76,507 of JAQUIV010000001.1, forward strand.
ATTTCATCAAAAAAGAGACTTTAAGATTAAGATATGTTATTGATATTTTTATCATTTTCCTAATTCGTGATGTAATTATTTTAACAACAAACAAAAATAGAGATTATTTTGATATTTCATTTTTATTAGTTGTAATTTTTGTATTTTTTTTGTTTAGAATTCTTGCTATTAAATTCTCACCAGGTATTATAAAAATCTCAAAAGATACAGTAATAGAATATGATGATGAAAGACCAAACAAAAAAGTTATAACTACAAAAGAGTCAAATTCAGATGAACAATAAACTAATTTTAATAGTAGAAGATGAAGAAGATATTTTAGAACTACTGGAATATAATCTTCAAAAAGAGGGTTATGAAACAGTAGGTTTTTTAACTATTGATAAAAATGTAAGAAATCTTCTAAATGAAGAACAGGTTGATTTAATTATTATGGATAGAAATCTTCCAGGAATTGAAGGAACTACTTTTATAAATGAAATTAAACAACAAGGATATGCAAATCCTGTTATTTATGTAACAGCTAAAGATAGAGATGAAGATATAATTGAAGGTTTTGATAGCCATGCTGATGATTATATTACTAAACCTTTTAATGTAAAAGAGTTATGTGCAAGAGTAAAAGCTGTTATAAAAAGAACTTCTAAAGATATTGATATTCTAAAAATAAAAGATATTGTATATAAAGCTTCAAATAAAAAATTCTATATTGATGAAAAAGAGATAGATTTAACACATCTTGAACATGATTTATTACTTGAATTTATTAAAAATAAAGATATTTTAATGACTAGAGAGCATCTGTTAAATAGTGTTTGGCAAGACTCTTTTGAGAAAAAAGAGAAAACTGTAAATGTTGCAATAAAAAGATTAAAAGCTAAAATTGACCCTAATGGAGAGAAAGATTATATTCGTTCAATTAGAGGAGAAGGTTACATTTTTTGTTAAAGATTCACCAACTTTTTCTAAGAACTTATATTACTATTTTTTTTGCTATCCTCGTTAGTTTAAGTATTATTACCTATTTTTGGTCTAAAAATATTTATATAAATCAAATTGAAAAAAATCTTCTTCAAAATATAGATACCTTATCTATTGTCTTTAAAAATAAAGAGGCTTTAAATAATATAAACCAAATTGTACATGATTTACATGAAAAATTAAATCTTAGAATAACAATAATAAATGAAACAGGTGTTGTTATTGCAGATAGTGATAAAGAATTATCTTTAATCAAAAATCATCTAAATAGAAAAGAGATTATTGAAGCAAAAAATAATCATGTAGGAAAAGATCATAGAAAATCAGAAACTATTGATAAAGAGTTATTATATATTGCAAAAAAAATTGTGATTAATGATGCTATTTATTACATTAGAATGGCTGATTATATAACTAATATAACAGATGATTTTATGAGTCTTACTTTAGAGATATTTTTATTTATCACTTTCTTTTTAGGTGTTGCTTTTTTAGCAACTTATTTTATTAGTATTAGAATAAAAAAAGAGACAGATGATATTCTTCATTTTTTAACCCTATTAACACATAAAAAACCATCTTTTAATTTAGACTCAAAATATACCTATGAATTTAATAAAATAACTAAACTTCTAAATAAAGTTGCCATAAAACTCTCAAAAAGAGAAAAACAAAAAGCTAAACAAAATGCAAAATTAAAACTTGCAAATAGACAAAAAGATGAAATTATTTCTGCAATTTCCCATGAATTCAAAAATCCAATAGCAATTATTTCAGGATATAGTGAAACTATCTTAAATGATGAACAAATGCCTCAAGCTATGAAAACAAAATTTTTAAAAAAGATTTATTCAAATTCAAATAAAATGTCCCACATTATAGATAAACTAAGACTTACTCTAAAACTTGAAGAAGGAAAACAAGAGTTACTTTTGGCACCTTGTTCTATAAAAAAAGTAATTGAAACCTGTATTAGCGATTTAAAAGACAAATATAAAAATAGAGAAATGCTTATTCAAGGTATAGATGTTACACTAAAAGTTGATGAAACTCTAATATCTATGGCTATTTCTAATCTAATTGAAAATGCTTTAAAATACTCAGAAGATGAAATTATTGTAAATATTTCAGATAATTCAATTTGTGTTATTGATAAGGGTATAGGAATTGAAGAAAAAGAGCTAGAAAAAATAAATCAGAAGTTTTATAGAATTTCAAACAACGGTTGGAACAATTCCCTTGGACTTGGACTTTTTATCGTTCAATCTGTATTAACTTTGCATAATTTTACCCTTGAAATTCATTCAGAATTTAAAAAAGGGTCTCAATTTTGTATAAAATATTAATTTATACTTAATTTAAGTAATTATTAAGGATTACTACACTATTATTGCACCTCATTAAAAAAGCGGAGAAAATAAATGAAATTTACTCAAATGGCACATGCTAACGAAATCGAAAGAGATTGGATAGTAGTTGATGCAACTGATAAAGTATTCGGAAGAATTATTACAGAAGTTGCTACTATCTTAAGAGGGAAAAACAAACCTTGTTTTACACCAAATGTAGACTGTGGAGATTTTGTTGTTATTATAAATGCATCAAAAGCAAAATTTTCTGGTAAAAAATTAGAAAGTAAAAATTACTTTACACACTCAGGTTATTTTGGTAGTACAAAAACTCACAAAATGTCTGAAATGTTTGAAAAAAATCCAGAAAAATTATACAAACTAGCTACTAGAGGTATGCTTCCAAAAACTACTCTTGGAAAAGCTATGTTAAAAAAATTAAAAGTATATGCAGGAAGTGAACACCCTCATACTGCGCAAATTAAAGGATAAGAGTAATGGCAAAAGTATATGCAACTGGAAGAAGAAAAACAGCTGTAGCTAAAGTATGGCTAGAAAATGGTAACGGTCAATTAACAATCAATGGTCAAACTCTTGACGCTTGGTTAGGTGGACATGAATCAATTAAAAAAAGAGTTATGCAACCATTAAATGTTGCTAAACAAGAAACTTCTGTAAACATCGTAGTAAAAACTCTTGGTGGTGGATATTCTGCACAAGCTGATGCTGCAAGACACGGAATTTCAAGAGCATTAGTTGCTTTTGATGAGCAATTCAGAACTATCTTAAAACCTTATGGTTTATTAACAAGAGATTCAAGATCTGTTGAAAGAAAAAAATTCGGAAAGAAAAAAGCAAGAAAATCTTCTCAATTCTCAAAAAGATAATTTTTGGAATACAAAAGAGAATCTCTTCTTTTTTACGAAAAAGGGAGCAACGAAAGTTGCTCCCTTTTTTTATGCCTTTTTTTATAAAAAAACTATACAATACTTTATGAAATTTTTAACCTTTTACCTATTAATCCTTACTTACTTAAGTGCAAGTACTTTAAATTTATCAATGAGTTCAAGTCCAAGTAGACTAAATCCAATTTTAGCAAATGATAGTGCAAGTAGTGAAATATCTGATTGGCTTTTTAATGGTTTATTTAAATATGATAAAAATGGAAATCCCGCTGTTGATTTAGCAAAATCTTATAACTTTGAAACTCCCACAAAATTGATTATAAAATTAAGAGATGATGTTTTATGGCATGATAAAGAAAAATTTACTTCAAAAGATGTAATTTTCACCTATGAACAAATAATTAATCCAAAAGTATTTAACTCTATTAAATCAAACTTCCAAGAAGTACAAAGTGTAAAAGCCCTTGATGATTATACCCTTGAAATAATCTATAAACAACCATATTTTAAAGCAATAGAGACTTGGATGGTTGGAATTCTTCCTTATCATATTCTAAAGGATGATAAAGATTTGATGACTAGTTCATTTAATAAAAATCCCATTGGAACAGGTTCTTACAAACTAAAAGAGTTTAAACAAGGACAAGATATAGAACTTATTGCATTTGAAAATTATTTTGAGGGCAAACCTAAAATAGAAAAAATTTTATATCAATTTTTGCCAGATCCAAATACCTCTTTTTTATATCTAAAACAAAAAAAACTTGACCTTGGAGGATTAACTCCTATTCAAGTTGATAGACAACTTGATGATAATTTTAAGAATAACTATACAATCATACAAAAACCAAGTTTTGCATATACATATTTAGGATTTAATTTAAAAAATGAAAAATTCAAAGATATAAGAGTTCGACAAGCTTTATCTTTAGCAATAAATCGTCAAGAGTTAGTTGATATTCTGTTTTTTGGTTATGGTAAAGTTTGTAATGGACCTTTTTTACCAGATTCTTTTGCTTATAATGATGAAGTAAAAACTATAAATCAAGATATAGAAAAAGCAAAAGCTCTATTAAAAGAAGCCGGTTATGATGAAAATAATCCTTTTACTTTTGAAATCGTAACTAACACAGGAAATGACATAAGAATAAATGCTGCTCAAATATTACAATACCAATTACAAAAAGCTGGTGTTGTTATGAAAATAAGAGTAATGGAATGGCAAGCTTTTTTAAATACAGTTGTACATCCAAGAAAATTTGAAGCGGTACTTTTAGGTTGGTCATTGGCTTTAATGCCCGATGCTTATCCTCTTTGGCATAGTTCAAGTGATAAACTTGGAGGATTTAATTTAGTTTCATACAAAAATGAAACGGTTGATAAATTGATTGAAAAAGGTTCAAAAACTGTAAATAGAGATGAACTAGGTCTTATTTATAAAGAGATATTTAAAATTATAAGTGATGATTTACCATATCTATTTTTATATATACCCGATTCAATTTCAGTAGTTAATAAAAATATAAAAAATATAGAACCCTCTTTTATTGGCATTATGCACAATCAAAAAGATTGGGAATTAGAAAAATAAGGATACAAAATATATGAATAAAAATAAAATA